>DGIZ01000156.1 GCA_002386585.1 Brevundimonas sp. UBA4609 | reverse complement strand
GTCAGCTCCCGCGCGCCCATCGTCTTGGCCCGGCGAAGGCTGTCCAGAACGAGGGACTGAACCGTCGTGAAGAAGTAGGCCTTGCCGTTCGCGATATGATCGATCGATTGCAGAGAGGCGATGCGGCAATAGGCCTCCTGCAGAACGTCTTCGACCTCCACGGCATGTCCCCACCGGCGCCTCAGCCAGTTTCGTACAAGCCCCTCCCAGGGCAGAATTTCTTCCGCCACCCAGCCGGCGATGATGTCGCTATCCATCCGTTCAGACCGCCACCGCAAGTCCAGACACTCGCCCGAAGACGACCCAGGGGCGTTTGAGCAGACGGTAGTTTCAGAAACATGACGGGGAACGGTCAGCGTCGCATTTGACGTACGCTGGTTCCTCTTCGGTCTGAGAGGAAAGCAGCGGCGGGCGACGGAATGGCGGAGGGGAGGGCCTCTCTCGGGACCTGATCAACGGAGCTTGCCAGTGATCGCTTGCGTGATGAGCGGCGTATGCAACGGATCGGGTGAGCGCTGACGGGCCACGCCGTGTTCACCGCCGCGGCTACGATGCTGCAAGCCTAGAGGGGGGGGGGGGCGTCCTCAGGCCCCAACGTCGGGATCGCGCGACCCGCTCCAAAGAATACGATGGTAGCCACGCTGCATGTTCTCAACGTAGCGGACGCGCGGGCTGGCCTCGACCATCGCGTTGAAGTCCGCACCCGAAGTTGAACTGAGCGAACCGCCGACGAAGGCAGGTGCGATCGTTGGGCCGTCGCCGATAGCGAGGTCCGATGCTATGAAGCATGGCTGTCGCCCCGATAGCACCGATAGCAATCGGGTTTTTCGTGCCGCTGTTGCGTCAATAGGCGAGCAGACTGTTGCGGGCGGCGCGGTAACCGTCCCAGCCATCTAGGCCGAAGGCGATTTCTTCAGTGCGAGCATCAGGGCCACGAGCCTCGGCCATGATGAACTGCTGGGCCAGCCGCGCAGGGACAATCTTGCCGCCCAGGCTGAGCCGCCGGTCAGCCGATTGCGCTGTCGGGCATGGCACGGACGCAGCGCCTTCTACCCAATCCGTTCCGCCCAGTGTGGACGACCGATTTGAGTCAACACCCTGGGCGTGCCGGTCAATGTCCAACAGCCGATCAAGGGCAAACGTCGGCAGCATGGGCGGCCTGCTGGCCTTCCAGAAGGACAGGGCTAATGGCACGCTGCCGACGGCGTGTCAGAAACCGGCGCTCTTTTATGCGGTTGACGGCGGAATCAGCAATCTGAACTTCGGCTTCATCACTTTCGACGGCCTCTCGCAACTCTATGTCAACTCGGGCTCGGCGGAGATCAGGGCTTCGCGCGATATCGTCAATCTGGGCCCGGGCACGGCCATCGGCTGTCCCGTGGGCGGGCCGGGGGAGTGCCGCAACAAGGGCCGGGACATCATCTATGGCAACATGACCGTAGCGGGGCCGTAGGCTCTGCTTTGGGGGACGATCCAATGCTCTATTCGCGCAAGCGCAATCTAGGCGGGAACGTCCATTGTCCAGTTGAAGTTATGGTGGCCAATGCGGGCTCCCGCACCCAAGCATCACTAAACCCCCGTAGCCCTCGCTCCGGGGGTTTCTGTTTTTGGGGACCTGTTACAGCGCCAACAGCCCCGCCAGGCTGCCGTGCGCCTCCAACTGGAACTTGCCCAGGCCCGCTACCGGGATGAAATCCACCCGGTCGATCAGGTTGCGCAATTCACTCCGCACCTCCTCGCCGTCCTCGCCCTCCATCGCGCCGTCCAGGCACATGGTCTGCGCGCGCTTCAGTTTGCGATCAATCTCGACCAGTTCGCGTTCCAGCGGCGCCCGTTCGACCAGAAGCGCACGGCCCTCCGCGTCCGCGGCGGCGTGAAAGAAAACTGGCAGGCCCCTGCCGTTCGAAATCACAAAGCGCGCGTGACGCGATCGCCGGCTAAAGGTCCGCGGTTAGTGCGAAGAGGACTGGCTGTTCCCGAGCCGCAACCGGCCCGGTCAGCACATTGGCACCCGACAGTATGCTCCGACTCGTCGATCAATGGGTTCGGATGATCGACCTCGACCCGCAGGGATACGGAACCCACAGCCTCCGCCGAACGAAGGTGTCTTTCATCTACAAGAAGACTGGCAACCTGGCGCTTGCCAACTCCTGTTGGGTCACCGAAAGCTGGGAGCCCCGTCCGATACCTCGGCATCGAGGTGGACGACACCCTGGAGATGTCAGAGCAGATCGATCTTTGACTTACGACCGGGTCCGAAAGCGAGCCCGGTCATCGTCTGCTAGGGGGCGTCGGACCCTCGGCCGCACTCAATTCCTGGCTTTATCCCTCTCGTAGCCTTCGTTAGCCTTCGGATCGGAGCTCAACGCCGCTGTCATGAGGGCATCGCCTTCGACGGCTTGGCCGGTGTCCTTAAGCATTTTGCCTAGACCGTATTTGGCCTTTTGGTTGGATGGGTCCAGTTCTGCGGCCGTGCGATAGGCGGCGAGCGCCTCACTTTCGCGGTTCTGGACATACAGCAGATATCCACGCCTCATATGCAGTTCGGCATCGTTCCCTCGTCGCTCGAGGGCCTTGTCGCACATGGTTAGTGCGAAATGGCGGCTGTGCCGCAAAAGGGATTGCGAGGCGCAGGCCTGCGCGGGGTCATCAAGGTTGATGCGGGTCAACTGCTTGAAACGCGCCATATCGGCTGCGGCGCCTCGGCTGTCGCCCTGCATCTCGCGGATGCCCGCCCGATCGATCAACAGGGCGGGGAAATCGCTTTCCACCGACAGGGCGTTGGTCAGCGCCGCCTCGGCCTTGGCGGGATCTGACGCCCTGAGGTCGGACGCCAGAGACTGCGCTATGCCGATGAACATCTGGACCTTGGCGTCGGGGTAGCCGGCGGCCTGCGCCAACAGGCCGGCCTGCTCATAAGCCTGTTCGGCGCGGCCCATCCGGAGCAGTTGGGTCGCCAGGGCGATCTTGGCGCCAGCTTCCTGCGGCTCCAGCGTGACGATCTGCTCCAGATCTGCGAGGGCGCGGGCGGACTGACCCATGCGTTCATAGGCGGCGGCGCGGCGGTAAAGGGCGTGGCTGTTCTCGGGCCACGACCGAAGCGCGCCGGTGAAGGCCAGAACGGCCTCCAGATCATCTTCTTCGATTTCAGCCAGACGCCCCTTCGCGTGGAACAGTATTGTTTCGTTCGGATCGACGGCTTCCCCAGCGGCGATATCGGCGCGAGCCTTTTCCAGATCCTCCAGCGCCAGATAGGCTAGAGCACGATTGGCCAGGGCGTTGGCCTGGGGCGAAGGAAAGCCCGCGATTGCGGCGTCGAACTGGGCGATGGCGCCGACATGATCGCCTTCGTCGTAGAGGGAATAGCCGCGGCGCAGAGCCACCTCGGGATCGCCCTCGGGAGCTGTCGTCAGCGTCTGCCGGTCAGCCGCCGTCAGGGAGTAGCCTCGCTTCACCTGCATGGTGGCCTTCAGGTC
Source organism: Brevundimonas sp. UBA4609 (assembly GCA_002386585.1). GTDB lineage: Bacteria > Pseudomonadota > Alphaproteobacteria > Caulobacterales > Caulobacteraceae > Brevundimonas > Brevundimonas olei. The sequence continues at coordinate 63,051 of DGIZ01000156.1, read as the reverse complement.
TTCGAAGCTGTCCATGCCCGCCTGCTCGGCTTGGACCTCCGCCGCTGTGGCGTAAGGGCGAAGAGTGATCGAACCACGATCGGTATCCAGTCGGTTGCCGTTGCGCTGGACGGTGCGGAAGTAGCGGGTCGCGCCAGCCTCGACCTCATAGGGCCGGACCGACAGGTCAAGGACATCTTCGCCTTCAGGCATGATGACGGTGGTGCGGAATGAGGATGAACTGGGGAATTTCTTGCCGTAATCAGCGTCCCTGAACTTCTCGTCCTTATGCAGTTCAAAACCTTTCCAGGTGACATGGGCCAAGGGGATTTCGACGGGGCCGTCGCTCCAGTCGAAGGCGACGCGAGCCGTCGCGCTGGCGACGAACTCGTGTGTGTCTTCGCGGTACTCCCACTGGCTCTTGATGTCCGAAACCTGGCCGTAATCCTTCAGGAAATTGTTCCAGCGTTGATCATACAAGCGGGTCAGTTCGGCGGCGGGAACCTGAGCCACGCCAGCCTGCATTTCAGTGGCGCTGTAGCCGCGGTTGATATCGGTCACCGTCACCCTTGCAGGGCCGTAGACGCCGTCGGAAAAGTCGATCTCGACATGCAGCACGCCAGTCGGGCGCGGGGGCAGTTTCAGTGGGATTTGCTCCAGGCGGGCGCGCTCCACGATCGGCAGCACATACTCGTGAACCAGGGGGCGGTCCGGCGACAGACTCCGATCGCCGATACGCGCCCCATCCATCAGATAGGTCTCCCCGTTGATGCGGGCCTTCACGATCACATGATCGAATGCGCTGACCATCGGCAGATATTTATCGAGGGGCAGGTTTGCCGAAGACACCAGAACTGGGACCGCGTCGATCCCCAACTCTCTCAGCAGGGCGACCAGAAGCACGGTCTTGCCCTTGCAATCGCCTTGCCGCTTTGCCCAGACTTCGCTGGCTGAGACCGGCAGCCAACCGCCCTCGCCGAGCGTCAGGGCCATGTAGCGCACCTCGTCCTGAACCAGTCGCAGCGCCGCTAAGGCGCGGGCTTCCGGGGTGGCGTGCTCGGTTTTTATACGCGCAACGTGCGCGGCCATATCGGCGGCATCGGGTAGGGCGCTGGCTTGATCAAAGGCGGAGCGGATGTGGTCCGCGATCGTCCCCCATTGCGGGATGCTGCTGATCTGCCAGCCGTAGTCGGGATGAGAACGGGCGGCGAGGGTGTCTGGATAGGCTTCTCCTTCAACGTCGGTCACGCGATGGATCAGAACTTTGAAGTCGCCCTCTTGGGTGATCGGAGGAAGGACGGCGTGGCGTCCTGCGCGGGTTTGCACGCGCATTGACGCCGGCCAACTTATCGTTGTCGCGCCCAGATCCAAAGGAAGCGGTGAGTGGGAATAAGTCAGCGTTTCGAGCGGGTTGTTGAAGACATCGAACCGCGTGCGGAAGGAATAGGCAAAGTCGATGGTGTCGCCAACGCGGATGTCGGGGTTCACCAAGACGCCCGTCAGGACGCCATTGATCTGTAGCGACTGCTCCAGCGCCGCCTCGCGACGGAGGATGGTGAAGTCAGCCTTGTCCAGAATATCGGAGGTTTCACCTGCGCGGATGATACGGGCGTGGTGGACGGTCGGCGTCTGCAAGGCCGGGTTCCATTCCAGCCCCAATTGTGAGGCCTGTTGCAGGCCCAGGGGCGACAGAACCCGTAGCCGCATACGGACATAGGTTTCGGTATGATCGTCGAAGGCGCGCACATGGCTTTCGACTACCTCATAGCGGACGTGCTGGGATGGGTTGTCCGGCCTGTTGGATAGATGCGGCGCAAATGCCGGAATCCAGTCGGGCGCCGGGCCGCGCAAGATCGTCTCGCCCGCCATGGCGGACGTGCTTAACAACCAGACCGACGCAGCCAGCACTAGTTTGTTTTTCAAGGTGATTCCCCTGTCCACATATTATCGTAATCTGCATAGCAGACTGGACGCGGCGGAGAGTAGGATTTTTAACTGACGCGCCTGTAGCGCCTTTGTCAGACAGCTGGCGCGCGGTCTTTAAAACCCTCGTCGAATAGACATCGACGCCACGTATTGAACCGTAGCACTCGCAATCCTCTGCTTGATTACGGAAGCGAAGGTGAAGCACCGAATTTCGTCAGCGAGCTTTGCGGGATGTCAGCGACCACAACCAAAGCAGCCCAATGTCTGCTTCTCATCAGACGATCAATGTCAGCTACTGGCGCAGGACTGACCCTAACCGCTAGGGCATGCCGTAGGCGTCAGCGATCAATTCGGTCGAGCGATGAATCGCCGATGGCGTGTGGCCGAGGTTCAGGATCATCATCTCGTCCGCCTGGGTCTGCTGTTGACGCGCGTTCAGCTGGGCCGTGACCTGTTCGCCCGTGCCGATCATGGTCTTGGCGTCCCACATGGCGACGACCCGCCGTTCCTGCTCGGTGTAGGCATAGGCCTCGGCCTCGTCCGGCGTCGGCACGACGAAGGACTTGCTGTAAGACATGCGCATCATCGCGTGTGAATAGGCCCAGGACTGGCGTTGCGCCTCGCGTTCGTCATCGGCCGCCATCACGCCCGAGCTGACGATGACATAGGGGCGGTCCAGCACGGCGGACGGCCGGAAATTCGTGCGATATAGCGCCAGCGCCGCCTCCAGGTTCTCGTCGGCCAGGTGGGCGGCGAAGGCGAAGGGGAAGCCCAGATGGGCGGCGAGCTGGGCGGAATAGCCGGAGGAGCCGAGCAGCCAGACGGGCGGGCGCTCGAACGAGCGCGCCACGCCGTTTTCCGCATCCTGCCAGGGGTCGGGCACCGCCTGCACCCGGTCGCCATAGGGGTTTCCGGCCGGGAAGTCGGCGTCAAGGAAGCCCAGAAGCTCCATCAGCTAAGCCGGAAAGTCCTCGGCGCCGATCTGTCCGCGTCGCAGGGCCATGGCGGTCGTCATGTCGGTCCCCGGCGCGCGGCCGACACCCAGATCGACCCGCCCCGGCGCCATGGAGGCCAGCAGTCCGAACTGCTCGGCCACGACCAGCGGCGGATAGTTGGGCAGCATCATGCCGCCCGATCCCAGGCGAAGGCGGCGGGTCTCGCCGACAAGACGCGCCAGCAGCATCGGCGGTGACGAGGTGGTCACGCCCGGCGATGAATGGTGCTCGGCCACCCAATAGCGGGTGAAGCCGCGACGATCCGCCAGCTGAGCCAGGGCGATGCTCGCCGCCAGCGCTTCGCGCGCCGACAGGCCTTTGCCGGCCATGGCGAAGTCGAGAATGGAGAGGGGCGCAGGCGCATGGCCCTGCCGGACGCCGAAAATGGACGAGGTCATATCAGTTCCTGAACCAGGCGGCGCCGGGCCGGTGATGGCGGGCGCCGTCTCTGCGGCTTGATCTCGCCTGACCTGACAGTCGTCGCAATTGACCCATAAGACACCCATCAATAGTTTTGGGCCAACCTTCGTTTCAGGAGAGAACGATGTCCAAAATCCGGGTCGCGGTCCTCGCCTTCGACGGGGTCAGCCTGTTTCATCTGTCGGCGCCGGGCATGGTGTTCGCCAACGCCAGCGCCCCTGTCGGCTATCCGGCCTATGACGTGCGCTACTGCGCCGCGACGCCGGGGGCGGTCCGCACCGAGGCCGGCCTGACCATCACCGTCGAGGTCGGGCTGGAGGCGATGTCGCAGGCGGATATCCTCGTCGTGCCGGGCTGGAGCGATCCCGACCTGCGTGCGCCGGAGGCGGTGATCGAGGCGATCCGCAGGGCGCATGGCGAGGGCAGGACGATCCTGGGCCTATGTATGGGAGCGTTCGTGCTGGGCGACGCCGGTCTGCTCGACGGGCGGGAGGCCACGACCCACTGGGTGGCGCGCGACGCCTTCGCCCGGCGGTTCCCCAAGGCCAGGTTCCGGCCCGACGTCCTCTATATCGAGGATGGCGACGTCATCACCTCGGCGGGCAGCCTGGCGGCGATCGACTGCTGCCTGAACCTCGTGCGGCAACGGCATGGCGCGGACATGGCCAATCGCATGGCCCGTATGCTGGTCACGCCGCCCCATCGCCAGGGCGGGCAGGCGCAATACATCGAACAGCCTGTTCCGGCGTTTCCTTGCCAAAGGCGGCTGCCGGGCGTGCTGGAATGGGCGACCGCCCATCTGTCGGAACCGCTGACAGTCGATCGGCTGGCCGCCGTCGCGCGCATGAGCCGGCGATCCTTCACCCGCCATTTCCGGGAAACCACGGGGCTCAGCGTGACGCAGTGGCTGAACACGCAACGCGTGGCGCGCGCCCAGCAACTGCTCGAGACGACCGATTTGCCGGTCGAACATGTGGCCGAGAAGGCCGGCTTCGGCACGCCTCTGTCGTTGCGGCAGCAGTTCGCCGCGCGCCTCGGGACCGCGCCCTCGGACTATCGCCGCAACTTCCGGGAGCGACGGGCCGCCGCCGGCGAGGCGACCGCCTAGGATCGGTGCGGCGCCACCCCGAAGCGTTGGCGGTATTCGCCGGGCGTCAGGCCGACGAACCGGGCGAACACCTTGCGGAAGGCGCCGGGGTCTCCGTAGCCGACCTCCCAGGCGATCTGGTCGATCGGCCTGTCGCTGAATTGCAGGCGTTCGCAGGCCTTGCCGACCCGCAGCCGCTGGCCGTATTCGGAGCTCGTCATGCCCGTCGCCTTGCGGAACCGACGCAGGAAGGTGCGCCGCTCCAGTCCGGCCCTGGCCGCCAGGGTCTCCAGCGAAATGTCCCTGGCCTCGGTGTCCTGAAGCCAGTGCTGCACGTCCGCCACGGCGGCGTCGCCGTGGCCCAGGCGCGGCGAGAACAGGCTGTAGTAGCGCTGCTCGCGCCCCGGCGGATCGACCAGCATGAAGCGCGCCGCCTGCGTCATGACCTCGGCGCCGCGCAACCGCTCGACCAGCCGCAGGCACAGGTCCGTCCAGGACATCAGCCCGCCCGCCGTCAGCACCGAGCCGCCGTCGATCAACAGCCGATCCACATCGACCAGGGCGCGGGGAAAGCGGGCGCGGAACTGGTCTTCGAGCATCCAGTGGGTCGTCGCCGGCCGTCCGTCCAGAAGGCCGGTCTCGCCGAGCAGAAATGCGCCCGCGCACACTGAGCCCAGGGCGCCGCCCCCGGCATGGACGGCGTTCAGCCACGCGACATAGGGCGCGGCGATCTCTGCGGTGACGGGGCTGTCCAGGCTGGGCGGGATGATGAGCACGTCGGGGTGGTCGCCCTCGACCGCCTCGGTCTCGAACACCCGTTCGGGGGCGCGCCCCGGATGCTCCACGCGCCAGTGGCTGACGACGATGGACGCCGTCTCGTCGGCGGCGCCCGGCGCCTGAAAGCGGTTCGATACGGTGAACAGATCCGTCATCGCCAGGGCGGCGGACGTCTGGACGCCGGGATAGAGCACTATCCCCACCTCAGCCTGTCGTCGGCCCGTCATGTGTCGCTTTCAGTCCCTATTATGTCGATATCGACAATCGCTCCTACGCCCTTCGCCGCCTAGGGTCCAGGTCCTCAACCCTGCAACGCCAACAAGAGAGGCCTCCCATGAGCAAGCGCGCCGTCGTCGTCGTCGACATCCAGAACGACTATTTCCCGAACGGCAAATTCGAGCTGGTCGGCATTGAAAAGGCCGCCGGCAACGCCGCCAGGGTGATCGAGGCCGCCCGCGCCAAGGGCGACCGCGTCATCCATGTCCAGCACATCTTCCAGAGCCCGGACGCGCCCTTCTTCACGCCGGATTCCGCAGGCGCCGAGATCAATGCGGCCGCAGCCCCGCGCGACGGAGAGACCGTCGTCGTCAAGAACTTCCCCAACGCCTTCCTGAAGACCGACCTGAAGGCGATCCTCGATGCCGACGGCGTCGAAGAGGTCGTGGTCGTGGGCGCCATGAGCCATATGTGCATCGACGCGACCGCGCGCGCCGCCAGCGACTACGGCTATAGGACGACCGTCGTGCAGGACGCCTGCGCCACGCGCGACCTGGAGTTCGGCGGCGTGACCGTCCCGGCGGCCTCGGTGCATGCGACTCTGATGGCGGCGCTGGCCTTCGCCTATGCGACCGTCACCGACACCGAAACCTATGTGAGCGCCTGAGGACGGGGCCTGCGCCTGCGGGATCATCCGGCAGGCGCGGGCCGTCCTTCGTCCGAGCGAGGCCGGGCGAGCGACAGGTCGTTCAGGTGAACGCTGATCCTGAGCCAGCCCAGGGGCGAACGCGTCGCCACCTCGTCCAGGTCAAAAGACTTGACCAGATAGTCGTCCGCACCGGCGTCCAGCCCTCCGATCCAGTCCGTCACTGCATCGCGTGCGGACAGGATCAGCACCCCCGCGTCCATCTCCCGCGTCTGCATCCGGCGCATCACCTCCAGTCCGTCGCCGTCAGGCAGGCCCAGATCCAGTACGATGGCGTCAAAGGGGGGGTGTCGATGGCGGCCAGGGCGTCTTCCGCGCCGCAGACAGCCTCTACCGTCCAGCCAACGACCAGCAATCTCATGACGGGGATGTGCGCCTTCCGACTTAAGGCTCGCCTGCAGAACGTGCGACTGATTGAAGTCGATGTCACCCGCACGACGTCCGAGACGCGCGCCCTGCTGAGCGATTTCGCCGTGATAGGTCCGCCGACGATGATCTTTCTGAACGTCCAGGCGTCCGAGCCGCCCGCGACGCGGCTGGTGGGCGAGATGAAGGCCGGGGATGTCCTGGCTTCGCTGGAGATCGCGAGAGCGGTCGTGTGAGCGCCTTCGAAATCGGCCCTGTCGTCCTGTCCGGCGAGCGATTGGCCATTCTTCTGGGGGGATCGTCTTCATGATCCTCTCGGGCTGGATGGCCAGTCGGATCAGTGCGCGTTTCAACGCCTGGAGCACGGCGATGGTCGCAGGCGGTCTGGCCGTCGCGCGGCTGGCCCATGTTGTCCGTCACTGGGAATATTCCGAGCGCGACCCTTTACGCGCCTTCGCCGTGTGGCAGGGAGGCTTCGACTGGCCCTGGGTGCTGCTGGTGATGGCTGCCGCGTCGACTTGCATGCTGCGCGATCGCCGGCTGATCGCCTGGGCGCTCGCGCCTGTAGCGGTCGCGGCGATCGTGTGGAACGTGGCCTATCACTTGAAGTCCCGACCGCCGCCCTGCCGCCCGCGGCGGTGACGCTCGCCACGCTTTCAAGCGAGCCGCTCGATCTGGCGCAGCCTGCCGGTCGGCCAACGGTGATCAATCTGTGGGCCACCTGGCGCCCGCCCTGCCGGCGCGAGATGCCGGCCCTGGCCGAGACTGAGACCCAACACCCGGACGTTCGCTTCCTATTCGTCAATCAGGGTGAAGGCGCCGAAACCGCGGGGCGCTTCCTTGAGGCCGAGGGTCGCGCTGGAGCACGTCCTGTTCGACCAGGCCATGGCCGTGCCGCGCCACGACGGCGGCGGCCTAAGGCCTCCGTTGGGACGTCTATTGTGTTCCCAACGTCTCGCCGTCATTCGCGGTCGTTGCGATAGTTCAACTGAGGAGGGCCGTCACCGACCAGAGGGCGATAGACGAAATCCGCGCTGCGACGTTCATGAAGCTCGGCCGTCGCCGCGGCGATCGTTTCAGGGCTGACGAACAGTTCCGCCGCCGTCAGGGCCATGGTCTTGGCGGCGACGACCGCGCCCTTGACCCCAATGCTGGAGCCTGCGGCGGCGGTGTTCTGCCAGCTATGCCCCGCTGAACCCGGCACGAATGTAGCGGTCGCCAGGCCGACGGTGGGGACGACCCAACTGATATCCGACACATCGGTCGATCCGCCCGCTCCATCGAAGCTCAGTTTGGCGGGTTGAATTTCACTCACGCTCGACAGCGGCGGGGTTGTGGCCAGGGTTTTCTGGAGTTCGGTCGCGAACGCCGTTTCCTCCGGCGTCCAGGAGATGCCGCCGACGCGATGCAGGTTGCGGTCCATGACGGCCATCAGCGCGCCGTTCGGCATCATGCTGTAGACACCGCCGATCTGCTGGAACTCGTAGCGGGTTTCCGTCCCGAGGGCGGCGCCTTCTGCGGCCTTTTTCAGCCGTTCCATAACGGACAGAACGACCTCAGGATCGCCATGACGGACATAGTAGTAGGATTCCGCATAGTTGGGCACCACGTTGGGCGCTTCGCCGCCATCGGTGATGACATAATGGATGCGGGTCCCATCAGGGATGTGCTCGCGCATCATATTGGCCATGGCGTTCATCGCCTCTACGGCGTCCAGAGCCGAGCGCCCGCGATCCGGCGCGCCGGAGGCGTGGGATGACGTGCCGTAAAATCGAAACTTGCCGCTGATATTGGCCTTAGTCGTTCCTTGGCTGGCGCTGTTGACCGTCGCGGGGTGCCAATGGAGCGCGACATCGACGTCGCGAAACAGGCCGTCGCGGACCATGAAGGCCTTGGCCGAGCCGCCTTCTTCGGCAGGCGTGCCATAGACGCGCAATTCGCCCTTGATGTTGTTGTCGACCATCCACTGGCGGACGGCGATGGCGGCATAGGAGGAGGCTGCGCCGAACAGATTGTGGCCGCAGCCATGGCCGGCGATCGCATGCAGGGACTGTTCGACCGGCGACACTGCCTGGGACAGGCCCGGCAGGGCGTCGAATTCAGCCAGAAGGGCGACTACCGGGCCGTCGCCGTTCTTGAAGCTGGCGAGGAAGGCGGTCGGCTGGCCAGCTATTCCCTCGGTGATTGTGAAGCCAGCGGCAGTCAAATCCTGTTGCAGGCGCGCTGAACTCTGGGTCTCCTGATAGCCGACCTCGGCGAAACCCCAGATGGCCAGGGCGGTTGCTCCGAGTTGCTCACGATCGCGTTCGACGGTTCCGATGATGGCGGACTGCTGCATCTCCGGCAGTTCAGCCGTCCAGCCCGTTGTGCCGGCAAAACACGAGAGTGCGAGGGTGAGGGCCGTAAGACTGGTGAATTTCATGTTCTGAATTCCGCTGTTCATGCGCGTATTGATAGGGGCGACAGACCAAAGGCCGAACCGGCCAAGATGATCGTTCCGAATAATCAGTTCCCGCCTTTCGGTGGTGGAAACTGAAGCTTTCAATTTGGGATGGACACAGGGACGGGATGTGCGCAGGGGCTCATCAAAGCGGGCGCCGAGGAAGGAAGAGGCTTGACGCTTTCCTTCCCCGGCGTCCCAGCCGTTTAGAAGCTCTTGGTTACGGCGATTGAATAGTAACGGCCGAGCGTATCGTAGTTCTGGCCGTCGAAGCTGCCGGCGAAGTTGCCGACCTGGGGCGGCTCTTTGTTGAACAGGTTGGCGACGCCCACTCGTACGCTGAGGTCGTGCGGTAGAGTGAAGCGCCCGTTCAGATCGAAGACGTCATAGGAATCGACACCCCGCGTCGTGCTGGCCGCGTTGCGCACCTGTTCTGCGCTGATCATCGCGGCGGTATGACGCCACCGCAGGCTGACGTTCATCCAGTCCCTGGAGTAGGAGAGGGTCGTGTTGGCCTTCCAGTCGGGGTGAGCCACGCCAGCGCCGTCCTCGACGGCGGTGCCGCGGCTGCCGGCGTAGTTGTAGGAAGGGCCGCCCGGCAGGTTCTGGATTTCGAACTTGTCGACATAGCTGACCACGGTGCCCAGGGACAGGCTGCCGGCAGAGGCGGGCAGACCGATGTCGGCCAAATCGAACGTCCAGTCGATCTGCAGGTCCACGCCGCTGACCTTGAAGGCGCCCAGGTTCAGCGCGGGCTGCCCCGGCTCGAACAGGAAGCCCGTGGTCGGGTTACGCTTGCCCATGACCTGACAATAGTAGTTGTTCACATCATAGGTCGGGTTCGTGCCGTTGAGATTGAAGCAATTCTCGATGGTCTGGATGATCGGCAGGTTGCCGACTGCGCCGGTGACTTCGATCGAATACCAGTCAATCGACGTCGAGATCCGTTCCAGAAGCGGCGTGGTGAACGGCGACTGTATGACGGCGCCGATCGAATAGGTGTCTGTGGTTTCTTCCTGCAGGTCGGGGTTGCCGCCGGTCAGGGCGAACACCTGGGTCGAGCCGAACTGATAGGTTGGAAGCACGCCCGCCGGCACGCCCATGGCCAGACACAGGGCCTCCACCTGGGCGGCGTTGGCGCCGCTCTGACCGAAGCCGCCACGATAGCCGGAACGGACATCGCAAGGGTCGCCGCCGAACGGCGTTGCTGCGCTGGGGCTGCCGATGCCGGTGCTGCCCGAGGATTCCGGAGCGTAGAGCTCGCCGACGCTGGGCGCGCGCACCGAGCGGTTGTAGCCCCCGCGCAGACGCAGAGCGTCGATGACGCTCCAGTCGACATCGACCTTATAGGCGCTGACGCCGCCGACGCTGCTGTAATCCGAATAACGATAGCCGAGGTTCATGTTGACCTCCTGAGCCATCGGCATGTCCTTCAGGATGGGAACCAGCGCTTCGAAGTAGATCTCGCTGACGCTGGTGTCGCCACCGGAAGGACGCAGTACGCTGTACCCCAGAATGTCGCTGCCGACGCCCGGGATGTTGTAAAGCTCGTCGGAGTTGTACTGGAAGGAATTGTAGCGATAGCCGAGGCCGGTCGCCACGCGGACCTCACCCGCCGGAAGGGTGAACAAGCCGCCCTGCAGGTTTATTTCGGCGACGCGCTGCTTCATCTCGTTGGTGTTCGACGTCCGGCGGCTCATGTAGTCCATACAGCTTTGGGAAAGCGCATGGTTGCCGAAGAAGTTGGCGCCGCCTTCGCAGAGCACAGGGTAGTCGACCATGCCCACGGAGGCGCCCGTCACAGGGTCGTACTCCATCCGAGAACCGCCCGCGCCGCCGAACGGATCGTACAGCAGGTTCATGACCGCGGATTTGCTGAGCGCGCCGTGCTGGACGTTGTTGGTCTTGGTCTGGCCCACGCTGGCGAAGGCGTCCCACGTCCAGTCGCGGTACGGCACGACGCCGTCGGCGCCTATGACGATCTGATAGACGTCATAGGTATTGGTCTGCAGTCGGTCGCCGGCGGCGGTGAAGGCCTTCTGGAAGGTGAAGTCCCCGTTGGGATCGGGGCGCGACGCCAGGACCAGCCGGGCGTCAGGCGTCAGGAACGGATTGGTCACCGGCGCGCTCAGCGCATAGGCGGCGCCCGACGCCAGTGTGGGGTTGAAATAGGTCAGGGCGTCATAGCTGGTGAAGGTCGCCTGGGCGAAGACCGAGGTGTTGTCGGTGACATCGTAATCAAGCTTGGAGAAGACCGTGATGCGTTCATTGGTGTTCACGACCTGACTGTTCGGCCAGCCGAAATTGAGCTGTTTGCGGCTGCCGGCGATGTATTGGGTGTCCGTCTCGGGGTCGCGGAAATTCTCGACGAAATAGTCGCCGACAGGCGTCACGTGGCTGAACAGGGTGCCGTCCAGGTTGAAGCCCAGCTGGCCCGTGTAGGTCGCGGAGCCGGTGATGGGATTGGCGCCATAGACATTGGCGAACAGATTGTTGACTACGGCGGCGCTGGGCGCGTTTCCGGGGAAGAGCATGGCGCCGGAATCGAGCGTCGCCGTGCCGTTCTGGGGCGTGCGCATGATGTTGAACGACCGGTCACTCTGAAGCGCAGGCTCGCGCTGGGAGTAGTCGACCGAGATCATGGCGCGGCCGCGTCCATCGGCGAAACGCGAACCTGCTGTCGCGGTCGCACGGAACTGTTCGCCGTCGCCGTATTCGCTGACGCCGTATTGGCTGCTGAGGGTCAGGCCTTCGATGTTGCGCAGGCGGAAGTTGACCACGCCCGCCGTGGCGTCCGAGCCATAGGCGGTGGAGGCGCCGCCGGTGATGACCTCGACATTGCCGATCAGGGCGTCAGGCAGGGTGTTCAGGTCGATCGAGCCGTCAGGAGACGACGGCTGCATCCGGCGCCCGTCCAGCAGGATCAGCGTCCGCTTGGGGCCCAGGCCTCTGAGGCTGGCGTTGGCCTGACCGGCGTTCAGGGTCGTGGAGCTGCTGCCCGTGCTGGCCTGACCGAAGGCGCCGGTGAACTGCGGCAGCTGCGTCAGGGCGCGTTCGACCGACACCTGGCCGGTGTCTTCGATGGCCTCGGTCGAGACCGATACGATCGGGCTGTTGGCCACATAGTCCGGGCGCGCGACGCGCGAGCCGGTGACGATGATGTCGCTCACCTGGGTCGCGGACCCGGACTGATCTTCCTGAGCGTGGGCTGCGCCGGCCATCAGCGCGGCGTAGGCGCAAGCACTGGTTAGCAATACTCGTGAGGCGCTCGATTTGGATTGTGCGCGTCCTTGAGTGTTCATCACTTGGTCCCCGGATCTATTTGGTTCTTTTTTAGAGTAAGAGTAAGCGAAGCGTTGTGTGGGCTGACTGCAAATCAAGGCATAATAATTTATGAGGTCTCCAATCTTGCTAAGCACCATTCTCTGAGAGGCGTGCGATGGAAGCCAGGCCGTCGTAAGTATCGGCTTCCATCGTTGGCTGCCGGGTTCAGTCGGCAGCGACCGCCGGGCCGTAGAGCAGGCCGTTGAAGAACAGCCGGAAGGTCCCAGCGGGTTGGGCGCGTTGCAGAACTTCGACGCCGTAGACGAAGAGCTTGCCCTTGCCGATGTCGACTTCGACCACGGCCGAGGTGTCCTTGAGCAACTCCTGATGGTGCGCCCAGCCGCTGCGCAGCGGGGCGTCGGTGTCGAACCAGGCCACGGACTTCGCGCCTTCGCCGGCGATGCGATAGGTCTGGCCGTTGGAGAAGAAGACGTCGGCCTGGGCCGGCATGCCGAAGGCCAACGGATCGGTGTTGTCCACCCTGGCGCTCAGGATCGAGCCGGGCAGGAAGAACTCGGTCGTGGCCAGTGGCCGCTGCGTTCCGTTTTCTTCCTTGACCAGGGCCGGGGCGATGGGCGCGCCGAGCAGGTGCGCCAGGCGATTGGCGCTGCCGATGGTGATGACCGAACCGCCGTTGCGGGCGAACTCGGCGATCTGGGGCACGGCGCCGTCGGCGGTCACTTCGCCCAGCCAAGAGCGATAGGCCTCGGGGATGTCCTCGGCTTGCGGTAGAGGCTGGTTGCGCTGAGGGCGATAGGCCGCGTGATTCAGCGCAGGCGTGGTTCCGTCGGTGAACACCAGGACGTCGAACCGTTCGTTCAGGTTCCCGGCTGTGAGGGTCTGGGGATAGACCACCTCGAAGGGGAACTCGTACTGCTCCAGCAACCAGCGGGTCCAGCCCGCGCTCATGACCCCGCCATAACGGTCGACTAGGCCGACGCGAACGGGCTTCAAGGCGATGGCGCCGCCCGCCGGCTTGCGATCCACGGCATAGGCGTTGAAGCCCAGTTCGCCGACCGCCGCCCGCACCGCTGCGGTGCTTTCGGGCGAGGCCTGCACCCACAGGGCGCCCGGCTGCAATTGAGTGCGCCCGACCTTGGCCCCGTTCTCCAGCCATTCGACGCTGGCCCCCGCCTTCAGCAGGCGGTTCGTCAGGATGAAGCTGTTGTTGACCTCATGCGGGATGACGAAGCCCGCGCGGCCCGAGCCGATGACCGCGCCCGGCGGCGTGGCCAGTTGATCGTCCGCCCGACTGAAGGGACCGTCAAAGCCGTCCAGCACGCGATCGAACGTGACCCCCATCTGATAGGCCAGGGTGTAGCCGGCCACGTCGTAAGGCAGCTTGGGCGGCCCGCCCGGATATTCGGTGTTGTGCGGATGGTCCTGCGGCTCGAACATGTCCAGCACGTGGGGCCGGAAGGCCTGGGCGGTCTTCACCACGTAGGAGCCCTGCGGATAGCGCTTTCCGCCAACGGTGAACGGGGCGCTGGCGACCTCGATGTCGACCCCGCTCTTCATCAGGGCGTTGAGGAAGGCCACGGTGGTGGGCAGGTCGCGCTGTTCTTCGGGATTGATGATGAAGCCGCGTGGATCGCGGTTTTCGGCCGTCTTCAGCACCGTATCGAACAGGCCCGCCTCAATGGCGCCGCGGTCGGCGGTGGTGGCCGCAGCCTTCAGCTCGTCGATCTTCTGCGGCGTGATGGTCCAACTGTCCTGGCTGCCGCGCTCGATGCTGTTGGCGCCCATCTGATAGATGCCCATCAGCAGGCGTTCGCGGTTGCGCGAGGCGTAGTCGATGACGGCGCGGTTCATCGTCCACTGGTAGTCGATGCTGTCCTGGAGGCGCCACATTCGGGGGGCGATCGGCATGGGCTCGTCATTGCGGGCCAATTGGGTCTCAGGGATCAGCGGAATGGCTTCCGGCGTCGGCCCGCCGATGATCTCTGTCAGGATGCCGACCATGTTGTGGAAGTACGGGGCCGACCGATACATGCCGTTGTGCCAGGTCGAGTAGGGGGCGACGCTGTTCATCCCTGATCCGGCCTTGCCTTCAGAGATCAGACGGCTGTGCATGATGGTGCCGACCTCGGTGGTCGTGGTCATCACCAGCGGGTCGAAGTTGTAGTTGAACGGGTCGCGGAACGGCGGAATGAACACCACCATGCCGCGCGGGCCCGTCTGGTGTTGGTTGAAAACGATCTGGGGGAACCACTCGCGATAGTGGACCCGGTTGATGTTCTCGGTTTCGGGCATCAGCGACATGTAGGAGTCGCGGTTGTTATCGTGGCCGACATACTTCTGATACAGGCGCGGGATCGAGTTGAACTCCCGCTTCAACGGATCCTCGTTGCGCATATACCAGTCGGCCACCAGTTGCAGGCCGTCTGGGTTGGCGTGGCCAAACAGGATGATGACGTCGTCCAGAGTGCGCCGGGTTTCGGGATCGTTCTGGGTCAACAGCCGGTGGATGATCTGGATCTGGCCCTGGGTGGTGACGGTCTCGGTGGCGTGCAGGCCGGCGTCGATCCAGACAATGGCCTTGCCGTCATGGGCCAGCTCGGCGGCCTGTTCTGCCGTCAATCCCTCGGCTCGGGCCAGACGGCGAGAAATGTCGCGGTAGCGATCAAGTTGAGCCAGGTTTTCAGGCGAAGACACGATCGCCATCCACTGGGTGCGCCCTTCGGCCGAGGTTCCGAAGCTCTCCAGCTTCATCCGGTCCGATTCGCCGGCCACGCGCTTTAGGTAACGCTCATACTGATCGTAGTCGGCTAGGAAGTAGTCTGTGCCGGGCGCCTGGGGAAAGAAGCGTGCAGGCGCGGTCACTGTTGTCGAAGCCGGTGCGACGACGGCTGGCGCCTGGGCCAAGGCTGCCGTAGCGGATCCCGCAGCGATCAGCGCAGTGCTGGTCAAGAGCGCCGCGCAAAGCCGGCCGGCGAAGGTCGTCCGGAACATTGATTTTCCCCCGATGAACTCGCTCGAAAGCGCCCCGAGCGCCAAGGCAGGGTTGGTCAGAAAAATGCCTTGGGAAAGCCTTATTTTTAATTTCGTGATATTTTTTTGCTGGAATGCGGGAGAATGCAGAATTGTAAAATGATGAAATTGCGCAAAATATGATATTTTTGCTCAAATATTACGGGGCGTGTTTGTAAGCGGCGGCGGTTGCTTTGCGGCGAGCCCTCGATCTCCGAATTTCAAGCGCGGCGATTTCGTCCATGCGTCTCCGGCCTTGTTCTGAGCACTGTACGGCGACAATCGTCATGTCCCCGGCGGGCCGCCACTATGTACAGGCGCAAGTTAAAGGCGACGGCGCAGGAGCTCTCATGTTCTCAACTGTTCGGTTCCCAGCCGGTTCGCCTGCCGCTGGTTCGGCGGGGTCAAGCAGCGCAGCTCGCAGTACTGTATGAAGTATCTTTGAGCCCAGCTGAGCCGGAAAGACCGCTTCGCGAGGCGTTATTTATGATCGCGTCTTGGACAGCAAAGGCCCGCGGAGCGCCTCGGCGTGGCCCTTGCTGAGGTGACTCAAGCTAGTCAGTCGTCGCGACGGGCGCTTGCGCCCCCGAAACGTCGATGTCGGCGGAAGCGCCGCGGCGCCCGCCGGGGCGGGGTGGCGTTGATCCCCAACGAGACCCGAACGGCCAGCAGCGCAAGTTGGATTTCGTGGCGCAAGCGCCGTCCTTGACGATCAACCCGCATCGGATTCAGGCGCGGGCTTCGCCGTATCAGGTCATGGCCGACAGCGTCATCACGGCCAGCCTGATGACGGGTCTGCGCCCCGATCTCCCCGGCTTGCCAACGACTCTCTATGGCAGCTTAGCTGCCCGGCCATGCTCTCCAGGGCTAGTGGTAAGGGTGTCGCCCGGTCGGAGTCGATTTACTTGATTGTGCAGGTTTTGGAACGCTGCCGGCGGCGAAAGCTTTGGCCGCCGGCATGGCCCTTTTCGCGCGTCTTAGAACTTCACCGTGACGCCGAAATAATAACGGCGACCGGCCGTATCATAGGCTCCGTTGTAGTTGGCCAAGCGACCGCTGAAGACATCCCCCGTCGGCAGGAAAGGGCTCACCTCGTCGAGCAGGTTGTTGACCCCCGCGTACAGGCGGATGTCTCGTCCGCCCACGTCCAGATCATAGCCGGCGTAGAGATCGTGCTCCCAGACTTCGGGAATGCGCAGGAAAAGCGGATATTCGGCGTCCGGCAGGGTCTGCAGCAGCGCCTCGTACTGCTGCAGGCGGAAGCGGCTGTCGAGGGTGGGGCTCAGGTATTTGACGGTGTAGCGCAGGCGGAAGTCGTTCAGACGCCAGGACAGGGAGGCGCGGCCTCGATAGTCGAAGCTGCCCTGGGACAGGTCTCCGCGCTGGTCGGTGACGACCTCGCCTTCCAGGCCCTCGAACCGGTGCTTCTGCTTCAGGGCGTGCGAACCATCGTAGCGCAGGTCCCAGCGCCCCGGCACGCCGATAGAATCCAGGTTGAACCGATATTGCAGGGCCACGTCGATGCCAGAGGATTCCAGGCCCGCGACGTTGAACTGCCGTTGGGTCAGGGACGAAATCTGGCCGTCGTTGGGGTTGCGGCTGACGTCGGCGCAGAAGGGATTGACGGCGATCGACAGGTCGCTGTCGTAGCACTGAATGAGAATGTCCTCGTTGGCATACTGGGTGATCGCGTCGCTGATATCGATGGCGTAGTAGTCGACGGACAGGGTCAGGCGGGGAATGAAGCTGGGCGTGTAGACAGCCCCCAGGGTCAGGGTGTCTGCGGTCTCTTCCTTCAGGTCCAGATTGCCGCCGTTCGGGCTGTAGACCGACGAGCCCGACTGGCGATAGCGCACCGTATTGCCCTGGTTCTGCGCCTCGGCGAAGGCGGCCTGAATGCCGATTTCCTCGCGGCAGCGCTCGGCGATCCGGCCGGCCGTGGAGGGCGTGACATTGCTGCAGATGTCGCTGACGGTGTCGAAGTCCCCGCGCGGAGGCGAGAAGAGTTCGGCGATGTCGGGCGCGCGTTGCGAGCGGGCGGTCTGTGCGCGGAAGCGCAGTTCGGTGTTAGGCGCCCACTGCAGGCCGGCCCGATAACTGAACACCGTGCCGACATTGGCGATGTCGTAGTCGGCGAGGCGCACCGAGGCGTCCAGGCTCAGCAGGCGGGCGAACGGCAGGTCGGCCAGGATCGGAACAGAGACTTCGGCGAAGCCTTCGATCGCTGAGATCTCGCCGTCGAAGTCGGGCACAGGATTGCCCGAGGTCCCGCCCAGGTTCGACAGCAGGTCGCCGCGCAGGCTCTGGCTGTCCTTGCGGTAGTCGGCGCCGAAGGCGGCGCTCAAGGGCCCGGCGGGCAGCTGCAGCACGGAGCCGGCCATGAAGGCCTGCAGGGTGTGCTGTTCGATCGTCACCTGCTGGCGCAGATCGGCGCGGATATAGTCCGCGGCTTCCGGCGTAATGGCGCCTTCACCGAACAGGTCGACGGGCACGCAGCCGGCTGCACGCGCGGCCGCATCGGCGCAACGGATGGCGCCGTCGGGACCGAATTCCGCGTTGAGGCCGTGGCGCAGAGCCAGGCCGTTGATCTCGTTGCGGCGGTGCTGCTCCTGATCGTAGCGGCCGTAGCCGGCCGTCGCCTCCCAGGTCCAGTCGCCCCAGGCGTCGCCGCGCAGGCCGACCCAGCTGCGCAGGGTGTCTCGTCGATTGCTGGTGTCGCGGTAGCCGATCTCGTTGAAGCGGCGCGCCCAGGCGATGCCCTGGGTGTTGGCCGATAGGTTGTTGGCGAACACATCGTAGGGAACGGTCGGGTTGCAGTCGCCCAGATCGGCGCGACGGCAGGGAATGCGGCCGAGCGTCTCGTCCGTCTGAAGGCCGGTATCGGGATCGAACACGGACACGGTCGAGTTGAAGGTCAGGCCGACCGGCTCGCGACGCTCCTGGGTGTCGACCCGCGAATACTGAACCTGTCCGAACAGGTTGAGGTTGGGGCGAAGGTCGTAATCGGCCTTGGCGGCGAGCAGGTAGCGCTCGCGCGGCAGGATCAGCGAGCGATGCTCACGCTGATTATAGCCGTCGCGGTTGGCCAGGAAGTAGCCGGTGTTGCCGTCATCCCGCTGGCCGGGCAGGACCGGCGCGCCGGTCTGGGTGTTGGGGCCGAGCGGAACCAGGCCGCCGCCCTCATAGAAGCGGCGCTGCGCGGAGTTGGCGCCGTAGAAGACGCCGCCGGGCGTATTGCCGCTGAGGTCGCGGTAGGCATTGGGCGGGAAGGTCGAGGCGGGCTGATAGTCGCTGATCAGCGTGCCGTTTGCGTCGGTGTAGAGCGTCTCGAACTCATTGCGCCCCAGTTCGGCGTTATAGGCGTAGCTGACCTGGCGCGCGGCCCAGTCGCGATCGGCGGCGCGGATGCCGTGATCCCGGTCGTAGGTGCCGCTGAGGGCGAAATAGCCGCGCTTGTCGGCGAAGTTCTTGCCCCAGAGAATCTCATAGGTCTGCTCCTCGCCGTCGCCTTCCTCGGATACGCCGCCACGGGCGCGCACGGACAGGCCGGTGTCGCGCGTGGTGATGATGTTCACTACCCCGGCCACGGCGTCCGAGCCATAGACGGAAGACGCCCCGCCGGTGATGATCTCGACCCGGTCGACGAAGCTGGAGGGGATGGTGCTGGTGCTGACCCGGTTGGCGTTGGCGCTGTTGGACACGGTGCGGCGGCCGTCGATCAGCACCAGGGTGCGGTTGTCGCCCAGGTTGCGCAACTGGATGGCGCTGAGGCCCGAGTTCTGGACGTTGCCGGCCACGGTGCTGTCGTTGAGGGTCGAGGTCGCCGCCGGCAGGTCCGCCAGCATTTCGCTGAGTTCGGTCGTACCCGATTCCTGCAGGTCGTCGGCGCTGACCCCCACAACCGGCGTCGGCGTGTCGAAGGTCGAGCGACGAATGCGGCTGCCGGTGACGACGATGTCGCCTACCGTTGAGGCCTCGGACGAGAGGGCGGTGTCGGGAAACGTCTCGGCTTGCGCCTGATCCTCCCGGAAGATGCGCACGGTGTTGGCGTTGACGAAGCGGTGCTTGAAGCCGGACCCAGCCAGCAGTCGAACCAAGGCTTCTTCCGGCGTGAGGCGATCATTGATGGCGGGCGCGCGTTGTTGGCGCAGAGCCGGGTCGGTGTAGATCAGTTGAACCCCGGTCAGCCGGGGCAGTTGCTGCAGACTGTCGTGCAGGCTTTGCGCCGGTAGCACGATTGAATGGCGCTCCTGCTCCAGCGCCAGAGCCGGCGTGGCGCCCATGGCGGCCAGCGACAGGGCGGACGCCAGTAGAATGGCTTTTCTGTTCAACATGTTTCGCTCCCCGAAATCAGCTTCTATGACGTCGCCCTCCAAGACGACGGCATGAGCCGTTATGTTTCTTGGACGCGCGTCCCCGGGCGATGCGAACCCGGGGCCGCGGGTTTTATTTGGCCTGGCCCGCCAGGATCGGGGCGGCGAAGCTCGCCATCCCGCCGTTGTCATGGGCGATGCCCGGCGCGTAGGTCACGCGCCAGCCGAACCTGACGCCGCTCCGCTCCGCTTGCGTCTGGCCGGCGGCATGGAAGGCCTCGCCTCGCGCCAGGCGATGCGGACCCTGGGCGTCGGCGTTGCGGCCGTGCGGCAGGCTGGGGTGAGCCGGATCGGTGTCGGCGGTTCCCAGCAGCAGCACCAGCGGCTTCTGCAGGGCCGCTTCGAGCCCCGCCGCCTCGACAGGCGCCCCTTCCAGGCCGAAAGGGTAGTTCTGGGTCAGGTCGGGAAAGGCGTAGGAGCCTGCATTGGCGGAGATAGCTACCCGATAGCGGGCGTCCGGAGTCAACAGGACGAAACGGTGCACGAACTGCGCGCCGGCCGAATGGCCATAAAGGCCGTAGCCTTCGACCTGACTGCCTGAGCGCCGCTTCAGATCGTCGAACAGCGGCTCGATCGCCGAAAAGCTCCACTGCGGGCGAGGGCGCAGCGCACCCTGTTTGTCGCGGAAATAGCCGTGGTTGTAGGCGTTGGCGCCGGGGAAGCGTTCCGCGTCGAACTCCGGCACGGCCAGGATGAAGCCATGCTGTTCGGCCAGGTCGCGCCATTCGTCGCGATAGCGATCTGCGTCGCGGCCGCGCCCGTGCATGACGATCACGATCGGAGTGGCCGGTCCGACATTCTCGGGCGCATGGGTCCAGATGCGCAGCGCCGGTCCCGCCCAGTCGTCGAACACGAACCGACCGTCGCCGGGGGCCAGACGGTCCGAAGCCACATGTGTTTCACCTGCCTGAGCCTCGCCTGCCTGTGCTGCGCTCGTGGGCGTCATGGCCAGCGTCGCAATCCCGAGCGCCGCCGCCGCCACCCAGGTCGTCATCCCCTCAAGCTTCATTTCCGTGTCCCATCCAAATGATCGCCCCCTCAACCGGAGCCCTGTAGGGACTCGACGCTGAAGTGCGCCAAAGGCGAACCTGGCGCCGTTCGGTTCGCCTTCGTCGTCGGCGAGCGTCCCTGTCCCTACAAGCGTCACAAGGCCAGGGAGCTTCGCCGTCATCATGATCCACGCCACCGTTCGCCGCATCGACCACGATCCTCTGGGTCCGGTCGAACTGGACGCCGACTGCCTGCATGGGCCGCAAGCCGAACGGGCGCGCTCGAATTTCGATCTCAGCCGGACCCGGGTCTCGGATCTGCCGGAGCTGATCGTGGCGCTGGCCGAGGTGAAGAAGGCCGCCGCCCTGACTCACCGCGAGACCGGAGGCCTGTCGCCTGAAGTCGCCGGCGCCGTCGTTGGGGCCTGTGACGAACTGATCGGCGGGGCGCATCACGCCGCCTTCGATCTCGACGTCTGCCAGGGCGGGGCGGGGACATCCACCAATATGGCGGCCAATGAGATCATCGCCAACGTGGCGCTTCTGCGCCTGGGCCTGACGCCCGGCGCCTATGACGTCATCCATCCCAACGACCATGTGAACCGAGGCCAATCCACCAACGACGTCTACGCCACGGCGATCCGCCTGGCCGCCTACCGCCAGGCGCAGGCGCTGGCGGCCGCGCTCGACCGTCTTGCTGAGGCCTTCGCCGCCAAGGGGGAAGCTTTCAGCCGCGTGCCCAAGCTCGGCCGGACCCAGCTTCAGGACGCCGTGCCTATGACGCTGGGCCAGGAGTTCGCCGCCTTCGCCGCCGTTACGCGCGACGACGCGGCGCGCCTGCGCCAGATGTCGGCGGAACTGCTGACGGTCAATCTGGGAGGCACGGCGATCGGCACAGGCCTGGGAGCCGAGCCGGCCTATCGGGCGCGGGTCACGGCGCGCTTGGCGGAAGTGATCGGCCTGCCGGTTCGCGCTGCGGATGATCTGATCGCCGCCACCTCCGATACCGGCGTGTTCGTCCTCTACAGCGGCATGTTGAAGCGGGTCGCCGCCAAGATGTCGAAGATCGCCAGCGACCTGCGGCTGCTGTCCAGCGGGCCGCGTGGGGGGATGGGCGAGATCCATCTGCCCAAACGCCAGCCGGGTTCATCCATCATGCCGGGCAAGGTCAATCCGGTCATCCCCGAGGCGATCAACTGTCTGGCGTTTCGCGTCTTCGGCTGCGACGCCGCCGTGACCTTTGCGGCGGAGGCGGGGCAGCTCCAGCTCAACGCTTTCGAGCCGGTGATCATCTGGTCCCTGCACGAGGCCGCCACGCTGCTGACCCGAGGCGCCGACGCCCTGCGCCTGCACTGCGTCGACGGCATCGTCGCCGATTCTGTCCGCTGCGGCCGGAATCTGGCCCAAAGCACGGCCCTAGCGGCCGAGCTTGTTCCGCACCTCGGCTATGCTCGCGCCGCCGAGATCGCGCAGTATGCCCAGGAAAGCGGCGATCTGATCGCCTCCGTGCGGCTACTGGCGCCCGAATGGAGCGAATTTATCGCCCAGAAGGCGTCTGCTGATTTCGCATTGGCCCGTCCTTAGCGTCCCTATTGAAGAGACGGCCGGTTGAGGCGCGCGTCGAAGACGGAGCTGGAAATGAAGCTGAACAGGAGCGAGCCAGCGCGCGCATCTGATCCCGACGTCCTGGCGGCGTCGGGCCAGATCGACGCCAAACTCCTGCGTCGCTACGAAGGGGCGTTGCGCGATTTCTTCGGGCGTCGCGTCTATTCGCGCGATGAGGTCGACGATCTGGTCCAGGAGGCCTTCGCCCGGCTGATCGAGTCCGGCGGACGACGCGACGTGGAGTATCCGGCCGCCTACCTCTTCCGCATCGCCAGCAATCTGATCCATGACCGGGGGCGCCGCCGCGCCCGCAGCCCGGTTCAGGCCGAGCTTGACGTCGAGGACGCCGCCCTGGCGGTCGCACCCGAACAGGAAAACCGACGACGGCTCGAGGACCTGCAGATGACGCTGAACGCCGTGCTGGATCAGTTGCCGGCCAAATGCCGCGACGTCTTCGTCATGCGGCGGTTCAAGAACATGACCACGCCCGAGATCGCCGGAGCGCTCGGCATCAGTCATCGGATGGTTCAAAAGCATATGTCACGCGCGCTTCTCGCCCTGCATGAAGCGGTGAGCGAACAGGGGCGCGGCCGGGAGAGCTCGCTATGAGGCGCCGCATCGACTCCCGCCCGGACGCGGCCGAGGCCATGGTCGACCGCATCGTCGCGGCGGACTTCGGCGCAGGCTCGCCTGAAGACCGCCAGGCGCTGCAGCGCCTTCGCCGCGAAGGGCCGGACCAGGCCGCTTTGCATGACGAGGTCATGGATCTGTGGGACGACGTCGGTCAGTTGGAACCACCCCGCCTGTCGTCCAGACAGTCGGTGCGCGCGCCGAGAAACTGGCGGTTGATCGCTGCGTCCATTCTGCTGCCGCTGTTCGGAGCGATGGCGTTGTTCCTGACCCATGGCGTCTTCGGCGACCGCGGCGCGACCGTGTTGAGCACAGGGGCGGATGAGCGCCGCATCGTGACCCTGGCGGACGGGTCGACCGTCAGCCTGAGCCCCCACACCGTGGTGCGCGCCGCCTTGGGACGTGATCAACGCCTGCTGGAACTGGAGCAGGGCGAGGCCCTGTTCGATGTCGCCCATGACACCCGGCGGCCGTTCCTCGTCGATGTGGGCAGCGGCCAGGTGCGCGCCATCGGCACGCGCTTCAACATCCGCAAGGGTGAAGACGTGGTGGTCACTGTGGTCGAGGGCGTCGTGCGCGTGACGGCCGGCGATCAGGACGGCGACGCCAAGCTGCAGCTGTCCCAGGTCGCCAGCGCCGGCCATCAGGTGCACCTCGGCAAGCGTCGGAACACGGGCGCTGCCGAAGCGGGCGGCGCCTACCTTTCACCTGCGCGAAAGGTCGATGCTGAACGCTACGCCAGTTGGGTCAACGGCATGTTGCAGTTCGAGGGCGAACCGCTGTCGCAGGTGATCGACGAGCTGAACCGCTATTCGTCGCACAAGATCCGCCTGCCGGATTCATCCATGGCCGACATTCCCATCTACGGCATGTTGCACATCGGCGACGCCGAAGGACTGCAGGCCCTGGTGCAAGATCTGGAGCGCGGTGACCGGCGACGACCTAGACCGGCGTCGTCAGCTCCCTAGGGTTCCACGACGCGTCGCCTGATCGCGCACCTTTCCCAGATCGTCCGTCTCATCGAACCGCGCGCCGGCTGAGCCTTGCCGCTCGCCGACCCATCGTGCCTGGAGTTTCTCGTCATGCCCCGCAATCTTACCTTCGCCATCCTGATCGGGATGCTGCTCGGTGTCGCCGCCGGCTTCTTCTGTCATCAGGCCTTGGGCGACGCCGGCGAGGCGGAGCGGGTCGCCGGCTACTTCTCGATCGTGTCCGACATCTTCCTGAAGATGATCAAGATGATCATCGCCCCGCTCGTGTTTGCGACTCTCGTGGCGGGGGTGGCCCGCATGGGCGACGGGCGCGCCATCGGCCGTATCGGCGCCAAGACACTCGGCTGGTTCATGGGCGCCAGCCTGGCCTCGCTTGCTCTCGGCATGGCGCTGGTCAATCTGTTGCAGCCCGGCCGGGGCCTGGACCTGCCGCTGCCGACCGAAGACGCAGCCGCCGTGACCGCCAAGACGCCGGATCTCGCCGCCTTCCTGGTGGACATCGTGCCGGCCTCGGTGGTGGAGGCGATGGCCACCAACGCCATCCTGCAGATTGTCGTCTTCGCCCTGTTCTTCGGCGTCGGCTTGGCCGCCATCGGGGAGGTCGGCCGGCCGCTGGTTCGTGCGGTGGAGGCGCTCGCCGAGGTCATGCTCAAGATCACCGGCTACGTCATGGTGACGGCTCCGTTCGCCGTCTTCGCCGCTATCGCCGCGGTGATCACGACCGAGGGTCTGGGCGTGCTGCTCGTGTTCGGCAAATTCATCGGCCAGTTCTATATCGGCCTGGGCCTGTTGTGGGCGCTGCTGATCCTGGCGGGCTTCCTGGTCTTGGGGCGGGGGATCGCGCCCCTGATGCGCGCTATTCGCGGCCCGCTGATGCTGGCCTTTTCGACGGCGTCCTCGGAAGCAGCCTATCCCCGGACCCTGGAGCGACTGGTTGAGACGGGCGTGCCGCGTCGCATCGCCGGCTTCGTCCTGCCTTTGGGCTACAGCTTCAACCTCGACGGATCGATGATGTACGCGACCTTCGCAATCCTGTTCATCGCCCAGGCCTACGGCATTGATCTGTCGATCGGCGAACAGGTCGCCATGCTGCTGGTGCTGATGGTGACGAGCAAGGGGGTGGCCGGGGTGCCGCGCGCGTCTCTGGTCGTCGTGGCCGCCACTCTGGTCCAGTTCGGCCTGCCCGAGGCCGGGCTCCTGCTGGTGTTGGGGATCGACCAGTTCCTCGACATGGGGCGCAGCGCCACCAACGTGGTGGGCAACGCCGTAGCCGCCGGCGTCATCGCCAAATGGGAGCAAGCTCATACCGACGTCGCCGGCCAGCCAGCGGTCCTGGATGATTCAGCATCGAACGGCGACGCGACGCCGGGGCCGGAGGCGGCCGTCTCTACGAGCTCTTACTCATAGGCTTGCCAGCCTTCCGATGTCCGTCCTGCCTGCCGCAGCGGCGCGACAAGCGACTCGGCCGATCTCTGGGCGCAACCTGGCCGAGTCGCTCCCTGATCCTAGACGATGGATAACCTGCACGCCGTGGTATGATTTGAGCCAGCGGGCTCTCCGGGGGGCACATCTTTTGGTCTGCGCGAGGCGCGGCGAGGCCAGATCATTGCGAAGGCGGAAACCGAGAAAGTCGATCTGGTGTATATGGTGATCGCGTTCAGCCGCCTCGTGCTGGAAACCTGATGTCAGGCGGCCACTTATTGACCGTTTCTCTTCCGTACGCCGGTGACGCCGTGGGCGAACTATTGGATGCGTTCGACCGTCAGGCCACGGTTTTCCAGTATTCTCTGGACGCTGTCTTCGCCAGCCAGGTGAAGGGCGCCAACAGCGATGAAAGCTGTTCCCGTGCCGTCCAGAATCAACGAGATGCGATCAGCCCAAGCACGGTTCCGCTCGACCAGCAGCGCCTGATACACGCGTTCCCCCACTTCACGTATCGGGCGCAAGCCGATCTGCTCAATCGCGAGGACATTACCGGCAAGCCACGCCTCAACCAGACGTTCAAGTTGCGCCGCCCCGTCATCGAAATCGTCCAGCGACCGTAGCAGGTAGGCCAACTGTCCTTCCTCCGGGAACCCGGCCAGAAGGCGGACCTGCTGGTCCAACGTCTCTAGGCCTGTAATTGTCATCCCCGCCGCTAGGGCGTCCGTTCTGAGAACCGGATCAATACCTGAGGCGGGATCATAGCCGGCCCGACGTAGCGGTGCGGCGGCGAGAGAGAGCGAAGCCAGCCAGGGACGCATGGGGTCGAGTTGCGCCGCACTCAGCCCCACCGATTTCGCCGCGCCGTCGAGGCGGGTCAGGTCCTCGGCGGACAGGAGAAGGGAAAGCGGTCGGTCGGGTGAGAGGCCGTGCTCTCGTATAAGCGGCAGAACCGCTGCCTGATCCTCAGGATTTTCGACTTCGAGGATAAGTTGGTCCGCGTCCTTGAAGGCCTCTTCGAAGCGAGGCGAGCGCCAATTTGTTCCAGGCTTCATCACGTGGATGGTGCCGAACAGAAAGACTGTAGAATCCCGGTCGCGCACCGCCCAGATTGCGGGTTCGGCAAAAGCCGCTCCGCTGAAAAGCAGGACGAGGCCGCCGACAATCGCGGGAAGAGCCGCGCGCAGCGTTTGGCGAAATGAGGCAGCGAACATTGGGGGCTCCGGAACGGGCATGATGAGACGTCGTCGCGGCGAGGAGCCGGACGTGCAGGGCGAAATTTGAAAGGGGCGATTAAGCGGTGGACGGGCGGCGTCCTGCCGGAAAAGACGGCTGTCAGCCTGCGCGGAAGGCGCGTCGCGAGCGGCACGCGCTCCGGGCGCAGAGAACCGCGACGGTCAGGCCGATCGCCACAACCGCTATCGAGGCCGGGGCTGCCAGGGCTACAGGCGCAAAGATCCAGGTTCCTGCGTAGATCAGCCCAGCAAGCGTGAGCGACCACCCTGCGATGCGGCGAGCCGCCTGAGCCCGGCCCTCAGCCTCAAGCGAGACGCGTGGCCGACCGATTTGCTTGGGGGCTCCGTTTGCAAAGGCGACCAGGGTCAGGCCGATCGCTATCTGCATCAGCCGTGACGCCGTGTCTGCGTCGATCACCTCAGGGCGGGCCGCCAGCCGGCCCAGTGCGGCGAGGCTGATCAGGAGAGTCGCTCCGATAGCGGCCGCGACGGTGCGGTTGAACGTCATTTTTCATCCTCCTTCGACGACGGAGGCTTGAAGCCGAACACTTGGGCAAAGCCCAGAAGCGCGTCTTCCAGCACCGTCAATTTGAGACGGTAGGTCACGGTCGTGCCGCGCCGTTCGGCGTCGATCAGGTCCGCTTCCTTGAGCACGTTGAAGTGTGCGGACATCGTCGGCCGCGAAACGGGAAACTGCTCACTCAGCTCGCCCGCCGTCATCGGCCGCTCGCGCAGGAGCACCAGCACCTTGCGTCGCGTCGGGTCGGACAGAGCTTTGAAAACCGAGTTCATGAGTTTGTATTTAGCTAAATATCGAAATAAAAGTCAAGGCTTCCCTCAGATTTCAGAATCGTCGCCCTGCTCAGGGACCCAGCGGATGCGGCTCAAAGCCGCTGCGAGTTATCAGGTGGCCGGTTGGAGATGAGGTGGGAACCCGTCTGGCTGGAGACAGGCTCGGACGCCGGTGCCTGCCGCGAGCACGATGGTGCGGGCGGTCGTGATTGAGATGATGACGCGGAACTCCGATGGCCAGAATGTTGAGTCTGGCTGTCGTACTTGCGGCGCTCAGCACATGTCCTGTTCTGGCGCATAGCAGATTTTTTCAGCCACGCGCCAAGTCGGGCAAGTGAAACTGGCAGCCGCCGCTGTCGCATCAGGGGCACGGCTTAGGGACAGCGGCGGGTGTTTGGCGGGCTTACCCGGCCTGGTCTCATGTCGTTGCCAGGCTCGCACTGTCGATGACGAAGCGATACTTCACATCGCTGCGGGACATGCGGGCATAGGCGTCCTCGATCTGTTGAATCGGGATCATCTCGATGTCGGCGACGATGCCGTGCTCGGCGCAGAAGTCGAGCATCTCCTGGGTCTCGGTGATGCCGCCGATCATCGAGCCGGCGATGGCGCGGCGGCGGCTGACCAGATTGTAGACTGACGGGGAGGGGTGGCCGTGCTCGGGCACGCCGACCAGAACCAGCACGCCGTCACGCTTCAGCAGGCGGCTGTAGGCGTCGAGGTCATGGCTGGCCGCGACGGTGTTCAGGATCATGTCGAAGCTGCCGAGGTGTTCGTCCATCTCCAGGCTGTTGCGCGACACCACGACCTGATCCGCGCCCAAGGCCTTGGCGTCCGCGCGCTTGTTCTCGGAGGTGGTGAAGGCGACCGTCTGGGCGCCCAGGGCGTGGGCCAGCTTGACCCCCATGTGGCCCAAGCCGCCGATGCCGACGACGCCGACCTTCTTGCCGGGCCCGACGTTCCAGTGCCGCAGCGGCGACCAAGTGGTGATGCCGGCGCACAGCAGGGGGGCGACAGCGGCCAATTGATCCTCGGGGTGGCTGACCTTCACCACGAATTTTTCGCTGACGACGATGCGTTGGGAATAACCGCCCAGGGTGTGGCCGGGGGCGTCCGGCGTGCGGCCGTTATAGGTGCCGACCATGCCCGTGCCTTCGCAGTACTGCTCGAGCCCTTCGTCGCAGGAGGCGCAAGCCTGGCAACTGTCGATCATGCAGCCGACCCCGACCAGATCGCCTTCCTTGAAGTGGCTGACATGGGCGCCGACAGCGGAGACGCGGCCGACGATTTCGTGACCCGGCACGCAGGGATAGAGGGTGCCCGCCCATTCACCGCGCACCGTGTGCAGGTCCGAGTGGCAGACGCCGCAATAGGCGATCTCGATCTGAACATCGTGCTCGCCGGGCGCGCGGCGGACGATGTCGAGGGCTTCAAGCGGCTTGTCGGCGGCGTGGGCGCCATAGGCTTTGACGGTCATCGTTGGGTTCTCTGGGAGACGAGGGGTTGGATCAGTCGGCTTTGACAGGGGCGAGGTATTCCTCGTCAGTAACGTGTTCCATCCAGGTGACGGGTGAGCCGTTCAGGCTTTCCTGGATCGCGTAATGGGCCATCGCCCCATGCGGGGTCGCGCCATGCCAGTGCTTGTGCTCGGCGGGGCACCACAGGATGTCGCCAGCATGGAACTCCAGCTTCGGTCCGCCTTCGATCTGGGTCCAGCCCACGCCCTCGGTGACGATCAGGGTCTGGCCCAGCGGATGGGTGTGCCAGGCCGTGCGGGCTCCGGGCTCGAACCGCACCAGGGCGCCGCTGATGCGGGACGGCGCCGGGCGCTGGAACTGTCCGGTGATCGTGGCTCGGCGGGTGAAGTATTCCGCCGGCCCCTCGGCCGTCTGCATGTCGGCCTTACGGGTGATGTCCATAACGGGCGTGCTTTCCTGAGCGAGGGCGGGAGAGGCGGCGAGGCTACATGCGGCGGCCATGACGGCCGAGGCGCGACGGCTCACGACGAAAACGCCTGACGGAAGAATTGGGTCAGGCGGTCGAACGGGATCACATCCAGGCGGTCATAGAGGTCGACGTGGCTGGCGCCGGGAATGATCATCAACTCCTTGGGTTCGGCCGCCGCCGCATAGGCGGTCTCGCTGAAGTAGCGCGAGTGGGCCTTCTCGCCGTGAATCAGCAGGACCGGGCGCGGCGCGATCTCCCTGATGTAGGTCAGCAGCGGCATGTTCATGAAGGACAGGGCGTTGGTCTGCGTCCAGGCATTGCCGGAGTTGACGGCCCGGGGATGATAGCCGCGCGGCGTCATGTAGTAGTCGGCGTAGTCCGCCATGAACTGCGGCTCGTCGCCTCGCAGCACGTTATAGGGCGCTTGGTAGGCCGGGGTTCCAGCCGCGGCGTCGTCCCAGCGCTGGCGGCCCAGTTGCTCCAGCGTCTGCGTGCGCTGTTCGGGCGTGACGCTGTCATTGTAGCCTCGGGACATGACGCGGGTCATGTCATACATGGTGCTGGCGACGACGGCCTTGACCCGCTTGTCCACGGCGACGGCGTTCAGGGCCATGCCGCCCCAGCCGCAGATGCCGATGACGCCGATCCGCTCGCGATCGACGGAGGGATGCAGGCCGAGGAAGTCGACCGCCGCGCTGAAGTCCTCGGTGTTGATGTCGGGCGAGGCGACGTTGCGCGGCTCGCCGCTGCTTTCACCCGTGAAGGACGGATCGAAGGCCAGGGTGGCGAAGCCGCGCTCGGCCATGGTCTGAGCATAGAGGCCCGAGGCCTGCTCCTTCACCGCGCCGAATGGCCCGCTGACCACCAGCGCGGCCAGGGGAAGGTCCGTGCGGGTCTTGGGCAGGTAGAGATCGCCCGCCAGGATCAGGCCATAGCGGTTCCTGAACGTGACCTTGTGATGGTCGACGTTGCGGCTTCTGGGGAAGGTCTTGTCCCAATCGTTCGTCATGGGTTTTGTCTCCATGGTCTGGGCCTTCGCATTGGAAATATTGAGGAAGGATCCGGCGGCCAGAGCGGCGGCGCCGACGCCGGTCAGCTTCATCAGGTCGCGACGCCCCACGCGGCGGGCCGGAAGGATCGTGTCAGAGGGGGTCATGGTTCTCTCCTCGTTCGTGTCGGTCATTGGGGTTTCAGCAGGCTGCGGCCGTTGCCGACCAACAGCACTGCCGCCCCGGCCAGGATGACGCTGCCGATGAAGGTCGCCTGGATCGAAAGGCCGTCCAGCAGCAGGCCGCCGACGACGGCTCCCAGCAGAATGGAGGTCTGGATGGCGGCGACCATCAAGCTGCCGGCGGCTTCGGGGGCGTCATCGACGTTCTGGGACATCCAGGTCATCCAGATCACCGAGATGGCGGTGTTCATCGCTCCCCACACAGCCAGGAACAGACCTGCTGCGATCGGCGAGGCGCCCAGGACGACGAGCCCCAGGGTGCAGGCGCCCATGACCAGGGCGGGCAGCCTCAACACGGGCGCGACATCGCCTTTCAGGAAACGACCGCAGGCCCATGTGCCGACGAAGCCGGCGCAGCCCAGCGCCAGCAGCAGAACCGACAGCACCGTCACGCTCGCCCCCGTCACCCCCTCCAGAAAGGGACGCAGATAGGTGAACATGGTGAAGGCCGAACCCCAGGACAGCATGGCGGCGATGAGACCGGTCAGGAAGTGGGGGCGCTTCAGCAGGCCGAACATGGTGCGGAAATCCTGCCGTTGACGGGCGGGCAGGGAGGGTAGGGCGACGACGTGCCAGATCAGGTTGACGGCTACGATGGGCGTCAGCGCCCAGAAGACCGCGCGCCAGCCGATCAGGTCGCCGAGGTAGCTGCCGATCGGGGCGGCGAAGGCGGCGGCGATAGCCTGACCGCCATACATCAGGGCCAGGGCGCGCGGCACGTCGGCCTCGGGGACCAGCCGCATGATGACGGCCGTCGCCAGGGCCCAGAAGCCGCCGATGCACAGGCCCAGTAGGGCGCGGCCGATCATCAGGACGACGAAGTTCGGGGCGGCCGCGACCAACACCAGCGACACCAGCATCAGGCCTGTCATGGCCACCAGAACCCATTTCCGGTTCAGCTTTCCCGCGACTGTGCTGATCAACAGGCTGGCCGCCACCGCGAACAGGCCGCTGATCGAAATGGCCTGTCCGGTCTGGCCCTGGGTCGCGCCCAGCCCCTCGGCCATCGGCGTCAACAGGCTGACGGGCATGAACTCCGAGGCGATCAGCATGGCCACGCACAGGGCCATCGACAGGACGGCGCCCCAGGCGGCGGCGGGTTGGAGAGTGGTGTCGGCAGGGAAGGCGGCTTGGGTCATGGCCGGTCTTCTAGCGCCGGCCACACAAAGCGATTAGTCGCCCTAATTGGCATGAACTAATCGACCAGATCGAATAATCTGCCACGACGACGATGAGGAGACGGCGCATGGAGCGAACCGACTTCAACCAACTGACCTGGTTTCAGGCGGTGGCCGAGGAGCGCAGCTTCACCAAGGCGGCGGCCCGGCTGGGCGTGGCGCAGTCGACGCTCAGCCATGCGATCAAGCAACTTGAGGCCCGCATGGGCATCCGCCTACTGACCCGAACCACGCGCAACGTGGCCACGACCGTCGCGGGCGAGCGGCTGCTGCAGACCATCGCCCCGCGCATGACCGAGATCGAGGAAGAGATCGCTGCCCTGACGGCGTTTCGCGACAAGCCGTCCGGCTCGATCCGACTGACCCTGTCCGATCATGCGCTGGATACGGTGGTCTGGCCCAAGCTGAAGCCGGTGCTCGCCGCCTATCCCGACATCAGCGTCGAACTGCTGCTGGACAGCAGTTTTCGCAATATCGTCGAGGAGGGCTACGACGCCGGCGTCCGTCTCGGCGAAAGCGTCGAGAAGGATATGATCGCCGTCCGCATTGGCCCGGACTGGCGTTTGATCGCCGTGGCCTCACCCGACTACTTGGCTGCCCACGGACGGCCCCAGCACCCGCAGGATCTGGTCCGCCACCGCTGCATCAACACGCGTCAGGAAAGCGCCGGCGGCCTCTACGCCTGGGAGTTCGAGAAGGACGGCAAGGAGCTGCGGGTCCGCGTCGACGGCCAACTGACCTTCAACAACTCCTTCGCCATGGTCGATGCGGCGGTCAGCGGCTTCGGCATCGCCTATGTGCCCGACAGCATGGTGGAGGCGCCCCTAGCCGCGGGCGCGCTGGAACTTGTGCTGGACGATTGGTCGCCGCCCTTCGACGGCTATTTCCTCTACTATCCCAGCCGCCGCCAGAACCTTCTGGCCTTCCAGATCATCGTCGACGCCCTGCGGCATCGCGGGCCATGAGATCCGTTATCGGGCCGTATGCCGATGACCGCTCTTGGCGCCAACCTGACTGATACGAGTGCTTGCGCTCGTGCTGATCCGCACGTCTCTTTCGGCAAGGGTATAAAGCGCATCATAAGCGCCCGTCGGGCGCGAGTATGTTTGCTAGACTGGCCTCGCTCCCGGCGCTCATTTTTTGACTTTGCCTGCTATGCTTGTCGACGCGGAAAAAAGGCGGAATCGGCGGTTTGCAGTTGAGCTAGGGTAGGGCTTCACCATGCTCGCTGTAGTCGAGGCCCTCGATCTCGGCCTCCGTCTGGACCCTGAGGCCGACTGTATATTTGCAGATCATGAGCACCATGAAGGTGCCCGCTGCGCTCCAGACCATGGCGCCGCTCAGGCCGATGGCCTGTTTCAGGACGGTGGCCCCTTCGGCGGCCGGATTGATGGCGGCATTGGCGAAGACGCCGGTCAGCAGGGCTCCCGCAATTCCCGCGACGCCATGCACCCCGAAGGCGTCCAGGCTGTCGTCATATTTGAGCTTATGCTTGAGCCAGACTGCGCCAGCATAGGCGATCGGACCTGAGATCAGGCCGATCAGGAAGGCGCCCTTAGCGTCGACGAAGCCGGCGGCGGGGGTGATGGCGACCAAGCCGGCCACGACGCCGGTCAGCAGACCCAGAAGAGTTGGTTTCTTCTTCAATGTCCACTCCACCGTAATCCAGCCGACGGCGGCGGCTGCGGGAGCCAGCAGGGTGTTGAAGACGGCGACGGCGGCGATCTCATTGGCGCCCGCGGCCGAGCCGCCGTTGAAACCCATCCAACCGACAAACAGCAGTCCGGTGCCGATGGCGGTGAAGGCCAGGTTATGAGGGGCCATGTTGTCTCGGCCCCAGCCGTGTCGCGGGCCGAGTACGACGGCGCAGACCAAGCCGGCCACCCCGGCGTTGACGTGAACGACGGCGCCGCCCGCGAAGTCGAGCACGCCCAGTTCTCCCATCCAGCCGCCACCCCAGACCTGATGGCAGATCGGCGCGTAGACGATCAGGTGCCACAGGGTGAAGAACAGCACGCTGGCCGAGAATTTGATGCGCTCGGCGAAGGCTCCCGCGATCAGGGCCGGAGTAATGATGGCGAAGGTCAGTTGATAGCCGGTCCACAGAAACTCGGGCAGGCCCGGGGTCAGGGCGTGGGCGGTGTGGGTTCCCACCCCGTTGAGAAACAAGGCTTGAAGCCCTCCCACGAAGTTGTTGGCCGCGCCGTTGATCGTGCCGAACGACAGGGCGTAGCCGGCGACGAACCATAGGACGGTGACGATCGCCATGGCCGCCGTGGAATGAGCGATGGTGGCGATCAGGTTTTTTTTCCGAACCATGCCGCCGTAGAAGAGGGCCAAGCCCGGCAGCGTCATCATGAGCACCAGGGCCGTCGATGTGAGAATCCAGGCTGTGCCCGAGCCGTCCAGCGCCAAGGGGACCTGGTGTTCCAGAAGGCGCGGCGCGGCCGCCAGGGCTGGCGCCGAAAGCGCAACGGCGAAAAGGCCGCAACAGAATGCTGCGGCCTTGGAAATCGTCTGTGAGGTCATGAGGGTCTCGGGAGAAGACGCGGGAAGAATGATGTCAGGCGGGCTGGGCGGGCCTGACGCAGGCTTGAGCGGCCTCGTTGGCGGTCGATTCTAGCGTGATCTCCGCGAAAGCGCGTGCGCGCTGCTCCCCCAGCCACGGCGGTTCGCTGCGGAACACAACTGGGTGGAATGATCCCGTTTTTTGCATCTGCGCATTAAAGGATGCGACAGCTCACTTGGCAAAAGAATTTTTACTGATCTCGGTGGTTTGGCGACAAATAGAAAAATTTATCCTATTTTTGGTCATAATATGGATTATGGTGCCGATTTTTAAGTTGCATTGCGACAATGAAGTGCGCAGGTCAAGGCCGCTGAAAAACTGCTCGGCGCGCGCCGGACATTCCCGTTTTCCGACGCCTGGGTGCTGAACCGGAGTGCGGCGCATCTCGATGGACCAGCACCGTCCCTCAGGTCTTCACTTCAGATTGCCGGAGCAGCCTTAAGGGGGAGGGAGCTAGGTCGTCCTCTTTAAACTGTTCCGCCATCCACTCGATAACGACGCGCAAACGCGGCGAAAGCTGGCGTGTGTGTGAATAGAGGACGTGGACCGGCAGGGGAGCGGGCGGATAATCCGCCAGGACCTCAATCAGAACCCCGGCTGCGATATCGGCCTCCACGCGATACCGCGGCACCTGGATAAGTCCGAGGCCAAGACAGGCGGAAGCCACGTTGGTTTCCGGGCCGCTCACGGTGATCGCAGCGGGCAGCATCATCTTTCGATGCTTGCCGTCGACGGTGAAGTCGAACGGCGCGATCTCGGGCGCGTCGGGGGCGTAGTAGCCGATCATGCGGTGGCCGCCCCCTTCGAGATCGTCGGGCGTCTGGGGCAGACCGAAACATCGGATGTAATCCGGGCTGGCGAAGGTGCCGCGTTGAAGCGTGGCCAGCCGTCGGCGGATCAGCGAGCTGTCGACCGTCAGTTCTCCTGCCCGCAGCATGCAGTCGAACCCCTCGCGCACCATGTCCATGGCTTGGTGCGCCTCGCCGATGTGAAGGCGTAGGTCGGGGTAGGTTTCCAGAAATTTCGGCAGGCTGGGCAGCAGGAAGTGTCGCGCCTGGGTGCCGTGAACGTCGATCCGCACGAGGCCGGCGGGCTTCGCTCCGGTGAATCCGGCTTCGGCGTCCTCCACATCGGAGATCAGATCGACGCAGCGGCGGTAGTAGGCCTCGCCGTCCAGGGTCGGGCTGACATGGCGTGTCGTCCGCTGGAGCAGGCGCACGCCGAGCCGGGCCTCCAGTCCCTTCACTGCGTCGGTGACGGAAGAGCGGGGCAGGCCCAGGTCTTCGGCCGCCTGGGTGAAGCTGCGTCTCTCCACGATCCGGGTGAAGACGCGCATCGCATCGAACCGATCCATTGTTCGTGCTTTCGAATAGTGATGTAGATTTGTGCCTGATTATCTATCTGAGAGAAATAGGCACCTTCTCCTTATCGGCCGCCGACAGCTGGCGGACACAGCAAGGAGAAGGACCCATGGCCAACAGCAGCGGCAAGGTCGCCATCGTCACGGGCGCGGCGGGCGGCATCGGCGCGGCGGTGTCGGAACGCCTGGCGCGGGACGGCTTCACCGTCATCGTCAACTACGCCGGCAGGACCGAGCCGGCCGAGGCTCTGGCGGCCCGGATCGAAGCCGCCGGCGGCCGCGCTGTCGCCGCTCGGGCCGATATTTCGGATACGGCCGCCGTGGCCCGCCTGTTCGACACGGCTGAAGCCGCCTTCGGCGGCGTGGACGTGCTGGTGAACAACGCGGGCGTCATGCGCCTGGCGGCGATCGGTGAAAGCGACGACGCCCTGTTCGACCGCCAGATCGCGGTGAATCTGAAAGGGACCTTCAATACCCTGCGCGAGGCCTCGCGGCGTCTGCGCGAAGGCGGCCGCATCATCAATATCTCATCCAGCGTCACGGGCCTGCTGCAGCCGACCTACGGCGTCTATGCGGCGACCAAGGCGGCGGTCGAGGCCATGACCAGCATCCTGGCCAAGGAACTGCGCGGTCGGAACATCACCGTCAACGCCGTCGCTCCCGGACCCACGGCGACCAAGCTGTTCCTGGACGGCAAGCCGCCGGAGGTGGTCGAACGCCTGTCGAAGATGGCCCCGCTTGAACGCCTGGGGCGGCCCGAAGACATCGCTGTCGCTGTCGCCTTCCTGGCCGGACCGGACGGCGCCTGGGTCAATGGCCAGACGCTGCGCGCCAACGGCGGGATCATCTGATCCGACGTCCCTCCCGCCCTGTGAACCAGCCTTGCGTGCCGGGAAGCGCGAGAAGGAAGCTCATCATGTCCAAACAAAACATCATCGTCACGGGCGCCTCCTCGGGCTCCGGCCTGACGACCGCCAAAGCCTTGGCGCAAGGGAGACCATTCAACCATCCACTTCGGAAGACGATAGAGAACTTTTTGCTCGGGACCTTCCGAAACCCATCGCCGAGAATACCCCGTCGCGCCGAATGAAGGCATGGATCAAAGCAGCCGAAAGGTGACCGAGGATCAGGGCGAAGAAGGCGAAGGCCGTCAGAGTGTGCGCCGTCCGCAGAAGCCCGAACAACTGCAGGTCCTGCGGAACCAGAGGCGGCAGGGAGAAGCTCGGCCCCAACTTCACCGGATAGCCGCCTGCCGACAACATGGCCCAACCGATCAGGGGCATGGCGATCATCGCGGCATACAGCAGGACGTGGGATCCCTTAGCCACGGCCTTCTGGAGCGAGGGCATGTCCTCGGGCAGGGGCGGCGCTCGGGTCTGAAGGCGGATGGTCAGGCGAATGACGACCAGAATGAACAGGGCGGCGCCGAGCGGACGATGCAGGGAGAGCAGGGCCGCATAGGCCGGCCCTGCGGTCGAGAGCATACCCACGCCGACGAAAAGCATGGCTAGGATCAGGACCGCCATGCCCCAGTGCAGCAGGCGGATCGTCAGGGGAAAACGGGTCGGCATCAATGGGCTCCCAAGGACTTGCCGACAGCGCTGGGGCCGGGCGTCTCCACCGCGCGGCGGCGGAAGGAAGAGGAATAGGCGGCCGAACGCGCCGGCAGCAGGGGATCGTCAGACAAACCGATCCCGGCGGGCAGGATGGTGGGGTCGAAGGTGACGTCGCGGCAAAGGCCGGCTTCTTCCGGCCCGGCCCGGTCGATCCTCAGGACGCCGGTCTCCACGGTTCGCCGGTCAGACGGCCAGGCTATGGTGGCGTCGCTCTTCGGATCGCCAGGGGCGGCGACGACGATCTTCATGCGCCAGCGCACCGGGCCGTGGGTAAGCCGCTCGCGCATATCGTCGAACAGGTGGTCCGTCGGCACCTCCTTGAGCCGTTGCTTGTCCAGCACCGTCAATGGCGTCTCCGGTTCGAAGGACCAGCGAACCGCTCGGGCCTCCCCGGCGCTATCGATGAAACGGAAGGCGTTGATGCTGTAATAGGTCCCGTTGGCGAAGCTGTCCGGCAGCGGCGCAGCGGCGATATAGTCCTGATAGGCCTTGGTTTCGGGATGGCGGCTCAGATAGTCCTTCATCACTGCGGGATCGGGCTTGCCGGTCGCGGGGTCGGGTCGGCTGGCGCGCTGCAACTCGACGAAGGCTTGCGGCGTGGCGACCGGGAAGATCGGGGTGTGGTCCATGGCCAGTCGCCAGATTTCCCCCTCGGGCGACGTGATCTGCAGCGCCATGGCATGGAAGACGTTGCGACCGTCGGTGGCGAAAGGATCGCCGCCCGCGGTCGAGAAGCGGCCGAACACCGGATAGCTTCCGGCCTCGAACACGGCTGCGCGCGATAGGGAGGCGCCGGCGCCGTTCGCCTCAAAGACGCCGGTGAAGCAGAGGCCCTTGGCGTGGGCGCGCCGATAGCCTGGATGCGAGCCGCCGTTGTATTCAAGGGCGTCGGCGATTGCGCCTCCGCCGAGGCGCTTGGGGCCGATCCAGCCGCCGGCCCAGGCGAAGGCGACGGCGAGGGCGGCGGGAGCGGCGACGACAGCCGCGATCGCCGCAGGCCTGGGGTGTTTCATGACGGGCTCCGCTGAAGGTGACGTCTGGTAGGACAGCCGTCGCGCCGCCTCTATTCCCGGCGAGAACGAAAAAAGTTCTGATGGAATAATCCGGGCTCGCGTGATGTCTCTTTCCTTGCATGACGCCCGCGCCGGACATGATCGACTTGGTGGAGCCGCTGATTCCGGCCATGCGACGCTATGCGCGGGCCCTCTTGCGTGACCGGGAGGCGGCCGACGACCTGGTGCAGGATTGTCTCGAACGGGCGATTACGCGGTGGCCCCAGCGTCGGCCGGACGGCAGCGCCAGGGCCTGGATGCTGACCATGCTGCACAACCTCGCCATCAACCGTATTCGCAGCCTTCGGCGACGCGGCGACGCCGTCCCGCTTGAGGACGTCAACCCTTCCGTCCTTGGCCGAGTGGGAGACCAGGAAGCGGCGATGCGGGGGCGGGACCTGCTGGCGGCCCTGGATCACCTGCCGGATGATCAGCGACAGATCATCCTGTTGGTTTCCCTGGAGGGAGTCAGCTACGCCGAGGCGGCGGCGATCACGGGCGTCCCGGTCGGCACCGTCATGTCGCGGCTGTCGCGCGCCCGCGAACGCTTGCGCCACCTTCTGGCAGAGCCCGAACGGGCCCGACCGAACCTGAGGATCGTGAAGTGACCGCGCCGATTTCAGAAGACGATCTGCACGCCTTGGTCGACGGCCGACTTTCCGCCGCGCGTCAAACCGAGGTCGAGGCCTGGCTGGATCATCATCCGGAGGCCCGCGTTCGAGTTAACGCCTGGCGCCGGCAGAACCACGACCTGCGCGCCGTCTTTTCAGGGATTGAGGACGAGCCCACGCCGGC
The DNA here is from genome assembly GCA_002386585.1 of Brevundimonas sp. UBA4609. Classification (GTDB taxonomy): domain Bacteria; phylum Pseudomonadota; class Alphaproteobacteria; order Caulobacterales; family Caulobacteraceae; genus Brevundimonas; species Brevundimonas olei. The sequence continues at coordinate 24,059 of DGIZ01000156.1, read as the reverse complement.
GCAGTTGAGCATTCGCCATCTCGCTGCTGGTCGGAGATTCTGGCGAGGAGATCGGCCAGGCGCAGCCGCTGCCGCTGCAGTGCTGTTGCTTGCGTTGGGGGGAGCGGCGGGCTGGACCTTGCACGGGTGGAGCCGACCCGCGCCGAGCCGGGGGATTGAGGCCTTGGCCCAAGAGGCGGCCGCCAGTTATGCCGTCTATGCGCCGGATCTCGAGCGACCGATCGAGATTCCGGCGTCGGACCTTGCTGCGTTGGATCAGTGGGTGTCCCGTCGCATCGGTCGTCCGGTACGGGCGCCGGACCTCAGCGGTTCCGGCTTCCTGCTGCTGGGCGGCCGACTGGTTGCGACGCCCAATGGGCCGGCGGGTATGTTCCTTTATCAGGCCGAGGACGGCGCACGTGTCGCGATGCTCGTGCGGCCCATGGAGATCGACAAGACGGCCTCCATGCGTCGGCGGGTGGAGGGAGCGACCGAGGGCTATGCCTGGGCCGATCGCGGGCTGGGCTATTCTATGGTCGCGGCTCAGGGCGCCGAAGGTTTGGCCCGTCTTTCGCGAGAGGCGCGACGGCAAGCGGTCCAGACGCGGGTTTAGACCGAGTGGCGAGGCAGGCACATGCCGTTTTTGGCTAACGACTTGGGGCTGTCGGGTCGATTCGCAGGTTCATGCCATAAAGCGGATTGAAGGTGTGAGGTATCGCCTCAATCCTGCTCCCGCACCCAAGCATCACTGAACCCTCGTAGCCCTCGCCCCGGGGGTTTCTGCTTTTGGGGACCTGCCCAAGGGCCAGGAATGCTGAAGAAGGGCCCGTTCCATACGACGCCGAGCGCTCCCCTATTTCTGGCGCGGAGCTTCCAGGCCTTGCTCGGAGGCGTCTAAGCCGCCGGCGCGCTGGGCCTGAACGGCGCGGGCCAGTTCTTCCGCCGCCAGCCGGACCTCGTCCTGAACGGCCTGGTCGCGATCCAGCGCGTCATGGCTGGTCGCGTACGGCTGCCAGTAACCGATGTAGCGGTCGATCTCCGCGTCGGGGCCGGCCGACGACAGCTTCATCGAGATCAGCCAGTCGGACAGGGAGCGGCGCACGTTTTCGGCCCCCTCGACATCGCCGTGGACGACCAGGGCGAAGCGACGGCCCGCCAGGTGGCGGGGATAGGGCCACCCGGCCAGTTCCAGCGCCTTGGCCAGGGCGACCGTCTTGCCGTGGGTCGTGGTCGGATCCGGGTTGCCGCCGTCGGCGCATACCAGCCTGTCCATCATCAGTTTGAACGGACTGGAGGCGTGATACCAGTTGACCGGAGTGACGATCAGGACGCCGTGCGCCCGCACCCACATTGGATAGATGTCGTTCATCCAGTCGTGAACCTGACCCAGGCTGTAGTTGGGATAGCAACTGCACGGCCAGTGGCAGAGCGCCGCCGCCGTGGAGAAGCAGGCCTTGCAGGGATGAATCTCGCGCCCGTACTCCGACGCCAGCCGCGACAGGTCGAGTACCTCGGTCTCCATGCCTGCGTGGCCCTCCACGACCTCTCGGGCGATCTGGACCAGGCGCCAGCTCTTGGACATCTCGCCGGGGCAGGTGTGCTCGGATCGGCTGGAGGCGTTGATGATCAGGATGCGCGCAGGGGCGGAAGCATCCTCGTGTCGGGCCTGGGCGGCGCGCACGGCCGCGTGGGCGTTCAGCCAGTCCAGCGCCAGCTCATAATCCGACTCGGCGAAGCCGGGACCGGCGGGACGCGTCAGCGGCGACTTGCGCCCGCCGATGTAACCGTCCCAGGCCGCAGCGGCCAAGCGATCGATCTCGTCGCGCAGGGGATCGAAGACGGGGTCCGCGAACCGGCTGCGGAAGCGGGCTTCGAAGGTCGGCCGGTCCAACTCGGGGCTGGGCATGCCCTTGCGAGGCGCCGGGGCGGCAGGCGCTTGGGGAATGGGCATGCGGCGTCTCCTGGGGCTCGGGTTCGCCCGAAACGCTGCATCTGATCACGACGTTCCGCCGGATCGCGGCGACGTCCGAGGCCGCCCTTCAATGGCGAAGGAGAAGGGCCACGCCCGACCGCCTCATGCAGAAACTCGTCATCGGTATCCGCGTGGGTAGTTTCTCGTGCCGGTCGTTACAAGACGCTAGTGGCGTGGCATGGTTTTAAGGAAACCACAGTCTGTTCGGTTGATTGTGGTGTGGGGTAGGGTGGAAATTTAAAGAGGCATAGGTTTCGTTGAGTTGTTGCTTTGTGTTTCTGGAGCTTTGAATGGTTTGGCGTTGCGGGTTTGATCTGCGAGTGATTTTCATTTCCTAAAAAATAAGATCCCTGCACCAACGAATGTGAACACAATATGGATGAAACGGCTTCAAAACTATAACCCCGCAAGCTCGGCTATAGCGCTAGATCGGCGCCCCGAAAGACAATCGTTCTCGGGGGATGCCGAACATGACCAACACTCGCCTCAAGTCGATGCTGCTTTGCGGCGCGGCTTCAATTGGACTTGGCCTGGGTCTGACGCCCGCTGCGGCCGTTGCTGACGAGGGCGTTTCCGCCGCCGTTGCTGTCGCCGACGCGGGCCAGGTCAGCGGCGTCGTGACCGACGCCGACGGGCGGAGCTATCTGGTCGGCGCCGAGGTGCGCATCGACGGCTACAGCCAGGTCGCCGTGACCGACCGCGAAGGGCGCTTCACGCTGCAGCGGGCGCCGGTGGGGCGCCATACCCTGAGCATCGCCTATGTCGGCCGCGTCACCCATCGCATGGAGGTCGACATCGCCGCCGACGCCGTCACGCCTGTGACGGCCGCCCTGGCGATCGACACCGGCGCGTCGTCGGTGGCCGACGTCGTCGTCACGGCCTCGCGCCCCATGGCTGAATCGGAAGCCGCCGCTCTGCAGATCCAGCGCTCGTCGACGTCGCTGGTGAACGTGGTGGCCGCCGACGCCATCGGCCGCTTCCCCGACCAGAACATCGCTGCGGCCCTCAGCCGCCTGCCGGGCATCGCGGTCGAGCGCGACCAGGGCCAGGAGCGCTACGTCAACCTGCGCGGCGCCCCGTCGCGCTGGACCACCATCGCCTTCGACGGCGTCAACGTCATCAGCCCCTCGGGCCGCACCGCCCGCCTCGACACCATCCCGGCCGCCATCGCCAGCTCGGTGCAGGCGCGCAAGGCAGTCACCGCCGCCATGCCGGGCGAAACCCTGGCCGGCAACATCAACATCATCACCCGCAGCGCCTTCGACTATCCGGGTCTGATGGCCGCGGCCGATCTGGGGCTGGGCTATAACGATCTGGGCGGCGGCGCCCAGTACAACGCCGGCGGCTTCATCTCGAACACCTTCGCCGACGGTCGCTTCGGCGTCCTGCTGTCGGCCTCGCGCTATGAGCGCGAGATGGTCACCGACAACTTCGAGACCGACTGGGAAACGGCGAAGGAAGACCAGGAGCCCGGCTTCGAGACCCGCACCTGGGCCGACGCGCACCAGAACAAGCTCTATCGCCTGACGCGCAGCAACACCGCCTATTCGGGTCGCCTGGACTATCGCCCGTCGGATGATCACCGCTTCTTCCTGAGCAGCATCTATACCGAGTTCACCGACGACGAGATGCGCAACGCGCACGAGTTCGACTTCGACGACGGCGCCGTGGCCACCAACAAGGCGGGGATATCCAACGGCTACGCCGATGTCCGCACCGGCAATACGGCGACGCGGGGCACGATCTACAACGTCGACCTCGACAGCACGTTGAACGTCAACCACACGACACAGAGCATCTTCACCACCACCCTGGGCGGGGATCAGCGGTTCGGCGGCTGGAACGCCTCCTGGCGGTTGAACTACACGGACGCCAAGAGCGACGGCGGCCCGTCCTTCAACTCGACCTGGAAGAGCCCGAACAACCGCCGCCCGACCGTGGTCTATGACTTCACCGACCGCGAGAACCACAACGTTCGTCTGTATGACACCATCGTCAATCCCGACGGCTCCTTCAGCCAGGGCGAGATCAAGCGCTCGCTTGATCCTCAGGACTACGACTTCGTCAACATGCGCGTGAACACCAGCCTGGCTCAGACCAAGGCCTATACGGCGCGCCTGGACCTGACCCGCGACATCGATCTGTTCGGTCTGCCGACGGAACTGGCCTTCGGCTTCCAGTACGACGACCGCACAAAGGAGAATAATTCTTCGCGGCTGGAGATCACGGCTGCCGCGCTGGCGGCGGCGGGCGTCGCCCTGCCGACCACTGACGATTTCGCGCTCAACACCCCCTACAAGGGTAAGCTGCCGCTGGGCTACGCCTTCCGCTACCACTCGGAAAAGGGCGCCTGGGACCTGTGGAACCGTCTGAAGCCCAACGCGGTCGACAAGCCTGACGTCGCCAATGAGAACTACTACAAGGTGAGCGAGTCGGTCATCGCCGGCTACGCCATGGCCACCACCTATTTCAACTGGGGTAATGTGGTCGCCGGTCTGCGCGCCGAGCGTGTCGAGAACACCAGTCAGGCCCTGGTGCAGATGGAAGAGGACGGTCCCTTCGAACCACTGGAGTTCAAGGACGACAACCTTGAGGTCTTCCCCAGCCTGCACCTGAACTGGGACATCAACGACGAGATGAAGCTGCGCCTGTCGGCCAACACCGGGGCCGCGCGTCCCGACTATACCGACCTGCGCCCGAACTACAGCATCAGCGACGAGGATGGCGAGATCAGCGGCGGCAACCCCTACGCCGGTCCCGAGAAGTCGATCGGTTTCGACGCCTATTTCGAATGGTATCGTCCGGGCGGCGCCTTCCTGTCGGCCGGCGTCTACTACAAGGACCTCCGCGACGTCCTGTTCGATATCGAGCGGACGCCGTACGGCAGCGACGCCCTGAACGTGCCGGGCTATGATCGCTCGGGCTATACCTACTTCACCATCGACAACGGCGGCGACGGCTTCATCCGCGGCCTGGAGTTCTCCTACTCGCAGACGATGGAGCCCTTCGCCGAGCGTCTGGGTCTGCCGGACTGGGCTGCGGGCTTCGGCGTGCGCGCCAACCTGACGCTGAACGAGTCGGAAGCCACCACGCCGGACGGCCGCAAGGTCGGCCTGCCGGGCGCGTCGGACATGATCTACAACGCCGCCCTGTCCTATGAGCGATACGGCTTCTCGAGCCGCATCAGCTGGCAGTACCGGACCGAGTGGCTGGACGGCCTGGGCGGCGGCGACATCGTCGGCGACAGCTATTGGGACGAAGTGGGCCGGCTGGACTTCAAGGCCAGCTACGCCTTCAACGACAACGCCGAAATCTACTTCGACGCGAACAACCTGCTGAACGAGCCGGGCATTCGCTACCAGGGCGAAACCTGGCGCGTCTCCGAATACGAGCGTTTCGGCGCCCGTTACATGATCGGCCTGCGCCTGAACTTCTAAACATACGGGCCGCTGCGCCGCCGCCGTTCCGAGCTTGGGACGGCGGCGGTTGCGGCGTTTTCAGAGGCGCTTTGCCTAACCATCCGGTCGTCATGACCGTCGTCCAAGCTGATTGAGGGCGTCCATGTCCAAGAAAACCCTGTTGCTGGCTGCAAGCGTGATGGTCGCGCTCAGCCTGCCCGCGTCCGCCCTGGCTCAGGCCGCTGCGCCCAGCGCCCCGTCGCCAGCGCAGCCCGCATGGGCGCCGTCGGGCTTGCCCGACCGCGTCGTGCTCAGCCCCGGCGCCGACGCCGCGCGCGAAATGGCGGTCGCCTGGCGCACGGACGGACGGCAGACCGAGGCCATGGCCGAACTGGTCGAAGCCATCGACGGCCCCGCCTATGAAGAACGCGCGCGCACCCTGACCGGCGTGTCGGTCGATGGGACGGCGCTGAGCGGACAGGGGCGTTACCAGACGGTGCGCTTCGCCGACCTGAAGCCCGCCACCCCCTATCTGTATCGCCTCAAGGGCGCCGACGGCTGGTCCGAGTGGTTGTCGTTCCGCACCGCGTCGACCGACGCCTCGGCGCCGTTCCGCATTCTCTATTTCGGCGACACCCAGAACAGCATCCTGTCCAAGGGCGCCCGCACCATCCGCAGCGGCCTGCTGCGCACCTCGCCGGATGTGGTGGTCCACGCCGGCGACCTGACGGGCCGATCGCGTGACTGGGAGTGGGGCGAGTGGACCGCGGCCGGCGGATACGGCTTCGCCATGCTTCCGCAGATCGTGGCCGCCGGAAACCATGAGTACACCGACGACGACGACGGTCCTCGTCAACTCGGCCCCCTGTGGCCGGCCCAGTTCGCCCTGCCGGACAACGGCGCCGAACGGGCGTCCGAGACCAGCTATTTCACAGACTATCAGGGCGTGCGCTTCATCGTCCTGGACGGCACCGCCGCCACCAGCCTGGACGCCCTGGAGTCCCAGACCCGCTGGCTGGACCGGACCCTGGCGTCGAGCACGGCCCGCTGGAACATCGTCATCCAGCATCAGCCTATCTACACCTGCGCCCGTCCCAACGACACCGAGGCCCTGAAGGCCGCCTGGGAGCCGATCTACCGCGCGCGCAACGTCGACATGGTCCTTCAGGGCCACGATCACTGCTACAGCCGGATCACCGATGGCGACGGCAAGGCGTTGGGAGAGGCCCGGCGTGCGCAGGGCGCGGCCCAGGGACCCGTCTATGTCGTTTCTGTCGCAGGGCCGAAGATGTACGGTCTGAACGACCGCGCCCTGACCCAGCCGGACCGCGTGGCGGCCGACACCCAGATGTATCAGACCATCGACGTGGAGGCCGGACGGCTGCGCTATCGTGCCTATACGGTGTCGGGCGTCCTTTATGACGCCGTGGACATCGTCCGGGCGGCGGACGGGGCCAAGACCCTGCGCGAACCGATCGAAAGCTTGCCGCCGCTCCGGCTTTGCGACGGCGATGTCGGGCCTGACGGGGCGCCGTGCGTGGGCAGCGCGAAGTAGCGTCCCCACGCCCTCAACTTCATCTCATTCAAGACAGGATCTTCCCATGACGAACCTCGCGCGCCGGTTGCTGGTTTCCGCGCTTTCGGCCTCGCTGGCCGCCACCGCTTTCGCCGCGCCGGCATGGGCGCAGGATACGGCGCAGGCTCATGCGCCTTCTCGGGATGTCGCGGCTCCGGGACGGGCGAAGAACGTCATCCTCTTCCTGGCCGATGCGGCGGGCGTCTCCTCGCTCAACGCCGCCAGCCTGGTGGCCCACGGCGAGCCGATGAAGCTGCACATCCAGCAATGGCCCCACTTGGGGCTGAGCGAAACTTCGCCGGTCGATCAGTTCGTCTCGGACTCGGCCAACGGCATGTCCTCGATCATGACGGGGGTGAAGACGCGCAACGGGGTGATCAGCCAGACCGCCGACGCCGTGCGCGGCCGTCAGGACGGCGCCCCGGCCAAGACCCTGCTGGAGTACGCCGAGGAACGCGGCCTGCGCACCGGCGTGATCTCCAGCCAGTCGATCGCCGACGCCACGCCTGCGGCGACCTACGCCCACTCGAACGATCGCGGCAAGTGGGGCGAAATCTTCCCTCAGGCCTTCTCGCCGCGCTTCGGCGACGGGGTGGACGTCCTGTTCGGCGCCGGCCGTCAGAAGATCGGCGAGCAACTGGCCGCGAGAGGGACCAGCTTTGACGCCCTGAGCCAGGCGCATGAGCGGCCGATCTACGCCCGCCTGGACGAAGCGCCCGCCTCGAACGCGCGGCCTGTGGTCGTGGCCGATCGGATGGATGTGCGCGCGGCGACCCTGAGGGCCCTGAACCTGCTGCAGGCCGCCCCCGAGGGCTATCTGCTCGTGGTCGAATGGGACGCGCATACGGATGACGTCCGCAAGGGGCTGCAGAACATCGCGGACTTCGACCGCCTGATCGCCGAGGTCGAGGGGCGCGTCGATCTCGACGACACCCTGCTGCTGTTCACCGCCGACCACTCCTTCGGCCTGCAGGTCGACGGCGGACGGCGCGGCGAGCCGGTTCTGGAGGGCTACGACGCCTGGAAGGCGGCCGGAGGCGACGACGATGTGGTTCGGCTGAAGAACGTCCTGGTCAATCGCACCCACACGGCCGAGGAAGTCCCGACCCTGGCCATCGGCGCCGGCGCCGACGGCGTCCGAGGCTACTTCCCCAACACCCGCCTGTTCCATGTGATGATGGAGGCGTGGGGGTGGAGTGCGGCGGCGGTCGACTAACTACCCGCCCCTTGAGTGGAATGTTGCAACGATGACGCGGCGAGGAGACCTCTACCGCCAACGGGGCTGACCGCTTCGGTCGGCCTCGCCTCCCGGCTATTCTGAAGCAAACCCTCTAGCCGGGAGGCGAGGCCGATGCATAACTCCTCTCCTGTCGTAGTCGTAAGAGGGGAGAGCGGGATGCGTTTTCTGTTCGTTGGTCTGGCCGGTGCAACTGCATTGACCTTCGCGGTGGGGGCGGCGGCCATGACGGGGCAGGACGACAGGGCGGCTCCGCCATCGTCGCCTGCGCCCACGGCTTCCAGTCTGCCCGAAGGCGAAGGGCGAGCTCTGACCCAGCAGGTCTGCGGACAATGCCATTCGGTCGGCATATTCGCCTCCCAGCGGCACACCCAGGATGAGTGGAACGAAGTCATTGGCCGCATGATGGCCAAGGGCATGACGGCGGCCGAGGACGATCTCTATGACGTCTCCGACTATCTCGCAGCCAATCTGGGCAAGGGCGAAGCCGCGTCGACGGGCGGTTGATCACTCGTCGCGCGTGACGCCGTAGCCGGTTGCGAAGGCGTCGCGGATCGCCATGACGCGACGGTTGTCGGCGTCGCCGCTGCGGCACACGAAGGCGATCTTGCGTGTCGGGGTATCGTCGTCGAGGCGGATCTGGCGCACCGGAGCCCGTACCCGCGAACTGGTCGGCAGGCGCGGAATGATGGAGACGCCGAGCCCGGCCGAAACCATGGCCAGGACGGCCTCGATCGACTCCAGTTCGAAGCGCGGGCGCGTTCCCGGGGACAGTCGATGCAGATAGCTGGCGGCGGTGCGGCCGCTGGTGAGCGAGGTGTCGAACTGAATCCAGTCGTAGCGGCCGATGAGCGCCTCCGCTGTGGTTTCGATGCTGTCGGGCGGCGCGACGAATACGAAGGGCTGTTGTTCGAGGTCCTGCCAATAAAGGCGGCTTGATCCGCCGGACGTCGGGCGCACCAGGGCGGCGCCGTCCAGCCGTCCCGCCTTGAGGTGCTCCAGAAGCTCGCCCGAGTCTCCCTGGATCACGCGCACGCTGAGGCTCGTGTGCCGTCCGCCGATCTCGCGCAGCACCAGTGGGATCATCGTGGGTTGCAGCGAGCGGATGGCGCCGATGACGACCCGGCCGGTCAGGGCTGCGGCATGGCGAGTGCGCGCCTCCTCCATGGCGTCGAGAGCGCCGCGCACGTTTTCAGCCAGTTCGACCGCGAGGGGGGTTGGGCGGACAGACCGCCCCGAGCGGTCGAAAAGCGGCTGACCCAGATATTCCTCCAGCCTTTTCATCTGCAGGCTGACGGCGCTGGCGGTCAGGCCCACGTCGTCGGCGGCATTGGCGAAACTGCCGTGCCTCAGGACGGAGTTGAGGGTCATCAGGAATTCGAACTTCATCTTTCATCCGCCTTGACGCGTTGCGGGAGGGCGACGGCAGCTGCCCCATACATAAGGGAACGCTATCTGTCGAAACAGCAAACGTCACTATTCCTTCAGTGTGGCGATTGTTACCACTCACAAGACGGATCGCGAGGTCGCTCGCGGTTCGGCAAGGTCCCAACGTCCGGAGAGGCGAGGGACAGGGAAGAGAGAATGCAGGATCAATACGACATCAGGATGCTGATCGACGGCCGGTGGATCGAGGGCGAAGGCCCGGTGATCCCGGTGATCGACAAGTGGACCGGCGAGGCGCTGGGGCGCGTCCGTTCGGCCGCCGCAGCTCAGGTCGACGCGGCGGTTGCGGCCGCCCGCGCCGCCTTCGCCGCCGTCCGTGTCGAGCCTTACGAGCGCAGTCGCCTGCTGCACCGTGTGGCCGACCTGATCTTGGATGATCGCGAGACGCTGGCCGCGACGATCGTCGCCGAGTCCGGCGTGCCGTGGAAGGATTCAGACAATGAAGTCGCCCGCGCCGCCGAGACGTTCCGGGTGTCGGCCGAGGAAGGTCGGCGCCTGACCGGCGAGATCGTGCCGATCCAGGGCGCGGCCGGCCAGTCGGGGCGCATGGCCTATACCTTGCGCGCGCCGCGGGGGGTGGTAGGGGGCATCAGCTCGTTCAACTCGCCGCTGAACATGGTGGCGCACAAGGTCGCGCCCGCCCTAGCTTCGGGCAACGCCGTGGTGTTCAAGCCGCCGGTCGCCACGCCTCTGGCGGCGACGCGTCTGTTCGAGCTGATGCTCGAGGCGGGGATTCCCGGCGGGCTGATCAACCTGGTTCATGGCGGCGGCGCCGATGTGGGCGCGCCGCTGGCCGCCCATCCCGGCGTGGACTTCTTCACCTTCACCGGCAGCACGCCGGTCGGCAAGGCGATCCAGGCCGGCAGGGGCATGCGCGCCACGGCTCTGGAGCTGGGCAGCATCGCCGCCACCATCGTCTGCGCCGACGGCGATCTGGAGCGGGCGGCCGTTCGTTGCGCCCAGTCCGGCTTCCGCCGTCAGGGCCAGGCCTGCACCTCGACCCAGCGACTGTTCGTCGAGCGGTCGGTCCTGGAGCGTTTCCTGCCGATGTTCCTGGCCCAGGTCGCCGCGCTCAAGGTGGGCGACCCACGCGACCACTCTACCGATGTCGGCCCGATGATCAGCGAGGCCGAGGCCGCGCGCGCCGAGGCCTGGGTCCGTGAGGCAGAGGCGAAGGGCTGCAGGGTGCTGGCGGGCGGCGAACGGCGCGGAGCCGTGCTGGCCCCCACCGTCCTGGCCGAGGTCGATCCTGGGTCGAAGGTGCTGTGCGAGGAGATCTTCGCCCCGGTCCTGACCATCCTGCCGTTCGACACGCTGGATGAAGCGATCGAGCGTGTGAACGCCACCCCCTTCGGCCTGGCGGCGGGTCTGTTCACCCGCGACCTGAGCCGCGCCTTAAAGGCCGCAGAGCGTCTGCACGTCGGAGTGGTGCACCTGAACGAAGCCTCCAGCAGCCGCGTCGACCTAATGCCTTTCGGCGGCGTCAAGGACAGCGGCGTCGGGGTCGAAGGCCCCCGCTACGCCATGCGCGAGATGACCGAAGAGCGTCTCGTCACGATCACCCTGTGATGGATTTGGATATGTCAGCAGACAGCGTAACCGCCGCCATCTTCATGGCGCAGTGCCTCAAGGAAGAAGGCGTCGAGAAGGTCTTCGGCCAGTGCGGCCATACCAACTACGCCTTGATCGACGCCTGCGACCGGCTGGGCATCGAATATGTCTCCTTCCGCCATGAGCAGCAGGCGGTCCACGCGGCCGACGCCTACTACCGGGTGTCGCGCAAGCTGGCGGTGATCAACGTCCACCTGTCGCCCGGACTGACCAACACCGTCACCGGGGTCGCCTCGGCGGCGATGGATGGAACGCCAATGCTGGTCATCACCGGCAACACGCCGACCTATCACCACCCGCGCGAGGCGCATCAGAGCATGCGCCTGCACGCCGACGCTTCCCAGGGCGATATCTTCAGGCCGATCTGCAAGCGGGTCTGGCGCGTGGATGACGCCCGCCACCTGCCGGACGTGATGCACCGGGCCCTGAACATCGCCCAGACGGGGCGACCCGGCGCGGTGTTGCTGGACATCCCGATGGACGTCTTCGCCCAGAAGATTTCGGCCGAGGCCCAGACGCGTTCGCGCCGCCCGAACTTCGCCCGCCCCATGGGCGACGCCGAAGGCGTGGCCGAGGCCGCCGCCCTGCTGAAGGCCGCCGCCAATCCGGTGATCTTCGCCGGCAACGGCGTGGCTCTGTCGGGTGCCTATGAGGCGCTGAAGACTCTGGCTGTGCAACTGGACGCGCCGGTGGCGACCACCCTGGTCGGCAAGGGCGTCTTTCCGGAAAGCCATCCGCTGTCGGTCGGCACGACCGGCATCTGGGGCGCGCGCGTCGCCAACGATACGGCGCGCACGGCCGACGTCATCCTGGCTGTCGGCACGGCCTTCGGCGAGGCCGACTGCAGCTCCTGGCGGCCCGAGCACACCTTCAACATTCCCGGGACGACGCTGATCCAGATCGATTTGGACCCGCAGGAGATCGGCAAGAGCTATCCGGTCGACGTCGGCATCGTCGGCGACGCGCGGGCGACCCTGACGCAACTGTCAGCCGCCCTCGGCGATCAGCCCCGCCCGCAGGCGGCCGTCGAGGCCCAGCGCGCCCTGCTGGACCAGCGCAAGGCCGCTTGGCGCGAAGAGCTGAAGGAGACGCAGGAGATCGACACCAAGCCGATCCATCCGGCGCGGCTGCTCAAGGTGCTGTCCGATGCGGCGCCCGCAGACGCCATTTTCGTGACGGATGTGGGCTGGAACAAGAACGGCGCCGGTCAGCAACTGGAGATCCAGGGCCGCAACGGCTTCCTGACCAGCGGCGGCATGGCGACCATGGGCTATTCTCCCGCCGCCGCCGTCGGCGCCGCCATGGGCGCGCCCGATCGCAAGGTGCTGGGCCTTGTCGGGGACGGTGGTCTGATGTCGGTGCTGGGCGCGCTGACCACGGCGGTCGAACTGGACATTCCCGTGCTGTGGGTCCTGTTCAACAACTTCTGCTACTCGACCATCCGCACCGTCGGTTCGACCTATTTCAACAACAAGTACGGCACGGAATTCCGATCGCCGGACGGCGAACTCTACAATCCCGACTTCCAGCTTCTGGCCAGGTCGTTCGACATCAAGTCGGCGCTGATCGAGGAGCCGGCCGATCTGGAGGCGGGCGTACGCGCCGCCATGGCCGAGCGCGGCCCCTTCCTGCTGGAAGTGCGCACGCGCGGGGACGTGCCGATGCCGCGCACGGGCTATTGGGACATCGCCGACTTCCTGGCGACCGGCAATGACTGACGCGCCGCCGCTCAAACCGGGTCTGCGTCAGCGGGACTATCAGCCGGACGCCGTCGGACCGCTCGACGGGGTGCGGGTGCTGGATCTGTCCAGACTGTTCGCCGGCAACGTCCTGACCCAGATCCTGGGCGACTTCGGCGCCGAGGTGATCAAGGTCGAGCCGCCCGCAGGGGACACCCTGCGCGGCTGGAAGACCGAAGGCGTCTCCACCCACTGGAAGATCTATGCCCGCAACAAGAAGAGCCTGGGCCTGGATCTGCGCAATCCGCGCGCCGGCGAGATCTTTCGCAAGCTGGTCCCCACCGCGCACATCCTGGTCGAAAGCTTCCGGCCGGGCGTGCTCGAGAAGATGGGCCTGAGCCCCGAGGTTCTGCACGCGCTCAATCCTCGCCTGGTGATCGTTCGCGTGTCCGGCTGGGGGCAGGGCGGGCCCTACCGCAAGCGGCCGGGCTTCGGCACGGTGATCGAAGGCATGTCCGGGTTCGCCGCCATCAACGGCTTCGAGGATCGCGAGCCGGTCCTGCCGCCCATGTATCTGGCGGACGGCGTGGCGGGGACCTATGGCGCCTCGGCCGCCTTGCTGGCTCTGCGCGAGGCGGAACGTCCCGACGGCAAGGGGCAGGTGATCGACCTGCCGCTCTATGATCCCTTGTTCGCCCTTCTGGGGCCGCAGGCGGCCAATTATCGCCTCAGCGGCAAGACGCGTCGCCGCGAAGGCAGCCGGTCCAGCAACTCGGCGCCGCGCAACGTCTATCGCTGTCGCGATGGCAAATACGTCAGCCTGTCGGGGTCGACCCAGACCATGGCCATGCGGATTCTCCAGGCGATCGGTCGCGCGGATCTGGCGGCAGATCCCCGGTTCGCCGCCAACGCCGATCGGCTGAAGCACGTGGCAGAACTGGACGCCGCGATCGGCGACTTCATCGGTCGACACGACCAGGCGGCTCTGGTCGCCCTGATGGAGGAGGCCGAAGTCACCGTCGGTCCGATCTACGACGTCTCGCAGATCATGGAAGATCCGCACGTCGTGGAGCGCGAAATTCTGGCCGATTATCCGGATGCGGAGATCGAGCATCTGCCGATGCATCACGTGGTGCCGCGCCTGTCGGGCACGCCCGGCTCGATCCGCCTGCCGGCGCCGGTCCTGGGCCAGCATTCGCGCGACATCCTGGAGCAGCTCGGCTTCGACGAGGCGGAGGCCGCCCGTCTGATCTCCGAAGGCGTGGTCATCGATGCGGCCCTGCCTCTGACGGAGGATGCGGCATGACGCCCATCTGGCGGTCCCTCCTCTATGTGCCGGCGCATCAGGAAAAGCATGTCGGCTCCGCGCGGGTGCGTGAGGCGGACGCCGTCATCCTGGACCTTGAAGACGCCGTGCCGCCGGAACTGAAAGCGACGGCTCGGGCGGCCCTGGGCGCAGCGATCAAGACCGTCGGCCGTTGGGGCGCGGACGTTCTGGTGCGCGTCAACGCCGAGGCGGGGCTGATCGAGGAGGATGTCCGCGCGGCCGTGCGGCCCGGCGTCTGCGCCCTGGTGCTGCCGAAGGTGGAGAGCGGGGACGACATCCGCCGCATCGACCGCCTGGTCCAGGCTGCAGAAACCGAAGCTGGCGTGGCGCACGGCGCGACCCGCCTGCTGGTGCTGGTTGAAACGGCGAAGGGGCTTCTGGCCTTGCCGTCCATTCTCGAGGCCAGCGCGCGGATCATCGCGGTCAACCTGGGCAATGAGGATTTTGCGCGCGACCTGGGCGTGGAGCCGAGCGAGGAGACCTTGCGCCTGCCTCGTCAGCAGATGGTGATCGCGGCGGCGGCCAATGGGGTCGCGCCCCTGGGTCTGGTCGGCCAGGCGACGCGCTTCGACGACCTGGACGGCTATCGCGAGGTGGCGGTCCGCTCGCGCCGGCTGGGCCATGTGGGGGCGGCCTGCATCCACCCGTCCCAGATCGCGGTGCTGAACGCGGTCTTCGCGCCGAGCGAGGCGGAGGTCAGCGAGGCGCTTGCCATCGTCGACGCGGCGCGGATGGCCGGCGTCGGCGCCTTCGCGCTCAACGGACGCATGATTGACAAACCGATCCTGAGCCGGGCGCAGGCCCTGCTCGAAAGGAGGCGAATGATCGAACGCAAGATTGAAGATCGAGGGAACAACTAAGGGAAAGCAAAGGCCTGCGCAGAAAGAACAGCAGGCTTGCGGGGAGGATGACAGTGTCGATTGAAGGAATGAGCCAGGCTCCTGCAAGGAGCCGGGGACGGCGCGTGCGCGCCATTTTGATGGGAACGACGGCGGCCGGCGTCGTGCTGACGGGCCATGCGGCCTGGGCTCAGCAGACGGCCGCGCCGGCGCCCGAGGCGGTCGAGGTCGAGGCGATCGTCGTCACCGGCACGGCCATTCGCGGGGTCGCCCCCGTGGGGTCGGCCACGGTCGGCATGACGCGTGAGGATCTGGTCCAGTCGCCGGCCAAGGACGCCAGCGCCCTGGTGGCCAGTCTGCCCCAGGCGTCCAGCCAGGGCACGACCCTGGCGTCGTCGGGCGGCCGGGCGGCGGGCGTCAACCTGCGCGGTCTGGGCAACAACGCCACCCTGGTGCTGTTCGACAGCCGCCGGGTGGTGCCGCAGGGCGGCAACGCCCAGGTCTCGGACCCGAACCTCATTCCCTTCTCCGCCATCGAGCGGGTCGAGGTCGTCACGGACGGCGCCTCGGCCATCTACGGCTCGGATGCGGTGGCGGGCGTGGTCAACTACATCACGCGCCGCAACTACGACGGCGCCGAGATCACCGGCCGCTGGGTCAACTCCCTGTACGATCAGTACGTCATCGACGGCGTGATCGGCCGCACCTGGGAAGGCGGCGGGGTCATGTTCGCCGGGTCCTGGGACAAGAACGACAGCGTTCCGCGCAGCACGCGCGATTACATGAGGCAGGATCTGCGTCCCTTCGGAGGCAATGATAACCGTCTGGTCGGCACGACCGTCTATCCGGGGGCGCCTGGGGCGCTGATCATCGGCAACACGGTCTACGGCCTGCCGCAGACCAACGGCGCCATCCCCAACGCCGCCGACGTGCTGGCGCTGCAGGGAACGCCCGAGCTCTACGATTCCTCGTATCTCTACGACTTCTACACGGCGCGCGAACGCCATGCGGCCATGTTCAAGCTGCGCCAGGAAGTCGCTCCGGGCTTCGAGCTGGGCTATACCGGCATCTATAACCTGCGTGAGAACTCGTCCCGAGCGGGCGACGGTTTCGAGCGCGTCTCGATCCGGCTGACGCCCGACAGCCCCTACTATATTCCGGGCATGCCGAACCCGACGGCGAACCAGACGCTGGTCTACAACTTCTCGCTCAATAACCCGGACGTCTCGCGCAGCCAGGACAACCGCGAGGAGACGATCAACCACTCGATCGACATGACCCTGGACCTGCCCAGGGACTATCGGTTCTCGGGGTTGCTGACCTACGGGAAGACGGATTCGTGCAACGTCTGCCAGCCGCAGGTGAACACGACGGTCGGCAACGTCATCGCCAGCAACGCCTCCTGGGGCTTCAATCCCTATCTCTTGGGATCACAGCCGGGCGCCGACGCCCTCGTCGGGGGCTTCATCCAGCAGTACGACACGGTTCTGTTCGACGCCGTGGCCAAGATCGACGGCCCGCTGTTCAGCCTGCCCGCCGGGGAGGTCCGTCTGGCGGCGGGAACCGAGTTCTCCCGCCACAAGCTGTATCTGAAGGCGCAGAACACGCTCAACCTGGCCGGCGACTATCAGACTTCGCGCTTCACCAAGAGCATGCGCGAGGTGAAATCCGCCTTCGCCGAGGTCTTCGTGCCGATCGTGTCGGAGGCGCAGGGCGTGCCGCTGATGCAGTCGCTCGACCTGAGCGCGGCCATTCGTTACGACAGTTATTCGGATGCGGGCGACACCACCAATCCGAAGATCGGTCTGACCTGGCGTCCGAACGAGGAGTTCCTGGTTCGCGCCAGCTGGGGCACCTCCTTCCGCGCTCCGACGCTGATCGAGGCCAACCCGGCCACGGTCGGCCAGACCAACCGCGTCTATGTCAGCAACGGCCTGAACGATCCGAACATCCCGGTGACCAATCCGGCCTCGGGCCAGAGCGCGGTCCTGTCGCGTACCGGCAACACCGCCGGCCTGCGGCCGGAGTCGGCGACCATCTGGTCCCTGGGCGGCGAATATCGCCCGAACTACCTGCCGGACCTGAAGCTCAGCCTGACCTATTACAACGTCAACTATGAGGATCGGATCGAGAACCTTCCGAACCAGACCCTGATCCTGTCGAGCCCGGAAAACCTGGCGCTCTACAAGGATTTCTTCATCGCTGCGCCTCAGCCGACCAGCTGCGTCAACGGCGATTATTCGACCTACAATCCCGCCTATCTGCCGTGGCTGACGGACCCGAACGCCGTCTATTCGCCGTCGACCATCAACGACTGCTCCATGGTCGGCGTCATCGCCGGCGGCCGGCTGAACCTGGGCCAGGTCAAGCAGAGCGGCCTGGATTTCGGGGTCAACTATCTGCACGAGACCTCGATCGGCGACTTCGCCTTCAACGCCAGCGTCTCCAAGGTGCTGAACTTGGAGAAGAGCGTGGTGGCGGGCGGTCCGCTGTTCGACGCCCTCGACACCTACGGCTTCCAGGTGTCCGAGCGGGGGCGCTTCAACGTCAACTACCGGCGCGACGGCCTCACCGCCAATGTGACGGCCAACTATGTCGGCTCCTATCTGAACAACGCCACCATCACCGTCGGCGGGGTCAAGCTGCCGGACACGGAGATTCCGGCCTGGACGACCTGGGACGCCGGCCTGGCCTATGACTTCGACGACGGCGGGGTTCTGGACGGCGTCCGCGTGGCGGTGAATGTGCAGAACTTCACCGACGAACAGCCGCCCATAGTGCTCAGCGGCACGACGGCGGTGGATCTGGGCAATCACAACCCGTTCGGACGGGTCTGGTCGGTGGAGCTGACCAAACGGTTCTGACACCGGTCGGAAGCGGCGGGGTTTCGACTCTCGCCGCTTCCGATGCTTTCGCAGGGAGGAGCGGATGAGCAAGTTGAAGACGTGGCTGGCGGTGCTGGCGGGGGCGATCAGCCTGATGCTGGGGGCCGGGACCGTCTGCGCCCAGGCGCCGGCGCCGGGACAGGCCATGCCGGACCCCTATGCGGGCAAGAAGAAGCTGCTGGTCATCGCCGACGTGCAGACGGGCTTCCATCACGACTCGATCAATCACGCCATGGCCGTGATCGAACGGCTCGGACGCGAGAGCGGCGCCTATGTGGCCTTCCTGCGCACCGATTCCCAGTTGATCACCCGCACGCCGATCCTCGGCACGGGCAGCCGCTACGAAGGGCGGCCGATCAATGCGCGCAACCTCGACTATTTCGACGCCGTCTTCATGCTCAGCAGCGGCGCCGGAATGCTGTCGGACCAGCAGAAGGCCGACCTGCTCGCCTTCGTGAAGGAGGACGGCAAGGGCTTCATCGGCGGCCACGCGGCCACCATCGCCTTCTACGACTGGCCTGAATACGGCGAGATGATCGGCGGCTTCATGGCCGGCGAGTATCGGGTAGAGCCGACGGGGGTGATCGTCGCCGATCCGGACTTCCCAGGCGCAGCCGCCTTGCCGGACACCATCACCGATCAATTTCCCTATCTCGGCGCCCCCTATGTGAAGGGCGGCGTCCACACCATCCTGAGGCTGGATCCCTCGCGCCTGACGCCGGAACAGCTGGCGCGTCGTCCGGACGGCGACTTCCCGGTCGCCTGGGCCAAGACCTATGGCCGAGGTCGCGTCTTCGTCAGCTCCCTCGGCCACGTCGAGGCGATCTGGGACGATCCTGTCCTCAGCAACTTCCAGCTCGAAGGCATCAAATGGGCGCTCGGCCTGACCGACGCCGACGTCACGCCCGATCCCGCACAATGAACAAGCAAGAGGAACGCCCCATGACCAAGAGCGCTCTCAAAGGCGTCGGCGCCAGCCTGGCGCTGATCCTCATGGCCGCATCTCCGGCCCTGGCCCAATCTGGGGCCCAATCCGGAGGACAAGCGCCTGACGACGGAACGACCTGGCGCAGCTACGGCCAGAATCCCGGCGCGACCAACTTCTCGCCCCTGACGCAGATCACGCCGGAGAATGTCGGCGGCCTTCAGCGGGCCTGGACCTTCCGCTACGGCGGCGGAACCGACGACGAGGGCGATCGTGGTCTGGATTACCGCTGGGAGGTGACGCCCCTGGTGATCGACGGGGTCATGTATGTCTCGACGCCGACCAATCCGAACATTCCCGAGCTGAAGTCCACCATCACCGCCTTGGAGCCGGAGACCGGCAAGGTGCTTTGGAAGTGGGAGTCGGAGCGCAACATCCACGGTCGCGGCATCGCCTGGTGGCCGGGCGACGCGACCCACGGCCCGCGCATCATCTTCGCGACGGACAAGGGCTATCTGGCGGCGCTGGACGTGCGTACGCGCCAGTTGGCGGCGGATTTCGGCCAGGGAGGACAGGTCGACGCCTATGTCGGCGTGGTGTCGGACGTGGTAGGCGAAAGCCGTCGCGACACCTTCACCATTCCCAACCCGGTCGCCCTCTACGACAACCTGATCATCACCGGCTCGCGTCCCGGCGAAATGGGCCCTCCCGGTCCGCGTGGCGACGTGCGCGCTTGGGACGTGCGGACGGGCGAACTGGTCTGGGCCTTCCACACCGTGCCTCAACCCGGAGAGGCCAACCATGAAGGCTATGTCGGCGACGAGTGGAAGGACCGCAGCGGCGCCAACGTCTGGTCCACCATCACCATCGATGAGGAGAACGGCATCGTCTTCGCGCCGGTGGGCGACCTGAACGGCCGCGCCACGGGATCCGAACTGTACGCCAACAGCCTGCTGGCGCTGGACGCCCGCACCGGCGCGCTGAAATGGCACCATCAGGTCACGCACAAGGACCTGTGGGACTGGGACATGCCCACCCCGCCGATCCTGGTGAATTTCCGCGAGGGCGACCACACCGTTCCGGCCGTGGCCCTGACCGGCAAGCAGAGCCTGCTGTTCGTCTACGACCGCCTGACCGGGCGGCCCCTGCACCAGATCGAGGAGCGGCCCACGCCGCGCAGCGACGACCCCAAGGACGAGGCCTGGCCCACGCAACCCTTCCCGGTTCGCCCCGGTCCGCTGGCGCGGGTCACGATGACGCGGGATGAAATCCCCAACATCACGCCGGAACAGCACGCCTACTGCACCGCCTTCTGGGATGAGAACAACATCCAGGTGACGGGGCTCTACGGGCGGCCGCTGATGACGCGCGGCACGCTCAGCTTCCCCTCGACCCTGGGCGGACCAAACTGGGGCGGGCCGTCCTACAATCCGAACTCGGACGTCTTCATCGTCAATGTTCAGAACATGGCGCAATTCCGCCCGGCTGGGCCGGTGACCCCGATCTTCGGCGGTCCGCGCCCTCCGCGCCGCCGCGTCGCCGCCGAGCCGGGCGCGCCGATCACCCAGTCCGGCTTCGCCTACCGCATCGACGCCGACACCATGCTGCCCTGCACCCCCACGCCGTGGGGCGAACTGGTGGCGGTCGACATCAGCAAGGGCGAGATCCTGTGGCGCGCGCCCTTGGGAACCATTCCCGGCCTGAAGACCGATGTGGCCACCGGAGCGCGCAATCTGGGCGGCAACATCCAGACGGCGGGCGGCCTGGTCTTCATCGGGGCTGCCAACGACCGCACCTTCCGCGCCTATGACGCCCGTACCGGCGAAGAGAAGTGGTCGGTCGAACTGGACGCCAGCGCCCACACCACGCCGATCACCTTCATGGGCAAGGACGGCAAGCAGTATGTGGTCGTCACCGGCGCCGGCGGCACCGCCGTGGCCGCGCGACGGATGTCCGACACCTTGAACGCCTTCGTCCTCCCCTAGCGCCTGACGCCCCGCGAGGAAGACCTCGCGGGGCGTGTTTTTCGCCCGGCGCCGTCGGGCCGTCTCTAGTCAGTGGATTCAGCCAATGGACGCAGCCCTGTCCGCCCCGCCGAAAAAGAGGACCCGCGCGCGCTATGTCGTGCTGGCCCTGATCGCCGTCGGGACGATGATCAACTATTTGGACCGTTCGCTCCTGGCGGTCGCGGCGCCTAGCATGTCGCAGGATCTGGCGCTCGGCGCGGCGACCATGGGCGTGCTGTTCTCGGCCTTCTCCTGGAGTTACGCTTTGGCGCAGATTCCGGGCGGGATGTTCCTGGATCGCTTCGGCGTTCGATTGACCTACGCCCTGTCGGTCGGGGTCTGGTCGGTGTTCACCGCCCTGCAGGGCGCGGCGACGGGACTGATCTCGCTCATCGTCTATCGCCTGGGCCTGGGCGCGGCCGAGGCGCCGTGTTTCCCCGCCAACAGCCGCATCCTGGTGTCCTGGTTCCCGCAGCAGGAGCGGGCCCGGGCCAACAGCGTCTATTCCGTGGGCATGTATTTCGGCATCGCCTTCCTCAGCCCGGTGCTGTTCTGGGTGACGGGGACCTTCGGCTGGCGCGCCCTGTTCATCATCGCCGGCGTCATCGGCGTGCTGTTCGCGCTGCTGTGGTGGCAGGTCTATCGCGATCCCGAGCACAGCCGCATGGTCAACCAGGCCGAGCTGGATCACATCGCGGCGGGCGGCGGCGGCCTGGGGCTGTTCACCGCCATCCGTCGGCTGAAGGCGGTCTATGAGCGGCTGGGGCCGGAACTGGCGCGCGCGGGTCTGCCGCTCTACGCCCAGCATGTCGATCCGCTGGAAGTCGGGGCGCTGGTCGACGTCTTCAGGGCCGAGCGGGACAGCTGCCTGCTGGGCACTGATGCGGTCAGGGACGGGGTGGACGTGCCGGGGCGCAGCTTGCGCGTTCTGGCCTTCGACCGCGTGCCGTGGCCCCGCCCCGACCTGCTGCACAAGGCGCGGCGCGAACGGTTCGGCACGGGCTCGGGCGGGCGCTCCTGGGACGACGCCCTGGCGCGCGGGCGCATCGCCCAGGCGTTCGGCCGTCTGATCCGCCGCGCAGACGATCGGGGCGTCTTCGTCATGCTGGACGCCGCCTGCCCGACGCGCCTGTTCGCCGCCCTGCCGCCGGGCACGGAGGTGCTGCGCCTGGGTCTGGCCGAGACGGTGGAGTTGACCAAGGGCTTCCTGGCGGAGCAGACCGGCTGACCATGTCGCGCACCACCCCCGCCACCGTCGCCCTGACCAAGGCCGGCGTCGTCTTCGAACTGCACCCCTACGACTACGATCCCGACGCGCCGCGCGTGGGGTTGCAGGCGGCCGAGGCCCTGGGCTGGGCGCCCGAGCAGGTGTTCAAGACGCTGATGACGCTGGTGGACGCCAAGCCCGTCTGCGTCGTCGTGCCGTCCGACTGCGAGGTCAGCATGAAGAAGCTGGCCGCCGCCGCCGGGGGCAAGTCGGCCCAGATGATGAAGCCCGCCGACGCCGAACGCCTGACCGGCTTCAAGGTCGGCGGCGTCAGCCCCTTCGGCCAGCGGAAGGCCGTCCCGACCTTCATCGACGAGACGGCGATCCTGTTCGAGCGGGTGCTGATCAACGGCGGCCAGCGCGGCCTGCTGCTGGAGCTGGCGCCGGACGAGGCGGCGCGGGCCTGCGCCGCGACCTGGGCGGACCTGACGGCCTGACCGGTCTAGCTCTCGAACGTCACGACCACGCTGTCGGCGGAACGCTCGGCCTCGCCGTGGAACACCGCCTCGATGTTGTTGCCGTCCGGGTCCAGCAGGAAGGCGGCGTAGTAGCCGGGGTGATAGGGCCGCTCGCCCGGCGCGCCGTTGTCGGTTCCGCCCGCCGCCAGGCCCGCCTTGTGGAAGGCCTCGACCATGGCGCGATCCTTGGCCTGGAAGGCCAGGTGGCAGCGCCCCGTCGGCCGACCCTGCGCCGCGATGCTGTCCACCGCCGAGACGAACAATTCGTCGGCCCAGAAGAAGCGTTCGGCTTCGCCGCCGATCGGCACGCCCAGGGCCTCCAGCACCGCGCCGTAGAAGCGGCGGCTGGCCTCCAGGTCCGGCGTCACCAGTTGCAGATGGTCGATCAGCCGGCCGCGATGAAGCTGCTGCGTCTCCATGGTCCTCGTCTCCTGTCAGATTGCGATTCGAACGGGCGGCAGCCTGGCCTGTTCCTGCTGACAGGACGTGTCAGCAGCCGCTCATCCTGCTAAAGCGCGCTCATGACCGACGCCGCACCGCATCACAGCCGCAAGGGGCTGATCATCCCCTTCGCCATCGTCGCCGTGGGCCTGGTCCTGTGGACCGGCTGGTGGTTCTTCCTGACCCAGCAGATTGAGCGCCGCATGGAGGCCAAGATCGCCGGGCTGCAGGAGAGCGGCTGGACCATCCAGCATGCCGGGATATCCACCACCGGCTGGCCGATGCACGCGCGGGTGACGATCAAGCACCTGGACGTCGTCGCCCCGTCCGGCCATGCGATCGCGGCGCCCGAGATGATCGCCCAGGCCAACGCCTACAATCCCACCCGCTGGGTGCTGGCGGCGCCGGACGGCCTTACCGTCACGCGCGGCGAGAAGGGCAAGACCGCCATCCGCGCCGAGGGCGTCCGCATGAGCGTGCACGGCCTGACGCAGCGCTGGCCCAATGTGGCGCTGGAGCTGGAGAAGCCGGTCTTCACCGCCCTGCCGGACGCCGAGCCCTTCCCGCTGAAACAGGCGGCTCTGGTGCAGTTCTACATGCGGCCGCACCTGGTCGGCTCGGACACGCCGACCGATGATGTGGATGTGCTGTTCCGACTGGTCGACGGCGAAGGTCGTTCGAACGGCCCCATTGAAGGCTTCACCCAGTCGGGGATGCTGAACGCGCAGATCGAGGCGGTGATCGAAAAGGCCTCGGCCCTGCGCAAGGGCGCGGACGCCAAGGGGCTGCTGACCGCCTGGACGGCGGCGGGCGGCCGCTTCATCGACGTGAAGGGCCAGCTTCAGGCCGGCGAGAGCAAGGCCTTCGTCTCCAGCGACGCCCTGTCGGCGGACGGCAAGGGCCGGCTGGAAGGCGAGGTCTTCGTGCGCGCCGAGAAGCCGCTGGCGGCCATTGTCGGTCTGGCGGGCGCCCAGCAGGGCGGGGCGCTGGATCGCGCCGCCGCCGCCAAGGCC
>DGIZ01000154.1:4795-5258 GCA_002386585.1 Brevundimonas sp. UBA4609 | reverse complement strand
GGTTCGCGACGCGGGCCGCGCGCCTTCTCGGCGATGCGGCGGCCGCGCGCGGCGGAGCTTTTACCCTTGGGCGTCCCCCCGCTCACACCGACACCTGGGTGCCGAGTTCGACCACGCGGCCGGGCGGAATGCGGAAGAAGTCGGTCGGGTTGGCGGCGTTACGCATCAGGAAGATAAACAGCTTGTCCTGCCAAAGAGGCATGCCCTGGCGGGCGGTGGGAACGACGGAACGGCGGCCCAGGAAGAAGCTGGTCGACATGATGTCGAACTTCAGCCCCTGCTTGCGGCACAGGCCGAGCGCGCGCGGCACGTTCGGCGTCTCCATATAGCCGAAGGTCAGCGTCAGGCGCTTGAAATCATCGCTGATCGGCTCGACCGCCACCCGCTGGAGGTCCGGCACGCGCGGCCGGTCGGAGGTGTGCACCGTCAGAATGATGTTCTTCTCGTGCAGCACCTTGTTGTG
>DGIZ01000154.1:0-4623 GCA_002386585.1 Brevundimonas sp. UBA4609 | reverse complement strand
TGTTGTGCTTGAGGTTGTGCATCAGGGCCACCGGCGCGACATCGGCGTCCGAGGTCAGGAAGATGGCCGTGCCCGGCGCCCGGTGCGGCGGGCGGGCGCGCAACATCTCGATCAGATCGGTCAGCGGCAAGCTGTCCTTGCGCGTCTTGTCGGTCAGGATCTGCGTGCCGCGCACCCAGGTCCACATGAGCATGACCAGACCGCCGCCCAGCACCAGCGGCATCCATGCCCCGGCGGGAATCTTCAGCAGGTTCGAGGTCAGGAAGACCGCATCGATGAAGCCGACCGGCACCAGGGTCAGCAGTACGGCCCACATCGGCCACTTCCACTTGTGCCGCACCACGGTGAAGGACATCAGGGTGTTGACCATCATGGTGCCGGTCACCGCCACCCCATAGGCCGCCGTCAGATTGTGCGAGGACTGGAAGGTCACCAGGACGAACAGCACCCCGACCATCAGCAGGCTGTTGATCGCAGGCACATAGATCTGGCCCGCCTGGGTCTCGGACGTGTTGCGGATGTCCAGTCGCGGCAGGAGGCCGAGCTGGACCGCCTGCTGCGTCACCGAGAAGGCCCCTGTGATGACCGCCTGGCTGGCGATCACCGTGGCCGCCGTGGCCAGGATCAGCATGGGCCAATAGACCAGCTGCGGCACCATGTTCCAGAAGGGGTTGTTGGCCGCGCCCGGGTGCGACAGCAGGAAGGCGCCCTGACCCAGGTAGTTCAGGGTCAGACAGGGCAGGACGATGAACAGCCAGCCCTGGCGGATCGGCGACTTGCCGAAATGGCCCATGTCCGCATACAGCGCCTCGGCGCCGGTGACGGCCAGGAAGACGCTGCCCAGGATGACGAAGCCGAGGAAGCCGTCGGCGATCAGCAGCTTGATCCCGTAATAGGGCGACAGGGCCTTCAGGATCGACAGGTCGTCGAAGATGTGCGCCACCCCCATCAGGCCCAGGGACAGGAACCAGACCAGGGTGATGGGGCCGAAGAACCTGGCCAATCCGGCCGTGCCGCGCGACTGCACCAGGAACAGGGCGATGAGAATGCCCGCCGCCAGGGGCACGATGAAGGGGTCGAGGCGTCCGTTCAGGCCCGGCGCCTCCTGCAGGCCCTCGATGGCCGACAGCACGGAAATGGCCGGGGTGATGACGCCGTCGCTGTAGAACAGGGCCGCGCCGCAGACGCCCAGAATGAACAGCCAGGCGCTGCGTCGTCCGATGGCGTGCTGGGCCAGGGCCATCAGCGACAGGGTGCCGCCTTCGCCCTTGTTGTCGGCCCGCATCAGGAACATGACGTATTTGAACGTCACCACCACCATGAGCGCCCAGAAGGCCAGCGACACCACGCCGATAATGGCCAGGTCGCCCTCGACGCCCTTCTGGGCGTGGCCGATGGCCTCGCGCAGGGCGTAGATGGGGCTGGTGCCGATGTCGCCGAACACCACGCCGATGGCGCCCAGGATCAGGGCGCGACGGCCGGCCTTGCCGCCCTGGCCCCGGGATCCGCCGTCAGGCGGAATCTGGGCGTTCGCGGGAGAGAAGGCGTTGGCGGTTGGCGCGGCGTCGCCGCGGGGCGTGTCCCCGACCATGCAATGTTTTCTCCGGGTCGCGCGAGGAGGCGCGCGCCCATCAAGAGCGGCGGGCCTTTAGACCTTTTCCGTCAGCGGTTCAATCGCGCCCCGGTTCCGGGCGAGCGGCGGACGACAGGATGCGACGGTCGTCCTTGGCCTGAAGCAGCACCACCACCCCTTCATCGATCCCCGTGTCCTGAGGCAGGGGGAACAGCACCGGTCGCCCGTTCCAGTCGCCCAGACGGCGCACCTCGCGCACCACATTGACGTGGGTCACGGCCCGGCCGCGATTGTCGCCGCCCTTGACCTCGACCGTCTGCTGCCCCGGTTGATAGACGACGGCGACGACCTCGGCGCCGCCTTCCGGCGGACGACCCGAGCCCACGCCGACGCGATCGCCCGTCTCGCGGAATTCGATCTCGGGCGGCCAGCCCCGGTCACGCGCCTCGGCCTCGACGGCGGCCTTCAACTCGGGCGGACGAGCGCCGGAGACATGACGCCGCCCGTCGATCACCACCTGAGGCGTCGAGACGTTCCGCAGCTTCAACGCCTGGCGATAGGCGCGCTGGCGCTCGGCGAACTCGGGCCGGGCGAAGGTGTCGGACCAGCCCAGATAGTCCCAGTAGTCGACGCCGTAGGTCAGGACGATCACGCCCGGATTCTCGGCTACCGTCTCGACCGTGCGGTTGGCGTCGGGACAGCCGGCGCAGCCCTGGGCGGTGAACAGTTCGACCACGACCGGCTGGACCGGAGCGTCGCGCTCGCGCGACGGCGCGGCGGCGGCGACCAGCAAGCCCAAGCCTGCGGCCGTCGCCGTCATCCCGTACCTGAACAGGCCCCGTGCCATCATGGCGGCGATCCTATCCCTTCGACCCGATAACGCCGCTCATAAATGCGTGAGCGGCGCGTCGGGCGCGACGAGCGCTGCTTCAGTCCATCAACTGCTGGCTGAGGTAGACGTAGTGGCGCGCCCAGCGGCGGGCGTTGGCGACCGGATCGGCGTCATTGGAGTGACCGCCCGCCGTGTCCTCGAAATAGAGGTGGTCGTGGCCCTGGTCGCCCAGACGCGCCGCGAACTTGCGGGCGTGGCCGGGGTGGACCCGGTCGTCGCGCGTGTTCGTCGTGATGTAGACGCGCGGGTATTTCACCTCGGGCCTCAGCTGCTGATAGGCCGAGTAGCGGGCGATGAATTCGGCGTCGCCCGGAATGCGCGGATCGCCGTATTCGCCCATCCACGATGCGCCCGCCGGCAGCTCCTGATAACGCAGCATGTCGATCAGGGGGCTCTCGATGACCGCCGCGTTGAACAGTTCCGGGTGCTGGGTGATCGACACCGAGGTCAGGACCCCGCCGTTGGAGCGGCCGTAGATGCCCAGATGGCGCGGGCTGGTGATGCGGCGCTGCTCCAGATCACGGGCCACGGCGGCGAAGTCGTCGAAGGCGCGCTGGCGGTTCTCGCGCAGGGCCGCCTGGTGCCATTGCGGGCCGAATTCGCCGCCGCCGCGGATGTTGGCCTGGACGAAGACGCCGCCGTTCTCGAGCCACAGCTTGCCCATCTCGGGCTTGTAGGCGGGCGGGAAGCTGGCCTGGAAGCCGCCGTAGCCGAACAGGATGGTCGGGCCGGTCCCGTCCATCGCCAGGTTCTTCGGCCGGGTGACGAAGTAGGGGATCTTGGTCCCGTCGGTCGAGCTCGCCTCGAACTGCTCGACCACATGGGTCGAGGCGTCGAACTTGGCCGGGGCCGATTTCAGCTCGGTCAGGGCGGCGGTCGAGACGTCCGCCAGGCTGAGGGTCGGCGGCGTCAGGAAGCCTTGCGTCGAAACGAAGACCTGACCCTTGGCCTTGGAGCTGTCGCCCAGACCCACGGCGCTGTTGGCGGGCACCGCGAGTTCGGTCGCAGTCCAGCCCTCGGCGGTCGGGGTGAGGCGCTTCAGCGTGCCGACGACGTTATCGGCGATCACGGCGACGATGCTGTCTTCGAACACGCGGACGTTTTGTAGCGACTGGCGTGGACCAGGCGCAAAGATGATCGCGGACTTCGCGTCGATGCGGATGCTTTGGCGTACGTCGCCCAGCACGCCCAGCGGCAGGGCGACCAACGAACCGGCGGCGTAGTCCTGACCGTCGAAGCTCCAGGCCTGTTCCGGCGAGAAGACCAGTTTCTCGCCCAGGACGCCCTGGACGCCCACGCGCTCGGGCAGGTTCAACCTGTACGGCTTGTCGTCGGCTCCCAGGGCCCAGATTTCCGAGCGGAAGGTGTCCAGCGGGCGGCTGAACAGCACGGCCTCGACCGCGCCCGCCTTGTCGCGGAAGACCATGGGCGAGACGCCGTAGCCGCCGTCGCCCTGCTGGCCGCGATAGACCTCGGTCGCGTGCTCCAGCGGATGGCCGCGCGTCAGGGATTTGACGATGTAGGGATAGCCCGACTCCGTCAGGCTGCCGGGACCGAAGTCGGTGGCGATCAGCAGGGTGTCGCGGTCCAGCCAGGAGATGCGGTGCTTGCCCTCGGGAATGACGAAGCCGCCGTCCACGAAGGTCTTGGTGGTCAGGTCGAACTCGCGCACCGTCACGGCGTCCATGCCGCCGTTCGACAGATTGATCAGGCAGCGGGTCTCGTCCGGCGCCAGGCAGTCAGCGCCCTTGAACACCCAGTCCTTGCCCTCGGCCTTGGCCAGGGCGTCGATGTCCAGCAGGGTCTCCCACTGCGGCTGGGCCGTGCGATAGGAGGCCAGCGTCGTGCGGCGCCAGACGCCCTTCGGATTGGCGGCGTCCTGCCAGAAATTGCCGAGGCCCTCGCCCAGGAAGCTGACGCCGGGGATGCGGTCGGTGGCCGTCAGAATGGCCTCGGCCTGCTGACGGAACGGCTCATAGCGGCGGTCGCCGGTCAGGACGGCCAGCGACTTTTCATTCTCGGCGGCGACGAAGGCGCGCGCCTCGGCGCCGTCCACCTCTTCCAGCGCCAGATGGTCGTCGGCGGCCTTGACCCCTTCGGGCGACAGGTCGCGCGGGAAGTGCGGCGGCGGCGTGGTCGCGGACGCGGCGACCGGGTC
>DGIZ01000153.1 GCA_002386585.1 Brevundimonas sp. UBA4609 | reverse complement strand
CCTGGCGCCGCGCGTCGTCGTCATCGACCAGCCGGGCGCCGGACAGGCGGCGGTCGTCGCCGCCATCCGCGGCGTCAGCCGCACCGACGCCGACTTCTTCCCGCTGACGGTCGGCAACACCCTGCTGGGCGGCGGCTACTCCTCGCGGCTGAACCAGAAGATCCGCATCGAGAAGGGCCTGTCCTACGGCGCCGGATCGTCGCTGGGCGCGCGGGCGGACACGGGCGTCTTCACCGCCTCGACCCAGACCAAGAACGAGTCGGCGACCGAGGTGGTCGAGCTGATGCTGGCCGAGATCGGCAAGCTGGGCGACGCCCCGGCGACCGAGACCGAACTGGCTCCGCGTCGCGCCACCCTGATCGGCGCCTTCGGCCGCTCGCTGGAGACGGTCGACGGCCTGGGCGGCCTGGTCGCCAACCTGGCCCTCTACGACCTGCCGATGAGCGACCTGGCCGACTACGCCGGACGCGTGCGCGCAGTCACGCCGCAACAGGTCGAGGCGGCCTTCGCCGAGCATCTGCCGACCGACCGGGCCAGCCTGGTCGTGGTCGGCGACGCCTCGAAGTTCATCGACGGCCTGAGAGCGAAATACCCCGAAGTCGAGGTCATCCCGCTGACCGAACTGAACCTGGACAGCGCCACGCTGAAGTAAAAGACAGAACGCCTCCCCATCGCATGGGGAGGCGTTTCTCGTTCAGGCTACGCCGGTCTGGTCGCCTGGATCACGTCGTCAGGCAGACCACCTGGGCGACGCGCAGGTCCTGACGCAGGCGGTCGGAGACGGCGCCGTAGTTCTGGGTCGTCACGGCCTGGCCCAGGGCGGCTTCATCGGCGCGCTGCTGGGCGCCGACCGTGGGGACGAAGGTGTCGGGCGCCGTGGTGTAGATGCGGCCGCGCCGGGGCGACTCGGCGATGGTCACCCCCAGCACCCGCCCGCGACGATCCAGCACAGGCGCGCCCGACAGGCCCGACAGCGTGCCCTTCAGCCCTCGCGTGCGTCCGGCCTCGGCCCAAGCCAGCACCGGCTCGTCATAGGAGCGGTGGCCGCGAATCTTCAGCGTCTCGCGGCCGATCAGACGCGAAGCCACCTCGCCCGGCTGGCCCTGAGGGAAGCCGGGGTGGAAGGCGCGCTGGCCCTTGTAGAGCGGCGCCTGGGGCGCGATCGGCAGGGCGGGCGGCCCGCCGTCGGTCAGCAACAGGGCCACGTCCGCCCGCGCCGCCAGGCGCACGTCGGCGGCCAGGGCGCGGGTCTTGTCGATCACCAGCGCGGGCTTGCGGCAGCCCTCGACCACATGACGTGCGGTGATCCAGCGGCCGTCCCCGGCGATGGAGAAGGCCGTGCCAGACACCGGCTCATGCTCGTCCGAGGTGTTGACCGTGACAGAGGGATCGAAGGGCGTGATCGGCCCCAGCAGAGGCCCCGCCGTTTCATCTTCAGGCAAGTCGTGCGGCGCATCGGCGCGCTCGCCCCGGTTCAGGGAGGCGATCAGGATCACGCCGATGACGGCGGCGTAGATGGTCCAGTCGGGAAGGTGGGGAAAGCGCAAGGCCGCCCCCTCAACCCGTCAGGGCGGCCGCCAGGATCAGGGCGGTCGACAGCTTGGCCCCGGCCAGGACCACGGCGGCGGAGGTCTCGCCCTTCTCAATGCGTTGCGGCAGGCCGTGCAGCAGGAAGTCGACGACGCGGAAGGCCAGCAGTTGCAGCACCACCGTCGCCACGCCCCAGATGGCGATGTCGCGGATCGAGGTCGACACCGACAGGGACACCGCCAGCGGAATGGCCAGGCCGACCAGCACCCCGGCGAAGGCCACGGCGGCGGCCGGATTGCCCTGGCGGATCAGGGCGATCTCGCGCCACGGAGTCAGCAGGGCGTAGACCGCCGCCCCCGCCGCCAGCAGGCCGAACGTCACGGCCAGGTGCAGCATCAGGATCGGAAAGCCCGTCGCGAACGCCTGGAGTTCAGGAGTCGACAGAACGCCCGGCAACGACGAGGTCTCCATGACGACGAACCCTAGCCTCCCAGCCTGAAGGGGAACGAAACAAAAACACCCTTGCCCGAAAGCTCGGCGCTTCCGCTAGGGCGCCCGCGCCACAGTCGGCGGACAAAGCGTCCACCCGGATGGTCGCTCAGGCCGCGTCGACCTCTTCGCGCTCAGCTTTCAGACGCGCCGAGGCCCGCTGCTTCTCGCTCTCGGACTTGAGCTGGCCGCAGGCGGCCAGGATGTCGCGGCCGCGCGGGGTGCGGATGGGCGAGGCGTAGCCGGCCTTGTTCAGGATGGCGGCGAAGGTCTCGATCGTCTTCCAGTCCGAGCACTGATAATCCGTGCCGGGCCAGGGGTTGAACGGGATCAGGTTGACCTTGGACGGAATGCCCTCGATCAGCTTGATCAAGGCGCGCGCCTCGGCCGGGCTGTCGTTGACGCCCTTCAACATGACGTATTCGAACGTCACCCGGCGCGCGTTGGACAGGCCGGGATAGGCGCGGATGGCGGCCATCAGCTGGTCCAGCGGATACTTCTTGTTCAGCGGCACCAGTCGGTCGCGCAGGGGATCGTTGGTGGCGTGCAGGCTGATGGCCAGCATGGCCGCCGTGCGCTCGCCCAGGGCGTTCAGCTGTGGAACCACGCCCGAGGTCGACACCGTGATCCGACGCCGCGACAGTGCGATGCCCTCATTGTCGGAAATGATGTCGATGGCGTTGGCGACGTGGTCCAGATTGTAGAGCGGCTCGCCCATGCCCATGAAGACGATGTTGGACAGGCGGCGGTCTTCCTTGGGCGAGGGCCACTCGTCCAGGTCGTCGCGGGCCACCTGGACCTGGGCCACGATCTCGGCCGTCGTCAGGTTGCGGACCAGCTTCTGCGTGCCGGTGTGGCAGAAGGTGCAGTTCAGGGTGCAGCCGACCTGGGACGAGACGCACAGGGCGCCGGCCCGGCCCACGTCGGGAATGTAGACCGTCTCGATCTCGATGCCCGGCGCCGTGCGGATCAGCCATTTGCGGGTGCCGTCCTTGGACACCTGGCGCTCGACGATCTCAGGACGGGCCAGGGTGAAGGCCTCGGCCAGCTTGGCGCGGGTGTCCTTGGCCACGTCGCTCATCAGGGCGAAGTCGGTCACGCCGTAGTGGTGAATCCAGCGCCACACCTGGGAGGCGCGCATCCGGGCCTTCTCCGGCGGGCAGATTCCGGCGTCGATCAGGGCCTGGCGCAGCTCGTCGCGCGTCAGACCGCTGAGGTTGACGGGCGTCTTGACCATGCCCTGAACGGGGGCGCTGGCGCGCGTGAGATCGAGCGAAATGCTCAAGGGCGGATGTCCTGCGGCGAAGGGTGAAGCGGCGGCGTCTAGCACAGATGGGGCGTCTTGTCGCCTTTGGCCATGTGCGGGTTGATAGACTCGGAACGAGGCGTTAGAGGGGCGGCCGTTGGGGAGTAGCTTCCGGCATATCCCAGCCGGGGTCGCGTCAACACACTTGCCTGCGGGCATGGCGCGGCCAGCGGATCACCTCCGCCTAGCGAGACCAGCATGCTGCATCGACGGGGCCGGCCCGTGGATGGAGCGTGCTGTCATGCGTCCGGCTGAGTGCGTTTTCCCCATGATGTCCCCTGTCGCCATCGCCATCCTGTCCGTCAGCATGTCCGCCGACGCCTTCGCCGCCGCCATCGGGCGCGGGGCGCAGCATCGCCCCACCGTGCCCCAGGCCCTGCGTTCAGGCCTGGTGTTCGGCGTGATCGAGGCGATCACGCCCCTGATCGGCTTCGCCCTGGGCGTGGCCGCCGCCGACTTCGTCCAGGCCGTCGACCACTGGATCGCCTTCGGCCTGCTGGGCGCCGTCGGCCTGAAGATGATCTGGGAAGCGCTGCAGCGGGGTGAGGCGGAGGAGGACGCCGAGCCGGCGTCACGCGGCCTTGTGGCCCTGGTCGCCACCGCCGTGGGAACGTCGATCGACGCGGGCGCGGTCGGGGTCGGTCTGGCCCTGCTGGAGGCCAACATCTGGTTGATCGCCGCCTGCATCGGCTTCACCACCTTCGCCCTGGCGACGCTGGGCCTGCTGGTAGGCAAGGCCGTGGGCGTGCGCCTGGGCAGGATCGTCGAACTGATCGGCGGCGTCGCCCTGATCGCCCTGGGCCTGAAGATCCTGCTGGAGCACCTGGGCGCGCCGGCCGGCTGATCCGGACGCCTGTAGCCTGGCCTTGCTCCGAGGCGGGTTCAGAGGGATCATTCCGTCTCACGGCTCGTTTCACCGGCTGAAGGAGACCACCATGCGCGCCCCCCTGTTCCTCGCCGCCGTCATCGTCGCCCCGCTGGCGCTCGCCGCCTGCGCCTCGGGCCGCCCCCTGCCGACCTATCAGCAGGAAATGGACCAGTTGGAAGCCGAGTGCCGCGACCGCGGCGGCATCCTCTCGCCCACCGGCCGCCAGACCGGCCGCCCGCAGACCGACTACGTCTGCAAGATCACCGGCGGCGCCTCGCGCATCCCTCAGGGATGAGGCGCGGGCGGTCTTCTGAATATCTCCGAGAAAAACCGTGGTGGTTGGAGGCGGCTACCAACGCACACCCACATTGGAACGGATCGTGAAACTGGCCGTCTAGCCTAGAACAGGCTCGCCTGAGCCGCCGCCGGCGCCAGCTTCACCCCCTTCCCGATCAACAGTTCGGCCGCCGTCGACGCCTTGTCTCCGCCGGCGATGGTGTACGTCGTCTGCACGGCCTCGATGTCGGCCCAGGCGAACAGGTCGCGGATCTCCGGCCGATCATTGATCGAGAGCAGGAACTTCCCCTCGATCGCGCGCAGCTTGTCAGCCATGCGTTGGAAGTCCCCTCGCATGAAGACGCCGGCGCCATAGTCGCACTCGCCGCCCCAGTAGGGCGGGTCGAGGTAGAACAGCGTGCCCGGCCGATCATAGCGCGCGATGACGTCGAGCCAGTCCAGGTTCTCGATGACGACGCCGGCGAGGCGGTCATGCAGGCGCTTCAGGCGCGGCTCCAGCCGCGTCAGATCGAAGTTGTGCGCCCCCTTGGTGCTGACGCCGAACGATCGCCCAGCCATCTTGCCGCCAAAGGCCAGGGTTTGCAGGTAGAGGAACCGCGCCGCTCGCTCGATGTCGAGTAGGTCGCAATCCTGCGTTTCGCTCAGCCTGGCGAACTCGCTTCGCATGGCCGGTCGCCACCGTAGCTCCCGCAACAGGGCGTCGGGAAATCGCTGCAGCACCCGAAACAGGGTGACGATATCGCCGGAGATGTCGTTGATGACCTCGACCGGCGGCCGAACCCGCCGGCGCAGGAAGACGCCGCCCATGCCGATGAAGGGTTCGACATAGGCGTCATGATCGGTCGCAGCCAGAATATGACAGATGGGCTTGGCCAGGTGGCGCTTGCCGCCCAGCCACGCTGCAGGCGGCTCAGCGGCCGCGACGGGGCGTTGGTCGACATAGAGAACATTACGAGAACAATTCATTTGCGGGCAGGTCCCTTGCACGGTTAGGAGTCCCCCTCTCGCGAGAGCGGGGCGGCGACCGGCCGGGCGGCCGATCGGTCCAGTCGTGCGGGGACCTGCCCGCAGGTCGACGCGTTGGCGCGCGCCGATCCCGCCCCGGACGAGAGGCGGAATGGATGGAGGAGACGATGAAGCGAGACGAACCCGGTTCACCGCCTGAAGAGCGGTTCAAGGCCGAGCTGAAAGAGCTGGCGGCCCTGATGGAGGAGCGG
This sequence comes from Brevundimonas sp. UBA4609, assembly GCA_002386585.1. GTDB lineage: Bacteria > Pseudomonadota > Alphaproteobacteria > Caulobacterales > Caulobacteraceae > Brevundimonas > Brevundimonas olei. The sequence continues at coordinate 9,012 of DGIZ01000153.1, read as the reverse complement.
ATCGCTCCGCCACCGCGCGATCGCGCGCTGATTGCGGGGCTGATCGCCGGCATGACCCATGTCGGGCGGCCGCCTCGATGAGCGCCCCAGCGGACAAGGAACTGGCCGCCTTGATGCTGCGCCTGGCCGGCCTGGACCTTCACAGCGCAGACGGCCGGGCTGGGGCGGGGGCGATCCTTCGAGAGATCGAGACGAAGGCGCCGGGATCGATCGCGCGGATGCGCACGGCGTGCGCTGCAAGGGGCGCGACGGCGCATTGAGCCATGCCTCAGGAAGAAGACACCCCCTTCTGGCGCGGCATCGGGTCGACGCCTGACGATCATTTCCCCATCGGCCTGCACCACTTCCCCCTGATCGAGGTGCCGGATCGAGGGTCACAGCTTCGAGTCCTGTGTTGCGTCTGCCGCCGTGAGGGGCGCTTCACCGGTTTGGACCTGATCAGGCAGTTTCCCGACTGGCTGACGCGCGACGCGTGCGAGTGGGCTTGCGCCCTGCGCTGCGACAATTGCGGCTCGCGCCGACTGTCGGTGTCGATGGCGAACGATCCGAACGCCGACAGCTTCCGTTCAAGTCACCGCGACACCTCAGACGTGCTGAGAATGCGCCGCCTGATCGCTTGGTTGCCCGAGGGCGGCCTGCGTCTGGACGACGTGGCCTACCTGTTGCGCGACGTCGACCACGTCCGCCTTAAGGAAGCGGGGATGCCGAAAGAAGTGGTCAGTCTGTTCAGCTACGGCGGCCATCACTGCGCGGACTATTGGCCCAGATCTCGCCTGGCGGCGAAGCGCGGCGAATGATCCATGGGCATGAACCCCCGCTACAACAACTGGACGCGCGCTCAGTGGATGGGCCGCGCCGCCAAGGTCGGCGACCTCCAGCGCCAGGGCTGGCCCGTCGTCGCCTGCTGCCTGCATTGTAGTCTGGAAATGACCGTCGATCTGGCCGTCGTGCGCAGGGCGCTGGGCGAAGACTTCGTGCTCTGGGGCCGGACCGCGCGCTGCCGCCGCCGGCACTGTCAGGGGCGTATGTGTTTCTGGACCTACCCGCCCGAAGGTCGCGGCCTTAAGGTCGAAATGTTCTAGGGAGCCGCCGATGTGCAACAACTACCGCCTGCACGTTCCCGCTAACCAGCTCGCCGCGCCGTTCCGTGACGCGGGGCGGACGCTCGTCTTTCCAGGCGGCCTGCCCAACCTGGCTGCAGCCGACTACCGCATCGGCAATGCTGCGCCCGTCGTCACTCAGGCCGCCGATGGCCCGCAGCTGACCATGACGCCTTGGGCGTGGAAGAGCCCGACCGGAAAGCCCGTTTTCAACTTCCGCTCGGACGGGCGCTCTTTCGCCAACTCGACCCGCTGCCTGATCCCGGCCGACGGCTTCTACGAGTTCACCGAGCCCAAGGTGCAGGGGAGGAAGACGAAGTGGCTCTTCACCATGGCCGGCCAGCCATGGTTCTGGATTGCTGGAATTATCAAGGACGGGGCCTTCGCCATGCTGACCACCGAGCCGGGCCCCGACGTCGCGCCCTACCACGACCGCCAGATCGTCCTCTTGCCGCCGGGCGCTGGCGTCCACTGGCTGGATCTCAGCGCGGCCGAAGACCTCATGCTGCAGCCCTGCTCGGCCGGATCACTGACCGTGCAGAAGGTCTGGCCCGAATCGCCATGACGGCCGAGACCGATCAGCAGAAGGCCGCCCGCTTCGAGGCCGAGGCCCATGACCTTCACCGCCGATCCCGCGCGGCGGCCAGCCTGCCGGCGTCCATCGTCCTGCGCTTTCGCGCGCTGTGGAAGGAAGAGGCGGCGCGCCTGCTGCGGCGCCAACGCTAGGCCGCGACAGGGCGACTCAGCTACACGCAGCGCCATGACGCCCGACCAACTGACCGCCGCCCTCGACGCCATGATGGCCTCTGCCGGCGAAGACCCCGACCTTCAGCCCGGCCTCATCGAGATCAACAGCGATGAATGGTGCGATGATCTCTACGCGATCGATCACACGGCCAAGTCTCTGGACGAAGGCATCCGACATCGAGGCATCAAGGTCGCCATCTCCTCGGCGTTTGAAACGCGAGTGCTGACCAGATCCGAGGCGGGCGATCGGGGCGAGCCCTATCGGGATGTGACGCCAGCCGCCTGACGCCGAATCATGGAATGCTTTTCCGGCCCCCAGCGTTCTGACAGAGAGGAGACGCGAATGATCGAACCCGAACAGCATCGCTACTTCGCCTACGCTGAAGGCCTCGGCCGGGCGCACGGCCACGTCCTACAAGCCGGTAGTTTTGAAGCGGCGGCCGTCGGATTTACCGAACTCTACTCTCCGCCCGTCGACGCCGACGACGAGATCCGCATCTTCGTGGCGGACCTGGACGGCGGACAGGAACACTGCTTCGTCATCGACCTCAGCGACGGGCAGGCGGAGCCCTGCGACTGAGCGTCAGGGAGCGAATCACCGGGCCCGGTGTTGAGTCGGCGGCGCATGCGGCGCCGCCCGGAGGTCCGACATGGCTTATCGCCCCACCTGGCAGGGACACCTGCGCCTTTCCCTCGTGACATGCCCGGTCGCGCTCTACACCGCGACCAGCTCCGGCGGCGATGTGCGGTTCAACCTTATCAACCCCGAGACCAACAACCGCATTCGCATGGTGACGACCGACCCCGACACCGGGCCGGTCGAACGGTCTTCGCTGGTCAAGGGCTACGCCGTCGCCAAGGACGAGTACATCCTGCTGACCGACGAGGAGATCAAATCGGTCAAGCTGGAGAGCACGAAGACGATCGACATCGAACGCTTCGTGCCCGAGGAGGAGATCGACCGCCTGTATTGGGACAACCCCTACTACCTAGCCCCGGCGGGGGCCCTGGCCGAAGAGGCGTTCGGGGTTATCCGCGAGGCTATGCGATCTGAGGGCAAGATCGCTCTCGGTCGCGTCGTTCTGTCAACGCGGGAACGCCTGCTGGCGCTTGAGCCGCGTGATCGCGGCATTCTGGCCTATTCCCTGCGCACACGCGACGAGGTCAGGGCTTCGCGGGAAGTTTTCGGGGCCATCACGGACCAGGCTCCCGACCCCGCCATGGTCGATATCGCCCGCCGCATCATCGAGCAAAAGGCCGGCCCATTCGATCCCGACCAGTTCGTCGATCGTTACGAGGAAGCGCTCAAGGCGCTCATCGCAGCGAAGCAAAAGGGTCAGAAGCCAGTTCGCGCGGCCGAACCCGAAGACACCGACGTGGTCGATCTGATGGCCGCCCTACGCGCGAGCCTGGAAGGCGGCGCCGCGCCCCGACGTCGAGCCGGAACTAAGGGCCAGGCGACAGCGGCTAAGCTCCGTCGCCCCTCGCCGCGCCGTAAGGTGGGCTGAGCACGCGAACTTTGCCTTCGAACCGACTCTCACGTAGCGATGCTACCTGGACCTATACAGGAGCTACGCTATGGAAATCCGAGATGTTGATCGCCTGATTTTAGTGATGCTCGCCGAAATCCAGGAGAACTTGAAAATCAAAGGGGAGATCGACACCGCGTTTTTGAAGGATGCCATCTTCGGCGGACACGACTGGGCGCTTGAATGGCGAATGCCGGGCATCTTCAAGGTTGAACAGACCTCTCGGGATGTACTGGCAGAGACGGTTGATGTCCTGGACATGTACGACATGATGGAGCGGAGCTACGACGATCTCGGCCCGAGTGAAAAAGTTGGCTTTGATCGGCATGAAGTCGAGTTTCATGGCTTCGACGGAAACCATGAAACGGACCATATGGGCGTGGCGCAGTTCCTGGTCGAAAAGATGAACCGCTTCCCGCGTTTCCTCGGCAGGACGTTCAATTCTCATCACCCCACCTTGGATCGTGTGCGCCGGATGCTGCGTGCCTACGAGCCCCTGCGAGCAGGAACCGGGCAGCGTTCGGGGGTGCCTCGCCTCAATGCTGATGAGATCCGCCAAGTCTTGGCTGCAGGTCGCCTTTGAAATGTTTAAGGCCCGCCCTCCGAAGAGAGCGGGCCTCAATGGCGGAGCCCGAAGCTCGACGCCTTGCAATCCGGGTTCGCATCCCCATCTAGGATAGGAGCCTCGGCTCATTAGGCCCGTCTGAGTCCCAATGTGGCAGACGGGTTTTCTTATGCCCGTCAGCCAGGCCTGGGCGGCAGTTCAGGCGGCGGCGGGCAACTCAGCCCCTTCATGCCGTTGTCGGCCGCCCAGCGGCACAGTCGCCCGACCGCATCCCAGCCGCGTTCACCCCAGCCTTCGATGGCGATGTCATGGGCGATGCCCGCCGCTTCGCTGCGCACCGCTTCCGGCGGCATGATCGGCTTGGCCTCAACGGCCAGGTCGGCACTCGGGGGGTAGATCGGCGTCACGCGTTCCCTGCTCGCGCAGCCGGTGACAAGCAAGAGCGACGCGGCCAGCAGTGGGGCGAGCGTCAGGGATCGAAGAGACCGCATCGGTCCGTTCCTTTTCCAGTCGGTTGTTGATCTTCAGGTCGGTCAGCCGGTCGCCGGCTGCGCGATCATGCGAAGCGGCGCCCGTAGCGCGCGCCTTGGCGTTGGCTGCCTCGACGGCGCGGTCCTGCTTGGCCCGTTCCCGGCCGGGCGCCGTGGCGGCGCACCAGCCCATGACGAACAACAGCAGGACGCAGAGAGCGATGACGGCCCATGACGCGGGGCCGATGGCGCGAAGGAACTCCCTCATCGCGCGATCTCGAAATGCGGCCCGTCCAGCAGGGCGCTCTTGCCCATGGCCTTTCGCCGCGCCTTGTAGCCTTCAACGGCGGCCTTCATCGCCGCAGGCCCGGCCGGGAGGTCGTTCAGCACCCGGTCCCAAGCCCCGCCCCAGACCAAGCGGACGCCGACCAGATTGGCGGCCTCCCGCATGGCCGAGGCGATCTCATAGAAGGGTTCGATGACGGCGCCCGCCTTCGTCTTCACGCGCCAGTGGTCGTCGCCCCAGGTAAAGACGCCGTCGACGTAGGGCACGACGTCCAGCCCGGTCGAGAACGCCGCGCCCGCCTTGATGACGTGCGCCGAGTTCATGGTCTGCGACACGCCGCGCCGCACCTTCTCGGCCTGTTCGTTCAGCGACCGCGATTGCTCCTCGGTAATGCCGAAGTCGACGGCGCATCGGCTCAGGGCGATGACCGCGACCGCCATCAACAGCGGATCGACCTCGCGCGCACGGTCCATCGACCGCTTGGAAAAGCGGAATCCCATTGGGTTCTCCAGTTCAGATTTATCAGGGGATGCGCACGGCGTGCGCGACTTCAGGCGGCGCGGCTGACGCTCTGCCGTCTCACGTTCCGCCACAGGACATGGGCGGTGTAGGCCACGGCGCAGACCAGCAGCGCCTCGGTGCGGGATGCGCCATAGTCCCCGACCAGAACCGTCAGGGAATAGGCGCCCAGGATCAGCGAAAGGATGAACAGCGCCCGTCGCACATCGCCCGGTCCCTCGGGGTAGTCGCCCATGCGGGGCTTCAGCGCCTGCGCGCGTAGCTGCAGGCAGGCGCTGCCGTAACCGCTGGCCAGCGCGGCGATCCAGTCGACCCAGGTCATCCCGTCTTCTCCTTGCCCAGACGAGAGGCCCAGCGCTTGGCCCCCTCGATGACGAGCGGCAGAAGCTCCCAGCCGAGGCCGCCGACGACGAAGCCGACGGCGACCGGATCGACGGCCGCCCTCAACCCCTCGAACGGGATCATGGCGACCATCGCGGGACCGAGGGCATAGGCGCCGACGGTCCCGACCAGAAGCCCGGCCGTGACGTTGACCAGCGCGCGCCAGAAGTCGCTCAGCGTCGGCCGGTGCCCGGCCTTCACCAACTGGACGAAGGTGTAGACGCCGTAGACCAGCGACCCGGCCGCGCCGCCGACCGCATAGCGCAACCGCCCCAGGTCGAAGCCAGGGGGTAGATCAGGCAGCATGCGCAGCCCTCCCGTTTCAGATTGTCAGGAAACGGCCCGCCAGCGGCGAACCGGGTTCGTCAGGCTTCCGGCTCGGCCGGGGTCTCGGGCTCAGGCTCAGGCGCCGGAGCGTTCTGCGTCACCAGCGCGCGCAGCTTGTGATCCAGCCGCTCGACCACCGGCAGGACGGTGAAGGCATAGGCGGGAAATTCGGGATCGACCGCCGCCATGCTGGCCGCGTTCGCCCGGATCACCGCGACCGCCTGCTCCAGCGAACAGGTCAGCGGGCCGCCCGTGCCCAGACCGATAGAGGTCACCGGCTCCATCACCGCCCGGTTTGCGGCCTTGGCGGCCTCATGCTGGGCGGCGTCATAGGCGGCCAGTTGCTCGCGCAGCGCGGCAGCCTCTTCAGGGGTCAGTTCAGTCGTCATGGTCAGCAGCCTTTCAGATCGGCGCTCACGCGCTCTAGGTTCTCAAGGATGTTGTCGATCAGGACCGAAGCGATCTCGCCATCCGGCCGCTCGAAGTCGACGCGCATCAGGGCTTCGCTCAGCTGATCGAAACCCCGGATCAGGCCCGGCATGATCCGGGTGACGTCCTCGCCGCTGCTCAGTTCGACCCAGGACGGCGCAACCTCGTCCGGCCAGGCCTTCTCGACCTCTTCGGCCGCCTCGGCCGCCGTGTGGGCCAGCCCTGGCCGGGCGCCGCCGCGAAAGCTGCTGATCAGTACGGATCGCATTTGCGGACGCGCCGCGCTGGCGCCTTCCAGCGCAGTGGAAAGGATGGCGACGACGCTGGCGGCAGGCAGGCTGCACACCAGGCCGTCGTCTTTGGTCAGGACGACAGACGACAAGACGGTTCTCCGATGTTGAGGAAGGGGGATCAGCCCTCGACGCACACGACGTTGAGGAACTGGCTGCGGAAGTTCCCGGCGCCGTTAAGCCAGGCGAAGCTACGGCCGGTCATTTCGACACGGTACTGACGGTCGAGGGTGCTCAGGTCGGGATCGACAAAGGTGGCCGAGCCGCCGCAGACGACTTCCTGCCCCTCTTCGAAGTAGTCGCCGCCGTTGATGCCGTAGCTCCGGCTCTGCCCGGCGGCGGCGAAGCTCCCCACCAGTTGAAAGGTCCCGCCGTTCAGCGACCGATAGAGGCGGATTTGCGCCGTGGGGCTATAGGAGATGTCCTCATAGCTGGCCGGGAACGGCGGCGTGTAACTGGTGCTGGCGACGCGAGCCTCAGCGGCATAGCTGAACGATACCGTGATCGTGCCGCCCAGCGAGCCGAAGCGACCCGTCTGGGCCGAGACAGTCGCGCTCTGATCGGACGTTCGCTGAGAGGCCTGCAACTGACCGGCCGAGATGCCGCCCGCGAAATAGGCCCTGCCGCTGGCGTCGCGCCACTCGGTTGCGTTGGACTTCCGCATATTCGCGACTTCCTGCTTCGGACCGAACCAGTAGATCAGGTTGTCGTTGGGCAGCTTGCCCTCGGCCATCCGCGCATTGCCCATGGTGGTGATGATGGCGGGCAGGGTCGGATCGATGATGATCTCCTTACCGACCCCAGCATGGATTTTGCCGCCGAAGTGCGCGTCTCCGCCGATCAGCTTCAGCGCGGGCACCACCACGCCGTTGACGACGTTCGACATCGCCAGCTCCGACGCCACCATGCCCGCCATCGACCCGGCCGGTCCGGCGCGACCCCAGATCTGAAACGGCGCGCCCCCTGCACCACCGGTGACGCTGAACCGAACTGAGGCCAGACGATCCGCCGCGTCAGCGGCGACGCCACCGACAATCGCGAGTTGCGCCGCAACGGGCGCAAGTTCGCTTATGTCCTCGAGCCACAACTCCGCGACGCGCGTCGTCGCGCCGGATGAACCGGTCGTCGTTCCCGCCCGGTTCACCCTGACGGCGCCGCGAATGTAGAAGGCCGTGGGATAGGCCGCCTTGATCTGTTCCGAGGTCAGCTCGTGGCTATAGGTCTGCCACATGTCTGCCGCCGCCTGAGGGCGGCTGGGGCCGGTCAATCCTATGCTGGCATAGCTGGCGTCCAGGACGCGGAAATGCGGATAGGTCGTGTTGTTCGGCCCGTCGACCATGACCCGCGTCCGCGCGTACACGCGGAACGTGCGGCCTGTGCCGATCTCCAGAACCCCCTTGGTCTGAATATTGATCGCAGAGGCGACCTCGCGGACCGCGTTCTCGAGGTAGTCGTTCAGAACTACGCCCGCCGTCAGGTCGGGCGCGCCCGCAGGCGACCCGCCGAGATTGCTGGTAAAGATCGTGCCGTCCGACACGCGCCGCGACCTCCCACCGACCTGTGCGGCCAGATTGGCGCTGATCTGAGCGCTGGCTGCATCGGCGCTGGCGTTAGCGCTGGCAGCCTGAGCAACCCCCGCAGCATTCGCCGCGCTGACGCTCTCGGTCACATCTTCGAAGCGCAGAAACGCCATATCGGTTACGGCGCCCGACGCGGCATTGCTGTCGTTCCGGTTCGCTCGCGTGAAACCGCGAACGTAGACTGCCTCGGGGCGGAGCGACCAAAGCTGCTCGGCCGTTCTCTCTAGAGAAAACTCGACCCATCCGTCAGCGGCGACTTGGGTGGCTATGCCAGCCGTAACGACAAGACTTGTCCCGTCAGAAGAGAGCAGGCGGAAGCCGTACTGAGGCCGGTTCGTATCGCTGCCGTTTGAAACAACCTTCGACCTGACGGTCGTCCTGAAAGACCGCCCCGGCTCAATCTTCCGCCAGCCTCTGTTTTGGATGTTGTAGACGCTGTCCAGGCGAAGAACGTCACCTTCAACAGGATCTGTGACGACCGTCCCGAAAGCGAAGGCGTTGATGGTTTCAGGCCGCCCGCTGACGGCGCCGCAGAAGTTCTCCCTCTCGGCGAGGCGCGCTGGCATCGTCTGGTTCGAAGCCAGTCTGGCGGACGTAGCGCTGACGCCCGCGCTCTGACTGGCAGCGATAGCCCCGTCGCGCGCATCCACCGCCTGATTGCGATAGGTCAGCCCCTCGCCCGCGCTCGCCGCCGCCTGCACCGCCGAACCTTCCGACGCCGCCGCCCAATCGCCCGCATCGCCTGCGAACGCCTCGGCCTGCGCCGCCGCCAGCACAGACGCCTGCGCC
>DGIZ01000263.1:2360-2626 GCA_002386585.1 Brevundimonas sp. UBA4609 | reverse complement strand
GGTGATCTCGGCGCCTGCCACGGCCCGGTTCGACAGGGCCTCGATGACGCGGCGCGCCTGCGCCCGATCCCGCGTCGAGCCGTTGATCGACACCCCCCCGCCCGGCGTCTCGACCAGCACCTTGAAAGCGTCCTCGATCAGAGCCAGGTGACGGCTCTGCGGCCCGATGACCGCGCGCAACGCCGCATCGCTGAGGGACAGGAACTCGGACTCTCGCGCCATGAGGTTTCCTTGTTGGTCCCCTAACGCCTCGCGCGCGGCGCGAG
>DGIZ01000263.1:0-2263 GCA_002386585.1 Brevundimonas sp. UBA4609 | reverse complement strand
ACGCCTCGCGCGCGGCGCGAGGCTGCTTGAGGGGGATTGTAAGCATTCCTGGCCTCACGCACGGCGCGTGGCGGAACAGGCGTCAGTTCGTCTGGATCAGGCGGCCGGTCAGGCTGTTCTGCTGGCCGCTGATGATCTCGACCGGAACGATCCGGCCGATCAGTTGATCCGCGTCCTCGACGTGGACCGATTGCAGATAGGGAGAGCGGCCTATGGCCTGGGCGCCGTGACGGCCCTTCTTCTCGAACAGCACCGGCAGCACGCGCCCGGCCAAAGACTGGTTGAAGGCGACCTGCTGTTCGGTCAGCAGGGCCTGAAGAGCGTGCAGACGCGCCTTGGCGACCTCGTCCGGAACCTGAGCCGCCATGGTCGCCGCAGGTGTGCCGGGGCGCGGCGAATACATGAAGGAGAAGGCGCTGGCGTAGTTCACCCGCCGCACCAGATCCATCGTGTCCTCGAAATCGCGATCCGTCTCGCCGGGGAAGCCGACGATGAAGTCGCCCGACAGCGCCATGTCCGGCCGGGCTGCACGGATGCGGTCGATCAGGTCGAAATACTTCTGACGCCCATGCCTGCGGTTCATCAGCCGCAGGATGCGATCCGAGCCCGACTGAACCGGCAGGTGCAGATAGGGCATCAGGACGTCCAGATCGCCGTGCGCCGAAATCAGGTCGTCCGACATGTCGTTCGGGTGGCTGGTCGTATAGCGAATGCGCTCGATGCCGGGGATGTCGGCCAGGGCGTAGGCCAGCTTCGCCAGGGTAAAGGGCTTTCCGTCCAGCCCCTCGCCGTCATAGGCGTTGACGTTCTGGCCCAGCAGGGTGACTTCGCGCACGCCCCGGTCGGCCAGCGCCCGCGCTTCGTCCAGCACCGCCGCGACCGGGCGCGACCACTCGGCGCCGCGCGTATAGGGCACGACGCAGAAGGTGCAGAACTTGTCGCAGCCTTCCTGCACCGTCAGGAAGGCGGTCACCCCCTCGGTCCCGCGCGTCGCCGGCAGGGCGTCGAACTTCTCATTGGGGGCGAAATCGGCGCCGATGCGCTCGCCGCGCGCCCGCGCGGTGCGGGTCAGCAGCTCAGGCAACTGGTGATAGGCCTGCGGCCCGACCACCAGATCGACCGCCGGCTGGCGCTTCATGATCTCCTCGCCCTCGGCCTGGGCGACGCAGCCGGCCACGGCGATGGTCATGCCGCCGTCGCCCGCCGCTGCTTTTTCTTCCTTCATCTGCCGCAGCTTGCCGAGCTCGGAATAGACTTTTTCGGCCGCCTTCTCGCGGATATGGCAGGTGTTCAGAATGACGAAGTCGGCGCCTTCGGGCGTGTCCGTCGGCGCATAACCCAGCGGCCGCAGGACGTCGGCCATGCGTTCGGAATCGTAGACGTTCATCTGGCACCCGTAGGTCTTGATGAACAGGCGCTTGGGCGTCGCCTCGCCTTCGGGCGCGACGCCGTCGCCCAGGACAGGGGCTGGGACAGGCTTTTCGAGCGTATCGGTCATGTCCGGCTTATGATCGCCGAAACCGACGACGGCAAGCGTCGGCAGGATCTGGGGCCGACGGCCGAGGTCAGTCTTCGGCCTCTTCGCGGGGGCGGCGCTTGTAGATCAGCCCCTCCCGCTCCACCGGCTCGGCGCCGGGGATGACGTGACCGTACAGCTCCAGCTTGTGACCGACCAGCTCATAGCCGAGCTTGCGGGCGATCTCGGTCTTGAGGCGCTCGATCTCAGCGTCGAAGAATTCGATGACCTCGCCCGTCTTGGTGTCGATCAGGTGGTCATGGTGGTCGTCGCCGGCCTCTTCATAGCGGCTGCGGCCGTCGCCGAAGTCGTGCTTCTCGACCACGCCCGCCTCTTCGAACAGGCGCACGGTGCGATAGACGGTGGCGATGGAGATGTGCGGATCGATCGCCGAAGCGCGGCGATACAGCTCCTCCACATCGGGATGATCCTCGGCATTCGACAGGACGCGGGCGATCACCCGACGTTGCTCGGTCATGCGCATGCCGCGCTCGGCGCAGAGTTTTTCGATCCGGTCCATGGCGGCGAAGATAGGATGGACCGTCGCCTTATGGAAGATATCGAGAAAACTTCAGGACCAACGTCAGCGCATCCTCTCGGCGTCCGTCCGCATGCGAATAATAGCCGCGTCGCCGCCCCATCTCGACGAAGCCGCTTCGGGCGTACAGGGCGCGGGCGGCAGCGTTGCCCTCGGCGACTTCCAGGAACATCCGTTCGGCGCCCAGGGCGGCGGCGCGCACCACCGCC
>DGIZ01000152.1 GCA_002386585.1 Brevundimonas sp. UBA4609 | reverse complement strand
CGCGGCGAGCGATAGCGCCCGCACGCGCAGCGTGCGCTGAAGGGTTTTTAGCCCTTCAGCACTTCCACCAGGGTCGTGCCCAGGCGCGCCGGCGACGGCGACACGCGGATGCCCGCGGCCTCCATGGCGGCGATCTTGGATTCCGCATCGCCCTTGCCGCCCGAGACGACGGCGCCGGCGTGGCCCATGGTGCGGCCCTTCGGCGCCGTACGGCCCGCGATGAAGCCGGCCATCGGCTTCTTGCGGCCCTTCTTGGCTTCGTCGATCAGGAACTGGGCGGCGTCTTCTTCGGCCGCGCCGCCGATTTCACCGATCATGATGATCGACTCGGTGGCGTCGTCGGCCAGGAACATTTCCAGCACGTCGATGAACTCGGTGCCCTTGACCGGGTCGCCGCCGATGCCGACGGCCGTGGTCTGGCCCAAGCCTTCGTTGGTGGTCTGGAACACGGCTTCATAGGTCAGGGTGCCCGAACGCGAGACGATGCCGACATTGCCCTTCTTGAAGATGTTGCCCGGCATGATGCCGATCTTGCACTCTTCCGGGGTCAGGACGCCGGGGCAGTTCGGGCCCAGCAGGCGCGAGTTCGAACGGTCCAGACGCGCCTTGACGCGCACCATGTCCTGCACCGGAATGCCTTCGGTGATGCAGGTGATGAAGGGGATTTCGGCGTCGATGGCTTCGATGATGGCGTCGGCCGCGCCTGCCGGCGGAACGTAGATCACCGTGGCGTCGGCGCCGGTGCGCTCCTTGCCTTCGGCGACCGAGGCGAAGATCGGCAGGGTTTCACCGTGCGAGCCGGTCCAGGTCTGGCCGCCCTTGGTCGGGTGCACGCCGCCGACCATCTTGGTGTTGTAATAGGCCAGCGCCTGTTCGGTGTGGAAGCCGCCGGTCTTGCCGGTCAGGCCCTGAACCAGGATCTTGGTGTCTTTGTTGACGAGGATGGACATGTGTCTGTGCTCTGAATTCTGTGTGTCTGCTGGGCGGTAGCGGCGCTTAGGCGACCGCCGCGACGATCTTCTGGGCGGCGTCGTCCAGGTCGTCGGCGGCCTGGATGGTCAGGCCCGACTCGTTCAGGATCTTCTTGCCCAGCTCGGCGTTCGTGCCTTCCAGACGCACGACCAGCGGCACCTTCAGGCCCACTTCCTTCACCGCGGCCACGACGCCCTCGGCGATGACGTCGCACTTCATGATACCGCCGAAGATGTTGACGAGGATGCCCTCGACCTTCGGGTCGGCGGTGATGATCTTGAAGGCCGCCGCGACCTTGTCCTTGCCCGCGCCGCCGCCGACGTCGCAGAAGTTGGCAGGCTCCTTGCCGTACAGCTTGATGATGTCCATCGTCGCCATGGCCAGGCCGGCGCCGTTGACCATGCAGCCGATGTTGCCGTCGAGGGCCACATAGGCGAGGTCCCACTTCGAGGCCTCGATCTCCTTGGCGTCTTCTTCGGTCTCGTCACGCAGGGCGCGGATGTCTTCGTGGCGGTACAGGGCGTTGCCGTCGAAGCTGACCTTGGCGTCCAGAACGCGCAGGTGGCCGTTCTCCATGACGATCAGCGGGTTGATCTCGAGCATGTCCATGTCCTTCTCGACGAAGGCCTTGTACAGGATCGGGAACAGCGACTTGCCGTCTTCGGCGGCCGAACCGGTCAGCTCCAGCGCCGCATTGATGGCGGCGACGTTCTCGGCGGTGACGCCGGCTTCCGGGTTGATGGCGATGGTGTGGATCTTTTCCGGGGTGGCGTGGGCCACTTCCTCGATGTCCATGCCGCCTTCGGTCGAGACGACGAAGGCCGTCTGACCGACCGAACGGTCGACCAGCAGCGAGCAGTACAGCTCACGGGCGATGTCGGCGCCGTCTTCGATGTACAGGCGGTTGACCTGCTTGCCGGCCTCGCCCGTCTGGGCGGTCACCAGGGTGTTGCCCAGCATTTCCTTGGCGTGGGCGACGGCTTCCTCGATCGAGAAGGCCAGACGCACGCCGCCCTTGGCGTCGGCGCCCAGTTCCTTGAACTTGCCCTTGCCGCGGCCACCGGCGTGGATCTGCGACTTCACGACATAGAGCGGACCAGGCAGTTGCTTGGCGGCGGCTTCGGCCTGGTCGGCCGAGGTGATGGCGACGCCGTCCGCGACCGGGGCGCCGTAGCCCTTGAGGACCTGCTTGGCCTGATACTCGTGAATGTTCATGTCTGATCCGCGCCGTTTAGGGAGGTTTGTGGAAACTTTGGCCGCGCTTATAGGCGTCGCGCCTTCGCCAGCGCAACCGCCTGTCGTCTTATGGCCTCATGAGGATTTTCTTATGCCGGGCGGCGGGCCTCGCCGGACCGCCGCCCAGGGCTGTTCTGAGGGGCCGTTAGTCGACCCAGTCCTTCTGGAGCGTGCGCGAGGCGCCGAACAGCAGGGCCGAGGACAGCAGGTAGAAGCCCATGCCCGTATAGATGGCCCAACGCAGGCTCTCCTCGCCGAAGGTGGGCCGCAGCATGTCGCTCATCCAGCCGAAGTAGTAGATGCCGACGGCGATCCCCAGCAGGTTGTTGATCAGCAGGAACAGGGCCGAGGCCGTGGTCCGCATGGTCGGGCTGGCCAGATGCTGCACCGCCGCCGTGATCGGCCCCAGCCAGGTCAGGTTCAGACCCGTCGGGATCAGGAAGATCAGGAAGGCCAGGGCCAGGGCCGCGAAGCCGTTGGGGTCCGAGCCCGGCATGACCGCGCCCACCACCGCGCCTGAATTCATCGCCAGGATGAAACACGGCACCGAAATCAGGAAGGCGATCGCCGGCGTCAGCGGATAGGCCCCCTTGGATTTCCGGCCCAGCCGGTCGGCCATGGCGCCGCCCAGCCAGATGCCCGCCACTCCGCCGACCAGGACGATGGCGGAGTAGTACCAGGCCGTTTGCGACAGGGTCAGACCGAAGCTGCGCATGAAGAAGCTGGGCAGCCAGGCGGCCACGCCGTAGCCGCACACAGAGGACGACGCCGCGCCGAACGCCAGCAGCCAGAAGCTGGGCTTGGGGGCCAGGGTGCGCACCACCGCCTTGAAGGGCGGGGCTTTCGGCGTGTCGACGGGAGCGGCTGCGGCGGCGGCCGGCTCGATGTCCAACCCTCCGCGCTTGGGATCCTTGACCGTCAGGCGCAGGACAGGCGCGACCAGCACGCCCAGGACGCCGACCACGATGAAGGCCGTTCGCCAGCCCCAGGTCGCCGCCAGCAGGCCGCCCACCAGGGTGCCCGCCGCCATGCCCAGCGGAATACCGAAGGCGTAGGCCGCCAGCGCCCGCGCCCGCTGGGACTTGGGGAAGTAGTCGGCGATCAGGGAATAGGCCGGGGCCACGCCGCCCGCCTCGCCGATGCCCACGCCCATCCGGCACAGGAACAGGGAGCCGAACCCGCCCGCCAGGCCGCACAGGGCGGTGAAGCCCGACCACAGCGTCAGGGCGCCGGTCATGATCCACACCCGGCTGAACCGGTCGGCCAGCCAGGCGATCGGGATGGCCAGGGTGGAATAAAGCAGGGCGAAGGCCAGCCCGCCCAGCAGGCCGAACTGGCTGTCGCTGAGGTTGAACTCGGCCTTCAGCGGCGCGGCCAGAATGCCGATGATCTGCCGATCCAGGAAGTTCAGCATGTAGATGAGGATCAGGATCCCCAGCACATAGTAGCGATAGCCCGGCGAGGCGGTTTGCGCCTCGACCGTTCCCGCCTGGGCCTTTGCGGCCTCGATCTGATTCATGGGCCTTCCCCGACTGGCTGCTGCGGCGACGGTAGCGGCCCGACGGCCGCGCGCCACGAAAAAAGAAGGGCGGCGGCTCCAACGAACCGCCGCCCAGTACGCTGCGCTCAGGCCTGCAGCATCAATACTTGGCCGAAACCTTGATCATCCAGGTCCGCGGCGCGCCGTAATAGGCGGTGCGGATGTTGCCGATGGACGAGAACTCCTGAGCGTCGGTCTTGTAGACCTCGTCCGACAGGTTCTGGCCATACAGGCCGACCGAATAACGGTCCGACGCGTCCGACCAGACGACGCGGGCGTCGTACAGCCAGTAGTCGTCCTGATACATGCCGGGGATCTCGGTCGCCGTGTTCTCGTAGGTGTTGTCGACCGCCAGGGCCATCTTCGAGCGGAACTTGGCCGCGCCGCCGACGGTCACCGAGGAGCCGCCCGACAGGAACCATTCGTACTGGCCGCCGAACCGCAGGGTCCACTTGGGCGAGAAGGCCGGGTCCTGGAAGGCGCGGCTGCCGCCGAAGTTGGTGAAGCGGTCGTCCTTGAACTCCTTGTAGTCGGCTTCGAGGAAGCCGACCTGGGCGTCCAGCGTCAGGCCGCGGATCGGGACCAGAACGCCCTCCAGCTCGAAGCCGAAGATGTCCAGCTGACCGGCGTTCAGCACCGACAGAACCGGGGCGGGCAGACCCGTCACCGGGTCCGTGTCGAGACCGGCGACGCGAGCCTGGAAGTCTTCATACTTGGTCATGAAGGCCGCGAGGTTCAGGCGGGCGCGACGATCCCAGAACGAGGTCTTGGCGCCGACCTCGAACGAGTCCGCCGTTTCCGGCTGGTACTCGGTCGCCTCGGTCGGGGAGTTGGCGCGGCCGTTGAAGCCGCCCGACTTGAAGCCCTGCGAATAGCGGGCATAGACCATGGCGTCGTCGGACAACAAATAATCGGCCGACAGCATGATCGAAGTGTCGTCGTACTTGCCCACGTCTGGAGCGAAGACATAGGTCGCGTTGAACGCCGGCAGCAGGCTGTAGAAGGTCGACGTCGTGCGCCAGTAGTCCTTCTCTTCCTCAGTATAGCGGACGCCCGCCGACAGGCGCAGCTTGTCGGTCACGTCATAGCTGAGGTTGCCGTAGACGGCCTTGGAGGTCGTCTCCAGGGTGTCGTCGATGGTGCGCAGGAAGCCGGAGTTGCCGAACGCCGGTCCCAGCAGAGCGTCGTTGTAGCTCTCCTGATGGGAGTCGACGTCTTCCTTCAGGTAGTACAGGCCCGCGACCGCGTTCAGACGATCGCCGGTATAGGTCAGCTGCAGCTCCTGGCTGAACTGGGTCTGATCCACGGCCACCAGGGCGTCGGCGATCTCCAGTTCCGTGGCGTCGAAGTCGATGTAGTCGTCGGTGTTCAGGCCGCGATAGGCGGTGATCGACTTCAGCGACAGGGCGTCGGACAGATCCCAGGTCGCGCGCAGCGCCGTGCCCCAGGTCTCCAGCCGCGTCTCGTTCGGCAGGCCCGGCGTCGTACGGGTCTTGAAATCATATTCCGGAACCGGGTTCGGCACGGGGCGCAGCACCGTGGTCTTCAACAGGTCCGTCAGATCATTCTGGGCCTGACCGACCGTCATGCCCGCATCGTCCTTGGCGTAGTCCGCGTTCAGGTCGATGCGGAAGTTCGACGCCGGATCCCAGGCCAGGCTGGCGCGCACGGCGGTCGAGTTCTTGTCGTTGTATTCGGCGCCGGTGGCCGGATCGGTGACATAGCCGCCGCGCTCCGAATGCAGAGCCGACAGGCCCAGGGCCAGGTTGTCGGTCACGGGGCCGGACACGGCGCCCTGGACTTCAACCAGATCATAGTCGCCATAGGCGGCCGAGGCGCGGGCGCGGAACTCCTGGTCCGGACGGCGCGACACCAGTTTCATGGCGCCGCCGATGGTGTTCTTGCCATACAGCGTACCCTGCGGGCCGCGCAGAATCTCGACGCGCTCCAGATCCAGCAGGTCGAACTGGGTGCCGCGAATACGCGAATAATAGACGTCGTCGACATAGACCCCGACCGCCGGATCGAAGGTCTGCAGCGCGTCGGGCTGGCCCACGCCGCGGATGTAGATGTTGGTCGCGTTCGACGAGCCCCGGCCCTGGACCAGGTTCAGGTTCGGCACCGCACCCTGCAGATCGGTGACCTGTTGAGCGCCGGTGCGCTCCAGCGTCTCGCCGCTGAAGGCCGTCAAGGCCAGCGGCGTCTTCTGGGCCGACTCCTCGGTGCGGCGGGCGGTGACGATGATGTCTTCGACCTGGGCCGCAGCCTCCTGCGTCGTCACGTCCTGCGCCTGAGCGGCCGAGGCCATTGCGCCGAATGCGGCGCCCGCCAGCAGGGCGGTCTTCACGAGTCTGTTCATGTGCATCCCAATCTTGTTTCCAACCCGATGACGCTTTTTATTCAGCGTTCAATGATTTTCAGCATAGGTGACCGGGTTTCGGCCGCCTGTCAAACGGCCAAGCCTGATTTCCGTCACGGAAGAGCCCGCCCTGTGGCGCCGTTGCACTAACCCCCGAAGCGCGACTAGCTTCCGGCCATGACGAAGAGCGACCTGCCGCCGCCCCAGATTCCAGCCCCGCCCGCCGCCCCGGCGCGACGCGGGCGTCCCAAGAAGTCCAAGGCGGCCGTCGCCGGGGAGACGCGCGAGGCCATCCTGAACGCGGCCGAGGACCTGTTCTCCAAGCATGGCTTCTATGGCGTCACCATCCGCGAGGTGGCGCGCGAGGCGGGCGTGGATACGGCCCTGGTCCACTATTATTTCGGGGCCAAGAAGGAGCTGTTCGACGCCGTCTTCAACCGCCGCGCCGAGGTGTGGAACGCCGAGCGCGTGGCCGCGGTCGACCGCTACGCAGAGGCGGCGGGCGAGGCCATGACGCTGGAGGGGTTGTTCGAGGCCTTCCTGCGCCCGCCGTTCCAGTGGTCGCTGAAGGGCGGGCCGGGGTGGAAGCACTACGCCGCCCTGGTGGCCCAGACCAACGCCAACCCGGCCTTCGGCGGCGAGACCATGGCCCGCTATTTCGACCCGGCGATCCGTCGCCTGCTGGAGCTGGTCAAGCGCATCATGCCCGAGGCGGACGAGGCCGACCTCTATTGGGCCTATCACAATCTGTCGGGGGCCCTGACCCTGACCCTGGGCGAGACCGGGCGTCTGGACCGCCTGTCGGGCGGGCTGTGCCGCTCGGGCGATCTGGACAGCGCCTGCGACTACATGGTGCGGTTCGCCGCCGCCGGCTTCCGCGCCGTCTGCGGTCCGACGCGCGCGTGACCCCTCGACTGGATTTCTCGCCAGGCTCCAAGGCGCGCGACTTCCTGCGCGGCCTGGCGGTCGCTGTAGGGGCGGGCGTCTTCCTGGCGCTCGGCGGCGCCTTTGGCTCCAACGGCGCGCCGCTGGCGCAGCGTCTGGCCTATTGGATGCCCGTGCTCGTCGTCGGCGGCCTGTGGGGGCACCTGTGCAGCCTGCTGGTCGAACGGTTCATCGACGTGGACGCGCGCCCGTGGCTGGGCGTCGCCGCCCTGACCCTGGTCATCACGGGGCCGTTGACCCTCATGGTCTGGGCCCTGACCGGCCTGATGTTCGAGGGACGGCTGCGTCACGCCGACGACCTGGTCCACTTCTTCCCGCCCGTGGCCCTGATCACCGCCGTACTGAGCGCCCTCAACGTCTTTCTGGGCCGCAAGCAGCCCGTCGAGACCCACGCCGCCGCGCCGGGCGACGCGCCCGCCCGCTTCCTGGACCGCCTGCCCTCGAAACTGCGCGGCGCGCGCCTGATCGCCGTCCAGGCCGAGGATCACTATCTGCGCCTGCACACGGACAGGGGCTCCGACCTGATCCTGATGCGCCTGTCGGACGCCCTGGCGGAACTGGAAGGGCTGGAGGGCGCCCAGACCCATCGCAGCTGGTGGGCGGCCCGTGACGCCGTGGCCTCGGTCGCGCGCGGCGACGGCCGCGCCGCGCTGACGCTGGACGGGGGACTGGTCGTCCCCGTCAGCCGCCGCTACGCCAAGGCCCTGCGCGACGCGGGCTGGTGGTGAGCCCCTACAGCCAGCGCTTCTTGCGGAAGTAGAAATACGGCAGGGCCGCCGACAGCACCATGGCGCCGACCGCCGCCGGATAGCCGTAACGCCAGTGCAGCTCCGGCATGACATCGAAGTTCATGCCGTAGATGGAGGCGATCAGCGTCGGCGGCAGCAGGGCCACGGCGGCGACCGAGAAGATCTTGATGATCTGGTTCTGCTCCAGGTTGATCAGCCCCAGGGTGGCGTCCATCAGGAAGGTCACCTTGGACGACATCGAGATGCTGAGCTCGCTCAGCGCCGCCGCATCGCGCTGCATAAGACGCAGGGTCTGGCGCGCTTCGCGGTCGGCCTTGCCGGGCGCGCGGGAGGCCGACAGCGCCGCGTGATAGGCCAGCAGCCGTTGCAGGCTGGACAGGCTCTCGCGGATCAGGGCCAGGAAGTCGCCGGCCCGACCGATGTCCTGGATCACCGACTGCAGGTTGTGGCTTTCCATGGCGCGGGGGTCGCGCTTGCGGAAAATCAGCCGCGAAATGCCCTCCAGCTCGACCCCCTTGGCCTCCAGGGCGTCGGCGTAGCGATCGATGATGGCTTCGATCAGCCCCAGCATGATGCTCTCGCCGGTCGCCAGCCTCTCGCCCGGCTTGTTGGTGGCGTGGGCGATGAAGACGGGAAAGGCGCGCGGCTGGCCGTAGCGCACCGTCACCAGCCGCCCGCCCTTGAGAATGAAGCTCACCGGCGTCTTGACCGGATCATGGGTCTCCAGATCCGTGGCCACGGCGGCGATCATGAAGACGCCGCCGTCCTCGGCGTAAAGGCGGGCGGACGGTTCGACGTCGTCCATCTCGTCCCGGCTGGGAAGGTCGATGCCGGTCAGGGTCTCCAGCGCGGCCGCCTCCTCGGCGGTCGGGGAGACGAGGTCGATCCAGCAGGCGGGGCCGTGTTCCACGGCCGTATCCAGGCGCACGAGCCGATCGGCGCGCCAGTCATAGGCGTTCAGCATAAGTCGCTTCCTTTCGCGAGGACACCCTCGCGCGGAAGCGGAGCGTCCTCAGAGCGTCGAAGAAGTTGAAGACGGACTTCGGTCTTCGGGGTTCATCTGAGGGTTTCCAAAAAGACGCCGCCCCACGATAGGCATCTGGGCGGCGCAGGGGTCTTGGCCCGTTCGACGGCGGGGGTCAACCGCCCGTCGACGGACGGCGATGAGGACAAGGCGGGATGTGGCTTTCACGCCCAGTTTCCGTGGAAGGCCGCCGGCAGGGCCACATCGGCGCGCCAGGTGGCGACCGGGCCGTCCTCGACGTGCATCAGGTCCAGAACATGCAGTTCGCTGACCCCCGCCTTCAGATTGATGGTCGGGCCGACCAGCCAGGCGTCGGCCTCGTGCGTCCCGCCGGGCTTAGGGACGTAGACCATCTCGTCCGTCACATGATCGGGGCCGAAGTCGAAGGACCGGGTGCGCCCCGACGACCAGTCGGTGACGGCGACCGCCGAGGCCAGGGGCCGGTCGGCGCGCTGGCCCGTGGTGTGCAGGCTGAAGCGAGATCGGA
>DGIZ01000045.1:12762-13272 GCA_002386585.1 Brevundimonas sp. UBA4609 | reverse complement strand
GGCGCCGTGGGGCGCGGCGGCGGCTCCGCCTTCTCGGCCGTGCTGGGCCAGCCCGCCGGGACCGTCGCGGGCCGCATCCGCGTCACCGAACAGGGCGAGGTCATCGCCAACAAATACGGCGAGCCGGAGGTGGCCCAGCGCAACCTCGACGCCCTGACCTGCGGAACCCTGCTGGCCTCTCTCGGGCCTCAATCCGACGCGGGTTACAGCGCCCAGCACGGCGAGACGGCCGCGCGCCTGTCGGCCGCCTCGATGCAGGCCTATCGCGCCCTGGTCTATGACACGCCCGGCTTCGTCGACTATTTCCGCGCCGCTACCCCGATCGCCGAGATCGCCGACCTGAAGATCGGCTCGCGCCCGGCCAGCCGCACCGCCTCGCCCGCCATCGAGGACCTGCGCGCCATTCCCTGGGTGTTCAGCTGGTCGCAGTCGCGAGTCATGCTGCCCGGCTGGTACGGCTTCGGCGCGGCGGTCCAGGGCGAGGACCCCGCCGAGCTGCGCGCCATGGCC
>DGIZ01000045.1:0-12565 GCA_002386585.1 Brevundimonas sp. UBA4609 | reverse complement strand
GCCGAGCTGCGCGCCATGGCCGAGACCTGGCCCTTCTTCCGCACCGTGGTGCAGAACATGGAGATGGTGATGGCCAAAGCCGACATGGCCATCGCCCGCCGCTACGCCGGCCTGGTTCCCGACCCAGCCCTGGCCGAGCGCATCTATGACGCCATTCGCGCCGAATGGGACCGCACCGTGGCCGCCGTCCTGTCGATCACCGGCCAGGACGCCCTGCTGGGCGGCCAGCCCGAGCTCAGCCGCCTGATCCGCCAGCGGATGCCCTATGTCGAGCCGTTGAACCATGTGCAGATCGAGCTGATCCGCCGCCGCCGGGCGGGCGACGACGACCCGCGCGTCAGCAACGGCATCCTTCTGGCCATCAACGGCGTGGCGGCAGGCCTTCGAAACAGCGGCTGATCACAGCCACCGCGTCCGCTTGAAGGTGATGTAGAGACCGATGCAGATGGCGACGATCAAGGCCAGCACGGCCGGATAGCCATAGGTCCAGCGCAGCTCGGGCATGTGCTCGAAATTCATGCCGTAGATGCCCGCCACCGCCGTCGGCGTCGCCAGGATGGCGGCCCAGGCGGCCAGCTTGCGCGTGATGACGCCCTGGCGCTGCTGCTCCAGCAGGTTCGACACCTCGAACACCGAGGCCAGGATGTCGCGCAGGGCCGCCGCCCGGCTGGCGACGCGACGCACATGGTCGGCCACATCGCGGAAATAGGGCCGCACCTCTCGGTCGATGCAGGGCAGGTCCAGCGACTGCAGCTTGACGCAGACCTCCTCCATCGGCCCCAGAACCCGGCTGAACTTCACCAGTTCGCGGCGCAGCTGGAACAGGCGGGTGATGTCGTCGCGCGCCAGGAAGCTGTCCAGCGCGACCTGCTCCATCTCCAGCACCTTGTCCTCGACGGCGTCGATGATCGGGATGTAGCCGTCGACGATGAAGTCCAGCACCCCATGCAGGATGAAGTCCGGCCCGTGCTTCAGCTGATGCGGCGAGGCCTCCAGTTGGGCGCGCAACTGGGTGTGGGCGCGCGCCGATCCGTGGCGGATGGTGATGACGTAGTTGGGTCCGACGAAGACGTGGGTCTCGCCGTACAGGATGCGGTCGCCCTTGGCCTGGGCCGTGCGGGCGACGATGAACAGCTCGGAGCCATAGACTTCCAGCTTGGGAATCTGATGCGCCGTCAGGGCGTCCTCAACCGCCAGGGGATGCAGATGGAAGCGTCGGACCAGGACGTCGAACTCCTCGTCCGACGGCTCATGCAGGCCGATCCAGAGATACTCCCCCTCGCCCAGGGCCAGGCCCTGATCCGTCAGCGGCGCCGCGCGCACCAGCTTGCCGTCCTTGTAGACATAGGAGGCGACGACGCTCATGGGCTCTCCTTCCTGGTGGGCCGCGATCAGAAGGCTCCGCCTTGGCTGCTTCGCGCCGCCCTTCGGGTCTCGACCCGACGCGGCCCGTGACTCTTTCAAGCCTTAGCATGGACGCGGTCGCCGTCGAGGCCTCCCCTCCTTCGTCATCCTCGGGTCAAGCCCCGGCAACGAAAAGGGCTCGGCAAGTCACCCCGCCGAGCCCCTTCAGCTTTATCACCTAACGGGCCTCAAGCAGCCCGAAGGGCGGTAGGCCCCTTAAGACACCGGGAAGCCGCGCACCTTCAGCAGGGCCGCCACGTCCGGGTTGCGGCCGCGGAACTGGCGATAGGCGTCGCCGCGATCCGTGGTGTTGCCCGGCGCCAGCATGATCGACTTGAAGCGGCCGGCGATGTCCGGATTGAAGACGTCGCCCGACTCCTCGAAGTAGGCCCAGGTGTCGGCGTCCATCGTCTCCGACCACAGGTAGGAGTAGTAGCCGGCCGAATAGGCGTCGGAGGTGAACAGGTGGTTGAACTGCGGCAGGCGGTGCCGCATCACCATCTCCTTGGGCATGCCGAAGCGCGCCAGCGAAGCCTTTTCGAAGCCGTCGATGTCGGTCGGCGGCGTCGCCTGGGTGTGCAGGTCCATGTCGACCAGGGCCGACGACAAATAGCTGACGGTCGCATAGCCCTGATTGAAGGTCTGCGACGCCTCGATCTTGTCGACCAGAGCCTGCGGCATCGGCTGGCCCGTCTCGACGTGCTTCATGTAGCCGTCCAGGATCGGGCGGGTCAGCACCCAGTGCTCGTGCACCTGCGACGGATATTCCACGAAGTCGCGCGGCGTGTTGCCGAACGACGGATAGGTCACGTTCGAGCTGAAATAGTGCAGGGCGTGGCCGAACTCGTGGAACAGGGTCTCGGCGTCGTCCAGCGAGATCAGCAGGGGCTGTCCTTCGGGCGCCTTGACGAAGTTGTTGTTGTTCGAGGCCAGGATCGGCTGGGACCCCGTCAGGGCCGAGAACGACCGATAGGTGGTCATCCAGGCGCCCGAACGCTTGCCCGGACGGGCGAAGTCGTCGGCGTAGTAGAGGCCGATCAGCTTGCCGGTGGCCTTGTCGGTGACCTCATAGGTGGTCACGTCCGGCTCGAAGGTCGAGACTTGGCCCTTGGGCAGTTGCTTGAAGACGAATCCGTACAGGCGCTCGGCCATGTAGAAGGAGGCCGCGCGCACGGCGTGCAGCTCG
Organism: Brevundimonas sp. UBA4609; assembly: GCA_002386585.1. Lineage (GTDB taxonomy): Bacteria > Pseudomonadota > Alphaproteobacteria > Caulobacterales > Caulobacteraceae > Brevundimonas > Brevundimonas olei. The sequence continues at coordinate 9,975 of DGIZ01000045.1, read as the reverse complement.
AAATAGGGCTTCAGCTCGTTCTGATCGAGGTCGTACTTCGCCTTGCGGACCTTCTCGGCGAAATACAAATAGTCCCACGGCTCGATGTCGTGGCCGGCGATCGCCTTCATGTCGGCGACTTCCTCGGCGACGCGGGCCTTGGCCGGGGCCCAGACGCGCTGCATCAGGTCCATGGCAGCGGCCGGGGTCTTGGCCATGGTGTCCTGCATCCGCCATTCGGCGTGGTTCTTGAACCCCAGCAGCTTGGCGCGCTGGTCGCGCAGGGCGACGATGCGGACGATGGTCGCCTTGGTGTCGTTGGCGTCGCCGTTGTCGCCGCGCATGACGAATTTACGCCAGACCTGTTCGCGCAGGGCGCGGTCGTCGGCGAAGGTCAGGAACGGATCGACGCTGGAGCGGGTGTTGAGGATGGCCCAGCCCTGGACGTTGCGCGAACGCGCCGCGGCGGCCGCGGCGGCCTTGTTCGAGTCCGGCAGTCCCTTCAGACCGGCTTCGTTCGCGATGACGGTCCAGGTGTTTTCGTCCGCGACGACCTTCTGGCCGAAGCTGGTGAAGGCGTTCGACAGTTCGGTGTTGATGCGGCCCAGTTCGGCCTTGCCGGCGGCGTCCAGGGCGGCGCCGTTGCGCACGAAGCGGTCGCGGCTGCGCTCGGCGAGACGCGTCTGCTGGGCGTTCAGGCCGTCGTTGTCGGCGCCGTCGGCCACAGCCTTGATGCGTTGGAACAGCTTGTCGTTGAAGGTGATCTCGTCAGACGCCGCCGACAGGATGGGCGACAGCTCGGTCTCGAGCACGTCCCACTCGTCGCCGCCGATGTTCGACGTCATGACGCTGAAGATGTTCATCGCGCGATCCAGAGGCTCGCCGACCAGCTCCATCGCCGCCAGGGTGTTGGCGAAGGTCGGGGCCTCGGGGTTGTTTGCGATCGCGGCCACGTCGGCGCGTTGCAGTTCGATGCCTTCCAGGATGGCTTCGCGCATCTTGGGCGCCGTCACCTTGTCCCACGGCGGCACGCCGTCATAGGGGCCGGTCCAAGGCTGCAGCAGTTCGGCGCGCGGCGCGCTAGCCGGCAGGACCGCACGGGCGATGCGGGCCTCATCGGCGGTCGTCAGGGCGGCGACGGCGCCGCTCACGGCGTTCTCCACGGCCCCGGCCGAGGCGCAGCCCGACAGGGCGAAGAGGCTCGCGCCCCCGATGAGAAGATGGCGTCTGTGCATCCAGGTCTCCCAACCATTGCTGTTTCGCACGTCCTTCGGCGCAAGGGCCTCTGACGTCGCATAAATCCGGTTTAGTCCTAAGTATTGGACGACGAAACCCCGCGAGGCTAAAGGCCGCTGCATGGCGATAGGCGTTTTCGACTCCGGCGTGGGGGGCCTGACGGTCCACCGCGAACTCACGACCCGCTTTCCGACGCGGGACTTCATCTATCTGGGCGATCAGGCCCATGCTCCCTATGGCGGACGCGGCGGCGAGGACATCGTCGCGCTGACCCGCGCCGGGTGCGAGCGCCTGTTCGAGGCCGGCGCCTCGGTGGTGATCCTGGCCTGTAACACCGCCTCGGCCATCGCCCTTCGCCGCCTGCAGCAGACCTGGATTCCGGGGATGCGCGAAAAGCTGGGCCGGCCGGTCAACATCCTGGGCATCATCGTCCCCACCATCGAGGCCGCCACCGGCCTGCCCTGGTCGTTCGAGGCCGAGCGCGAAAGCCGCCTGGAGGGCGAGAAGAAGGAGGCGATCGACATCACCGGCGTCTTCTGCACCGCCGCCACCGCCATGAGCCGCGTCTATGAGATCGAGATCGACAAGCGCCGCGACGACCTGGCCGTCTTCACCGAAGCCTGCCCCGGCCTGGCGGGCCTGATCGAGCTGGGCGCCCCGGCCGAGGAGCTGAAGGTGGTGGTCGACGACCACGTCGACGCCCTGCGCCGCCGCATCGGCCGCCACCCGGACAAGGCCATCCTGGGCTGCACCCACTATGAGATCGTGGCCGACCTGTTCGCCCAGGCCCTGCCGCCAGGCGTCCAGGTCATCAGCCAGCCCGCCGCCGTGGCCGATTCGCTGGAGCGTTATTTCGACCGCCATCCGGAATACGACCTGGGCGCGTCGGCGCGCCGCGACTTCCTGACCACCGGAACGCCCGGCCCGCAGTCAGACCTGGTCGCCCAGTTCTGGGGCGCGCCCCTGACGTTCGATCAGGCCTAGCCGCAACTCGGTCGCCATAGGGATCGAGACCTACGGCTCCGCCCGCGTCCCGGTTCGACGCTGGCCGAAGGTCGGCGCCCGCTCCTTCTGCTGCGCCCAATAGGCCGGACCGTCGTCCGGCTTGAACATGGTGCGCGGCACGCCATTGCCGTCCACCACGGCGAAGGTGTTGGTCGACGCCTGATAGAAGAGGGTGTCCCCGTTCGGCCGTTTGACCGTTTCGGTCCCGCGCGGCGCGTTGTCGGTGAAGGCCCTCACCTTCTGCAGATAGTCGTCGGCCGAACGGGCTCCGAAGGCCGCGCCGTTCCGTTCATACAGACGCTGCACCTTGGCGTCGGCGGTCTCGCGGCGGTTGGCGGTGACCGTCGGCTTGGCCGGCTCGGGCGGCGAGACGTCGGCCTCCGCCGACGCCGCCGTCGCTGACAGGCCGACCGGCTCGGCCGCTCCCCTCTCCCGCGTCTCGACCGCCGAGACGCCGTTGTCGCATCCGACCAGAACCACAACCGTCGCGGCCAGCGCCGCCGTCACTCGCATCCGCATGGAAATTCCTCCCGAACACCCAGAGAACGCAGTTAGGCACAAGATTTTTGTTCCGACAATGTTCCATTTACATCGCCGTCAGCGAGGCGGCTTTGTCTCGACGCCGTCACGCGGCGCGGCTACAGATTCCGCCATGACCGCACTCTCGCTTTCCGGCCGCAAGGTCCTGCTGATCATCGGCGGCGGCATCGCCGCCTATAAGGCGCTGGAGCTGATCCGCCTGCTCAGGAAGGCGGACGCCGAGATGATGACCGTCCTGACCAAGGCCGGCGCCGAGTTCGTCACCCCCATGTCCTTGGCGGCCCTGACCGGCCACCCGGTGCGGCAGGACCTGTTCATGCCGGAAGACGAGACCGCCATGGGCCATATCGAACTGTCGCGCTGGGCCGACCTGGTGGTGGTGGCGCCCGCCACGGCCGGGCTGATCGCCAAGGCGGCCAACGGCATGGCCGACGATCTGGCGTCGACCACGCTTCTGGCCACGGACAAGAAAGTGCTGCTGGCCCCGGCGATGAACGTGCGGATGTGGCTGCATCCCGCCGTCCAGGCCAATGTCGAGCGGCTGAAGGGTTTCGACGGCTTTCACGGCATGGCCGTGGTCGGGCCGGACGACGGGATCATGGCCTGCGGCGAGTTCGGGCCGGGCCGCATGGCCGAGCCGCCGATCATCCTCGACGCGATCACGCGTCTGCTGGCCGGGCCGGACGGACGGCCGCTGCAGGGCAGGACCGCCGTCGTCACCGCCGGACCGACGTTCGAACCCATCGACCCGGTGCGCGGCCTGACCAACCGCTCCAGCGGCAAGCAGGGCTACGCCGTGGCCGCCGCCCTGGCCGAGCTGGGGGCCGAGGTGACGCTGATCTCCGGCCCGGTGGCCCTGGACGCGCCGGTCGGCGTGAACCGCGTCTGGGTCGAGGCCGCGACCGAGATGAAGGCCTCCGTCGAGGCCGCCCTGAAGACGTCAGATCGGGCCGACATCGCCGTGATGACCGCCGCCGTCGCCGACTGGCGCGTGGACGGCGTGGCCTCGGGCAAGATCAAGAAGGCGCCGGGCGGCCCGCCGTCCCTGGCCCTGATCGAGAACCCGGACATCCTGGCCGGCGTCTCCGCCCCCGGGCCGCACCGCCCTAAACTGGTGGTCGGCTTCGCCGCCGAGACCAGCGACCTGGAAGCGAACGCCCGCGCCAAGCTGTCGAAGAAGGGCTGCGACTGGATCGTCGGCAACGACGTCTCGGACGAGGTCTTCGGCTCGGACGGCAACGCCGTGACCCTGTTCACCCAGGGCGACGCCGAACCCTGGCCCCGCCAGTCCAAGACCGAGGTGGCGCGCAAGCTGGCCCTGCGCATCGCCGATCACTTCAAGGCTTAAGAGAGACCCTCCCCGTCATGACCACCGTCCGCGTCGAACGCCTGCCCCACGCCGAAGGCCTGCCCCTGCCGGCCTATGAGACTCCCGGCTCGGCCGGCATGGACCTGCGCGCCGCCATCGCCGAGGGCGAGAGCCTGGTGCTGGAGCCCGGCCAGCGCCGGCTGATCCCTACGGGGCTGAAGATCGCCCTGGAGCCCGGCTATGAGGCCCAGGTGCGTCCGCGCTCGGGCCTGGCGCTGAAACACGGCATCTCGGCGCCCAATTCGCCGGGCACCATCGACAGCGACTATCGCGGCGAGGTCGGCGTCATCCTGATCAACCACGGCGAGCTGCCGTTCGAGATCAAGCGCGGCGACCGCATCGCTCAAATGGTCATCGCCCGCTACGAGCAGGCCCGGATGGTCGAGGTCCAGGCGGTGGACGAAACCACGCGCGGCGCCGGCGGATTCGGCTCAACCGGACGTTGATGAAACCATCACTTTCGCACCTGTAGATAATCATCTAGCGTCGCCGTCATGAACACGCTGGACCAGCTCGTCTATTGCAGCCGCTCGCGACTGGCCCCGGACGACGAACGGGCTGCGGTTCTCGACATCGTGCATGTCGCGGCGTTCCTGAACGCGCGCAACGGCATCACAGGCGCGCTCACCTTGCAGGACGGGGTGTTCGTCCAGCTTCTCGAAGGCTCGCCCAGCGCGCTCGACATCCTCATGCTGCATCTGCATTTCGACGAGCGGCATGAGGACATCGAAATCCTGGCGCGCGGCCGCATCGAGCGACGCGCCTTCCCCGCCTGGGGCATGACGGCCCCGACGCGCGGTCGGTGCGATGCGCTCAGCCGCCTGATCGCAGAGCGTCCCGACGACCTGACCGCCTGGCGCGAGGCCATGGACGCCCTACTGACCGAACCGGCCTGACAGCGCTCAGATCGCGCTCAAGCAGCGAGCCGCCGCGCGGCGAGCGATAGCGCGGGCGCGTCAGCGCCTCCAGGCATCATGCCTGACGGAAGCCCAGCACGTCCTGCATGTCGTAGAGGCCGGGGCGACGGTTGCGCACCCAGGCGGCGGCGGCCACGGCGCCCTTGGCGAACAGGCTGCGGTCCATGGCGGAATGCGACAGGGTCAGCATCTCGTCTTCCGAAGCGAACATGACGGTGTGCTCGCCGATCACCCCGCCGGCGCGCAGGGAGGCGAAACCGATCTTGCCCGGCTCGCGGACGCCGGTGATGCCGTCATAGGGGGCGCTGCGCAGCTCCTCCAGATCGCGGCCCCGGCCGTTGGCGGCCGCCTCGCCCAGCATCAGGGCCGTGCCCGAGGGCGCATCGACCTTGCGCCGGTGATGGGTCTCCAGCACCTCGATGTCCCAGTCGCGGGCGTCCAGCCGCAGGGCTGCATGTTCGACCAGGCCGATCAGGATGTTCACCCCCAGCGAGAAGTTGCCGCTCATGACGATGGCGATCCTGTCGGCCGCAGCCTCGATCTCGGCCTCCTGCTCCGGCGTCAGGCCGGTGGAGCCGATGACCAGGGCCGGCCCGCCCGCCTCGGCGCAGGCGCGCGCCAGAGCCACCGAGGCCTCGGGCGTCGAGAAGTCGATGATGACGTCGCACAGCTTCAGGTCGACTGTCTCGCCGCGATCGAAACGGGCGGCGACCACCACGTCCTCGCGGGCGTCCAGGACTTGCGAAACGGCGCGGCCCATACGGCCCCGGGCGCCGGAGATGCCGGCGTGGAAGATGTCGCTCACGCGGTCTCTTTCGGATTATCGGCGTCGCCGCCCAGGATGTCGGCCCAGAAACGCTTGGCCTTGCCAGCGAAGCTGGTGTTGCGCGGGGTCTGGGTCTCGCCCAGCGAGGCCGCCAATTCGGTCAGCAGCTCCTTCTGACGCGCGGTCAGCTCGGTCGGCGTCTCGACGAACAGTTCGACCACCAGGTCGCCGCGCCCGCGACCGTTCAGGTGCGGCATGCCCTTGCCCTTGATGCGGACGGTCTTGCCGGTCTGGGCGCCGGCGGGCACCTCGACCGGGGCCTTGCACTTGCCGTCGCAGGCGTCGGAGATCAGGCAGGGGGCGTCCACGACGCCGCCCAGGGCCGCCACCGTCATCGGCACCGGCACCGTGACCAGCAGGTCCAGGTTGTCGCGCTCGAACAGCTCGTGCGGTTGCACCGACAGGAAGACATAGAGGTCGCCGCGCGGCCCGCCGCGCTGGCCCGCCTCGCCCTCGCCCGACAGGCGGATGCGCGAACCGTCGTCAACGCCCGCCGGAACCTTGAGGCTGAGCTTGCGGGTCTTGCGGACCTGACCGTGGCCCCGGCAGGTGGCGCAGGGGTCGGCGATCATCTCGCCCGAGCCGCCGCAACGGGGGCAGGTGCGCTCGACCTGGAAGAAGCCGTTGGCCTGGCGCACGCGCCCGGCGCCGCCGCAGGTGTTGCAGATGGTCGGCTTGGTGCCCGCCTTGGCGCCCGAGCCGTCGCAGACCTCGCAAGCCATCAGGGTCGGGATGGCGATCTCGACCTCGGCGCCCTGATAGGCCTGCTCCAGGGTGATCTCGAGATCGTAGCGCAGGTCCGAGCCGCGGCGCGGCCCGTGGTTCTGGCGTCCGCCGCCGCCCCGGCCGCCGAAGGCGTCCCCGAAGGCGTCGCCGAAGACCTGGGAGAAGATGTCGTTGATGTCGTGGAATCCGGCGCCGCCCTGGCCGAAGGGATTGCCCCCGCCCGCGCCGCCGCCGTTCACGCCCGCATGGCCGAAACGATCATAGGCCGCGCGCTTCTGGTCGTCGGACAGGACGGTGTAGGCCTCGGAAATCTCCTTGAAGCGGGCGACGGACTCTTCGGAGCCGCCGTTGCGGTCCGGGTGGTGCTCCATCGCCAGCTTGCGATAGGCGCTCTTGAGCGCGGCCGCATCGACCGTCCGCTCGACCCCCAGAATCTCGTAATAGTCACGTTGCGCCATCAGGCGTTCGTCCTCTTACTTCCCGCCGCTTCAGGCCTCTCTTGTGACGGAGGCGCTCCGTTCGCGGATGACCGACGGCCTGCCTGATGACATGGGCGCCCGGTTGAATGATGCAAGTTTCATGAAACGGCCCCGCCTGCCGTCTGGCAAGCGGGGCCGAACATCCGTCAGACGCCGGTTCAGGCGTCCTTCTTCTCGTCCGTGTCCGAGACTTCCTCGAACTCGGCGTCGACCACGCCGTCGTCGGCCGGTTGGCCTTCGGCGCCGTCGGCGTCGCCCTGCTGGGCGGCGTACATCGCCTCGCCCAGCTTCATCGAAGCCTGAGCCAGGGTGTTGGTCTTCTCGCGGATGGCCTCGGGCTCCGTGCCTTCACGGGCCGACTTCAGGTCGTCCAGAGCCGACTGGATGGTCGTCTTGGTCGCCTCGTCGATCTTGTCGCCGTGCTCGGACAGGGCCTTCTCGGTCGAGTGGATCAGGCTGTCGGCTCCGTTCTGGGCCTCGACCAGTTCCTTGCGGGCCTTGTCGGCCGCAGCGTTGGCCTCGGCTTCCTTGACCATCTTGTCGATGTCCGCGTCCGACAGGCCGCCGTTGGCCTGAATGCGGATCGACTGCTCCTTGTTGGTCGCCTTGTCCTTGGCCGTGACGTGGACGATGCCGTTGGCGTCGATGTCGAAGGCGACCTCGATCTGCGGCATGCCGCGCGGCGCCGGCGGAATGCCCATCAGGTCGAACTGACCCAGGACCTTGTTGTCGGCGGCCATCGGACGCTCGCCCTGGAAGACCCGGATCGTCACGGCCGACTGATTGTCGTCAGCGGTCGAGAAGGTCTGGGCCTTCTTGGTCGGGATGGTCGTGTTGCGCTCGATCAGCGGGGTGAAGACGCCGCCCAGGGTCTCGATGCCCAGGGTCAGCGGGGTCACGTCCAGCAGCAGCACGTCCTTGACGTCGCCTTGCAGCACGCCCGCCTGAACGGCGGCGCCCAGGGCCACGACCTCGTCCGGGTTCACGCCCTTGTGCGGCTCCTTGCCGAAGAATTTCTTCACGGCTTCCTGCACGGCGGGCATGCGGGTCATGCCGCCGACCAGAACCACTTCATCGATATCCGCCGCCTTCAGGCCGGCGTCGGCCAGGGCCTTCTTGCACGGCTCGATGGTGCGGGCGACCAGGTCCTCGACCAGGGCTTCCAGCTTGGCGCGCGACAGCTTGATGTTCAGGTGCAGCGGGCCCGACTGGTTCATGGTGATGAACGGCAGGTTGACCTCGTACTGGGTGGTCGAGGACAGCTCCTTCTTGGCCTTTTCGGCCTCTTCCTTCAGGCGCTGCAGGGCCAGCTTGTCCTGACGCAGGTCGACGCCCTGCTCCTTCTTGAACTCGTCGGCCAGGTAGTCGACCAGACGCAGGTCGAAGTCCTCGCCGCCCAGGAAGGTGTCGCCGTTGGTCGACTTCACCTCGAAAACGCCATCGCCGATCTCCAGGATGGAGACGTCGAAGGTGCCGCCGCCTAGGTCATAGACGGCGATCTTCTGACCGTCGTTCTTCTCCAGGCCATAGGCCAGGGCCGCCGCGGTCGGCTCGTTGATGATGCGCAGGACTTCCAGACCGGCGATCTTGCCCGCGTCCTTGGTCGCCTGACGCTGGGCGTCGTTGAAATAGGCGGGAACGGTGATGACGGCCTGGGTGACCTTCTCGCCCAGATAGGCCTCGGCGGCCTCCTTCATCTTGCCCAGGGTGAAGGCCGAGACCTGCTGGGGCGAATAGTCCTTGCCGTGGGCCTGGACCCAGGCGTCGCCGGTCGGACCCTTGACGATCTCGAAGGGCACCATGCCCTTGTCCTTGGCCACCACCGGGTCGTCATAGTTGCGGCCGATCAGGCGCTTGATGGCGAAGAAGGTGTTGGCGGGGTTGGTCACCGCCTGACGGCGCGCCGGCTGGCCGACGAGGATTTCGCCGCCGTCCTGAATGGCGACCACCGACGGGGTGGTGCGGGCGCCTTCGGCGTTTTCGATGACCTTGGGGTTCTTGCCGTCCATGACGGCGACGCACGAGTTGGTCGTGCCGAGGTCGATGCCGATGATCTTGGCCATGGGCTTGTCTTTTTCACTCCTTGCGGCGGGCGATGCGGCGGCCTCGTAACATCAAGCGCCGCGCGTGACCGCCCCCAGTTGGGCTTTTGAGATTGTGCCTCGCCGGACGACGCCCGGTTCGGCGGTGGATGGGGTCGGCGGACAAACCCCTAACGAAAAGGGGGTTATCGCCGGATTGGCTCGGATATGGGAAAGACCGCAGGGGCTGCAAGGCCTTCCGCCCGGTTCCGCACCGATTCCGCGCCTTATGACGGACAAGACGGCGCGGCGCCGCTAAATTCGGCCGATGTTCCCGCCAAACGATCCGCAAGCGTCCAAAGAAAGACCGAGGGAAGCCCCGACCGCCCTGCCCGGCTTTCGCCTGTGGCCCGGCCTGCTGGACGGCGCAGAACAGGCCGCATTGCTGGCCGAGGTGCGGCAGGGGCTGGAGACGGCGCCCCTCTATCGCCCGCTCACCCCGGGCGGGCGGCCCTTTTCGGTGCGGATGAGCAATTTCGGCGCCCTGGGCTGGGTGTCGGATCGTCAGGGCTATCGCTACCAGCCGACCCACCCGGCGACCGGCGCGCCGTGGCCCGCCATTCCGGCCCGCTTGTTGAGCCTGTGGGACGCCCTGACCGGCTGGCCGAGCCCGCCCGACGCCTGCCTGGTCAACCTCTATCAGGACGCGGCGAAGATGGGCCTACACCAGGACCGGGACGAGCGCGACCTGACGGCGCCGGTGCTGTCGATCTCCCTGGGCGACACGGCGGTGTTCCGCATCGGCCCGGCCGAAGGCGGCGCGACCGCCAGCGTGCGCCTGGCCTCCGGCGACGTCTGCGCCCTGACCGGCCCGGCG
>DGIZ01000140.1:5563-5921 GCA_002386585.1 Brevundimonas sp. UBA4609 | reverse complement strand
GGGGGCTGTCGCCCGCCGGATGGGCGCGGCGCGTGGCCGAGACGGCGCGAGAGTTCGACGCCGACCTGGTGCTGGCCGAGGCCAATCAGGGCGGGGAGATGGTGCGCACCCTGCTGGGGCAGGCGGACTGTCCGGCGCAGGTGAAACTGGTTCACGCGAGCAGGAGCAAGAAGGCGCGGGCGGAGCCGGTGGCGGCGCTGTACGAGCAGGGGCGGGTGGTCCACTGCGGGGCGTTTCCGGCGCTGGAGGAAGAGATGATGGCGCTGGGCAGCGAGACGCCGGGGCCGAAGAGCCCGGACCGGGCGGATGCCCTGGTCTGGGCGCTGACGCACCTGCTGCTGGCCGGGAAGACGCAGCC
>DGIZ01000140.1:988-5365 GCA_002386585.1 Brevundimonas sp. UBA4609 | reverse complement strand
CTTCTCCCCTTGTGGGAGAAGGTGGCCCGTCAGGGCGGGATGAGGGGTTGTGCGACGTCGACCGTGGGATGAGGCAGGCATAGCGCGACCCCTCATCCGTCAGGCTTCGCCTGCCACCTTCTCCCGCAAGGGGAGAAGGGTAAGAGATCATGGAGAACCATATGGATTGGCGACGACCCTTCGGTCGGCGGCGCGTTGCTGCGCCTGAAATCAAGGATAGCCGCACGGGGCCGCTGATCGCCTTGACCGGCGCGGGGCGGGCGCGGTGGACGCCGCGCGATTACGCCCATCTGGCCGACGAGGGGTTCGGCAAGAACGCCGTGGCCTATCGCTGTGTGCGGATGATCGCCGAGGCGGCGGCCTCGACGCCGCTGATGGTCATGGTCGGGGGCGTGCGGAGCGCGGAGCATCCGCTGGCGCGGCTGATCGACAAGCCCAATCCCGAGCAGTCGTGCGGGGAGTTGATGGAGGCGCTGTACGGCGCGCTGCAGACGGCGGGCAACGCCTATGTCGAGGCGACCGGAGACGCTGATGGCGACGGGGCGCCCGATGAACTGTGGGCGCTGAGGCCGGATCGGGTGAAGGTGGTCCTCGGACGGGCAGGGTGGCCGGAAGCCTATGAGTATGCGGTCGGCGGGCGCGTGGTGCGGATCGCGCGGCATGGCGACGGCTGGTCGCCGGTGATGCATCTGAAGCTGTTTCACCCGACGGACGATCATTATGGGTTTTCGCCGCTGGAGGCGGCGGCCTTCGCCATCGACGTGCACAATGCGTCCGGCGCCTGGAACAAGGCGCTGCTGGACAATGCGGCGCGGCCGTCGGGGGCGCTGGTCTATGGCGCCAAGGACGGGGAGCGGCTGACGGCGGATCAGTTCGAGGCGCTGAAGGCGGAACTGGGCGAGGCTCATGCCGGGGCGCGCAACGCCGGGCGGCCGCTGCTGCTGGAAGGCGGGCTGGACTGGAAGCCGATGAGCCTGACGCCGCACGACATGGACTTCATCGCCGGGAAACACGCGGCGGCGCGGGAGATCGCCCTGGCGTTCGGGGTGCCGCCGCAGTTGCTGGGGATTCCCGGGGATGCGACCTACGCCAACTATCGCGAGGCGAACGCGGCCTTCTGGCGCGGGACGGTGATCCCGCTGGTGAGAAAGGCGGCCGGAGCGATGACGGGCTGGCTGGGGAGCCGCTTCGTCGATTGCCGGATCGAGCCGGATCTGGATGCGGTTCCGGCGTTGCAGGTCGAGCGCGACGCGCTGTGGGCGCGGCTGAACGCGGCGAGCTTCCTGACGGATGAGGAGCGGCGTCGGATGGCGGGAGTGGGCGAATGACGGATCAGGCGAGGAAGTTTCCCGTCGCCCTGATCGCGGCCCTGGCGGTGCAGACCGTCGGCGGCCTGGTGTGGGCGGGCGGCGCGGCGGCGCGGATCGCGACTCTGGAGCAGCGGGTGGACGAGCAGAGGCTGGTTGCCGAGCGGCTGGCGCGGCTGGAGGCCCAGGGCGAGGCCGTGCGCGCGGCGGTCGAGCGGATCGAGCGACAGCTGGAGGGGAAGTGATGGCGGATGGATTTCTCCCTCCCCTTCATGGGGAGGGTGTCGGCGCAGCCGACGGGTGGGGAGGGGAGAGCAAGTCGGGTCTGGCGTTTGATCAGCCAAGTCGTCCCCACCCGGCTTCGCCTGACGGCTCAGCCACCCTCCCCATGAAGGGGAGGGAGAAGGGGGCGCTGGCGATTCATGGCTACGCTTCCCTGTGGGGCGTGGCCGATCTGAACGGGGACGTGACGGCGCGCGGGGTCTTCGCCGACAGCCTGGCGAAGACCGGCGCGGGCGGGGTGCGGATGCTGCATCAGCATGAAAGCCGCGCCGTGGTCGGGGTCTGGGACCGCATGGTCGAGGACGAGCGCGGCCTGTGGGTCGAGGGGCGGATCGAGGACTGGTCCGCCGAGGCCCGCTATGCGGCCGCCCTGACGCGGGCCGGAGCGCTGGATGGGCTGTCGATCGGCTTTCGTGCGAGGAAGGCGCGGCGAGACGGGCGGCTCAGGGTGCTGAGCCGGGCGGAGTTGTGGGAGGTGTCGCTGGTGACGTTCCCGATGCTGCCGGGCGCGCGGTTCAGGCTGGTTTGAGCCTGCGATTGTGCGCGAAGAAGCAGATCAGCTGGATGGCGCTCAATGTCAGCAGTGTTCCCCATGCGGAGACCGGGCCGACGCCCAGGTCATCGAGGAGGCGGCTGAAGATGTTGAAATCCATGACAACCTGCAGGACGCTGGCGAAGAAGGCGGCGCCGCCGAGCAAACTCCAGAAGCTTGTGTCCGGCGCTCTGTTCTGAAGAGGCCGGGTCCAGGCCTTGATTTGCCGTTCCAGCGAGCCGGGCCTGTCGCGGGACCAAAGCCACAGGCCGATCACCAGAAGACCGGCGAGGATGGCGACGCCGACAAGCAGCGATTTGCAAAAAGAGGCGAGCGGTTGCGGCGCATGAACCGACGCCGCGATCAGCAGCGCCCAGCCGGGCAGGGATGCGGCGGTGAGAAGCTGACCGGCCCAGTGACGGGTGAGGACGTCGTGAATTTGCGGCGCCTGGACCATGAGGACTTAGCGTCCTGACGCTGAAAAGGCCCAGCGGGCCAGCATGAAGAAGAGGGCTAGGGTCAGGAGCAGGGTGGCGACGCCGACGGCGTAGCCGATCAGGGCGGGATGTTCCGATCCGGCGACGACGGCGCCGCGCAGGAAGGGAACGAGTTGGGCGTCGCCTTGCTCGACTACGATCCAGCCGATCACGCCCGTCTGTTGCAGAGGCCAGCTTTCGACCTGGAGCGGAGGCTTGTCATCGGCGGCCTGCGCAGCGGACGTCAGGCCCAGGGACAGGACGGTGAAAAGAGACACCAACGTCAGCCGCATGAGCGATCCTCTTTGAGGGGCGTTCTGCGCGGCGGCAGGAACAGGACGCGATTCCCATCGGGTCGCGCGCCGAGCGTAACCGCAAACCGCGGTTCTTCAAGTGGAGACATCATGAAAGAGACCAAGACCGTCTCGGGCCATCCCGAGGCGCGCGCCGCCATGCATGAGATGATGGCGGCGTTCGAGGCGTTCAAAGGGGCCAACGACGCCCGCCTGGACGAGATCGAGAAGAAGGCTTCGGCCGATGCGCTGCTGGAGGAGAAGGTGGCGCGCATCGATCAGGCGGTGGCGCAGGCGCAGGCGCGCATGGACCGTGCGCTGAGCGAGAGCCGCCGCCCCATTCTCAGTGGTTCGGGGCTGGGCGCCGAGCCGCCCGCCGTGGTCGCCGCGCCCGAGGCCAAGGCGGCGTGGGACGGCTATATGAAGTCGGGCGCCTCGCACGGGCTGGAGCTGAAGGCGGGGCTGTCGTCGGCGTCGAACTCGGCGGGCTATGTCGTGCCGCCGGAGACGGAGCGGGCCATCGAGCGTCGCCTGATGGCGGGGTCGCCGATGCGCGAGATCGCCACGGTGCGCACGGTCGGGTCGGGCGTGTTCAGGAAGCCGGTGTCGACGGCGGGCCTGCAGGCGGGCTGGGTCGCCGAGACGGCGGCGCGCCCGGAGACCGACCCGGCGACCCTGGCGCTGCTGGAGTTCTCGTCCGCCGATCTCTACGCCTGTCCGGCGGCGACGCAGAGCCTGCTGGACGACGCCCTGATCGACTTGGACGAATGGCTGGCGGCCGAGGTCGAGGACGCCTTTGCGGCGCAGGAGACGGCGGCCTTCGTCAGCGGCGACGGGGTCAACAAGCCCAAGGGCTTTCTGGCCTATGACACGGCGACCGAGGGGACGCAGACCTGGGGCCAGATCGGCACGGTGGCGTCCGGCGCGGCGGGCGGTTTCGCCAGCGCCAGTCCGGTCGATAGGCTGATCGACCTGATCTATGCGCCCAAGGCCCAGTACCGTCCGAACGGGCGTTTCGTGATGAACCGACGCACGGTTTCGGCGGTGCGCAAGTTCAAGGATGCGGACGGGAACTATGTCTGGTCGCCGGCGACGCGGCCGGGCGAGACCGCGTCCTTGCTGGGCTATCCGGTCACCGAGATCGAGACGATGCCGGATGTGGCGGCCAACAGTCTGTCGATCGCGTTCGGCGACTTTGCGCGCGGCTATCTGATCGTGGATCGGGCGGGGGTGCGGGTGTTGCGCGATCCCTATTCGGCCAAGCCCTATGTGCTGTTCTACACGACCAAGCGCGTGGGCGGCGGGGTGCAGAACTTCGATGCGATCAAGCTGATGAAGTTCGCGGCTTCGTAGGGACAGCGCACGAGAGCCCTCTCCTCTTGTGGGAGAGGGAGGGGTCCGCCGCGTAAGCGGTGGGAGGGTGAGGGATTTCGCGGGCGCAAGACCCCTCATCCGTCCGCCTTCGGCGGCCACCTTCTCCCACAAGG
>DGIZ01000140.1:0-788 GCA_002386585.1 Brevundimonas sp. UBA4609 | reverse complement strand
GAAGCTGTTCCTGCGCGTCGAGCATGAGGCGGAGGATGGGCTGATCCAGACCCTGATCGACGCGGCCAGGGCGCGGGTGGAAGGGGAGGTGGGCCTGAGCCTGACCTCGACCTCGCCGGCGCCGCTGAGGCTGGCGGTGATGATGCTGGTGATGCGCGCCTTTGAGCGCGGCGAGAGCGAGATGTCGGCGGCGCCGGTCGAGGGGTGGATCGCGCCCCATCGCGTGGTGCGGCTGTGAGCGCGGGCGCGATGAAGGTGGTGGCGTCGCTGGTGCGGCCGGTGGCGGCGCATACGCCCTATGGCGGGCAGGTGGTCAGCTATGAGCCGGTCGGGTCGCTGTGGCTGGCGCTGGGCGCGCGCAGGCGGCGCGAACGGACGGAAGCGGGAGTGACGCGCGGCGTGGAGACGCTGAGCGCCACGGTGCGGGCCGATCCTCGCTTGGAGGAGGGGCTGGTGGCGCGCTTCGGCGGGGCGGACTGGGCCTTGGTCGGGATCGAGACCGATCCGAAGGCGGCGGGCCAGCTACGGCTGAACCTGGAGCGGGCGCGATGAAGGATCATGAAGGGGCGGTGGTGAAGGCGCTGATCGCGCATCTGGGCGGCGACGGGGCGTTGCAGGCGCTGCTGGGCGATCCGGTGCGGGTCTGGGATGAGGCGCCGCAGGGGGCGGGGTTTCCGCATCTGGTGATCGGGCGTTGCGAGAGCCGGCCGCTGAACGCGGACGGCTGCGGGGTGGAGCAGCGGCTGACGCTGACGTGCGCCAGTCGGTTCAGGGGGCTGGAGGAGGCG
>DGIZ01000134.1:6511-7030 GCA_002386585.1 Brevundimonas sp. UBA4609 | reverse complement strand
AAGGCGGCGTCCATGCCCGCGCGATATCCCTTGGCGGGTTGGCGCAAGCGGACGCGGCCGCCCAGAAGCGCGGATTCGGTCACCTCTGCGGCGACAGTAAGGGATGACTCGGCTTGACCCATCATGGCGCCGCCACCATTGTGCGCCGCATCGCGTCCGGGCAAGCGGATGCGTGTGAATTTCGGGCGAATCTCCCCCTTCGCCCCTGTGCTGAAAGAGATTTTCGTGGACGCAGCTCTCGCCGTCGCCTCCCGTCCCAAGGGCGATGTGGACGCCCTGGTTCGTCTGGCCAAGGACGACATGGCGGCGGTCGACGCCCTGATCATCGCGCGGATGCAGTCCGACGTGCCGGTGATCCCCTTGCTGGCGGAGCATCTGGTGTCGGCGGGGGGCAAGCGTCTGCGCCCCCTGCTGACCGTGGCCGCCGCCCGAGCGGTGGGGCAGACCGGCCCCATCGAAGGCCCCAAGAAGCTGGCCGCCTCGGTCGAGTTCATCCACACCGCCACCCTGCTGCATGAC
>DGIZ01000134.1:0-6292 GCA_002386585.1 Brevundimonas sp. UBA4609 | reverse complement strand
GCCACCCTGCTGCATGACGACATCGTCGACGGCTCGGAAATGCGCCGGGGCAAGGTCGCGGCGCACCTGATCTGGGGCGCGGCCTCGTCGGTGCTGGTCGGCGACTTCCTGTTCGCGCGCGCCTTCGAACTGATGGTCGAGACGGATTCCCTGCGCGCGCTGGGCATTCTGGCCACAGCGTCGGCCGTGATCGCCGAGGGCGAGGTGCTGCAGCTGACGCGCGCCCACGATCTGAACCTGGACCTGGACACCTATCTGCAGATCATCCGCGCCAAGACGGCCGAGCTGTTCGCCGCGGCCGCCGAATCGGGCGCGGTCGGCGCGGGCGCGACGGATGAACAGGTTGCGGCCCTGCGTGACTACGGCATGGCCCTGGGCATCGCCTTCCAGCTGGCGGATGACGCGCTGGACTATGGCGGCGCGACCGAGACCCTGGGCAAGAACGCCGGGGACGACTTCAACGAGGGCAAGGCCACCCTGCCGCTGCTGCTGGCCGTTCAGCGCACCAAGGGGACAGAAGATCTGTTCTGGGATCGTGTCATCACCAAGGGCGACCGCAAGCCCGAGGATTTCGACCGCGCCCGCGAACTGATCATCGGCAGCGGCGCCGTCGCCGCCACGCTGGATACGGCCGGCGACTACGCCGACCGGGCCAAGGCGGCCTTGCAGGTCCTGCCCGCCGGGCCGTGGCGCGCGGCGCTCGAGGCCCTGGCCGACTTCGCCGTCAGCCGGGCGACCTGATGCTGGCGGGCGTCCTGCTGGCCGGAGCGATCCTCGCCATGCAGGATGCGCCGCGTTTCACCATGCCCGCCTCGCCCGGAGACGCCCTGACAGCCGAGGTGTTTCGCCTGAACCCGGACGCGGTCGAGGCGCAGGTGAAGGCCTTGTTGGGTTCCGCCTCGGATGCGGAGGCGGATGAAGTCGACCCGGACCAGCCGCATCCTCCCCTCGACGAGATCATGATCCAGTCTTCCGGTTTGCTGAACATGGCCTATCGCCAGGGTTCGTTGCCGGTCGGGCCGGTGGTCCTCTATGCGGGCCCCGATGCGGATCACGCTCCCGACGCCGCCTGCCGCCTGACCCGCCGCCTGGACGCCGAGATAGACAACTCCGCCGGGGCGACGGAATGGTGCCTCGGGTTCGTGCTGAAGCTGGCGCCGACCCTGGTGTTGCCGCCGGCGCCGATTCATTAGGTCCATTGGACGGCCCATGACCCTCCCCATCGAGGGGGAGGGCTTAGGGCCTCTTACTTCAGGCTGGCGCAGAAGCGCTGGATGCGGGTGCAGGCCTCTTCCAGCACCGCGTCTGAGGTCGCGTAGCTGATGCGGAAATAGGGGCTCAGGCCGAAGGCCGCGCCCTGGACCACGGCCACGCCCTCGGCGTTCAGCAATTCGGCGGTGAAGATCTCATCGTCTGCGATGACCACGCCCGACGGCGCCGTCTTGCCGATCAGGCCCTCGATCGACGGATAGACGTAGAAGGCGCCTTCCGGCTTCGGACAACGGATGCCCCCCGCCTGATTCAGCATGGAGACGACCAGGTCGCGGCGCTTCTCGAAGGCGGCGGCGCGGACCGGCAGGAAGTCCTGCGGACCGTTCAGGGCCTCGACCGCCGCCCACTGGCTGATGGACGAGGGGTTGGAGGTCGTCTGGCTGGCCACCTTGCGCATCAGATCGATCAGGGGCTTGGGGCCGCCCGCATAGCCGATGCGCCAGCCGGTCATGGCATAGGCCTTGGACACGCCGTTGACCGTCAGCGTGCGGTCGTAGAGGTCGGGCGCGACCTGGGCGATGGTGACGTAGTCGAAGCCGCCGTAGACGAGGTGCTCGTACATGTCGTCGGTCAGGATCCAGACCTGCGGATGCTTGCGCAGCACCTCGGCCAAGGCTTCGAGTTCGGCGCGGGTATAGGCGGCGCCGGTCGGGTTCGACGGCGAGTTGAGGATGATCCACTTGGTCTTCGGCGTGATGGCGGCGTCCAGCACTTCGGGACGCAGCTTGAAGCCGTCGGCTTCCTGGCCGATCACGGTGACGGGCTCGCCGCCGGCCAGCAGCACCATGTCGGGATAGGAGACCCAATAGGGCGCGGGGACGATCACCTCGTCGCCGGGGTTCAGCGTCGCCACCAGGGCGTTGTAGATCACCGGCTTGCCGCCCGAGGCGACGTGGATCTGGTTCGTTTCGTAGGTCAGGCCGTTTTCACGGGCGAACTTGGCGACGATGGCGGCCTTCAGCTCGGGCATGCCGTCCGCGTCGGTGTACTTCGTCTCGCCGCGGTTGATGGCCTCAATGGCCGCCGCCTTGACGTTGTCCGGGGTGTCGAAGTCCGGCTCGCCGGCGCCCAGGCCGATGACGTCGCGGCCCTGACGTTTCAGCTCGCGCGCCTGGGCGGTCACGGCCAGGGTGGCCGAAGGCTTGACGCGGGCGAGGGAGGCGGACTGAAGGCTGGACATGGCTATCCTGTCTGGAGGATGTGGAGAGAGCCGGGGAGGCGAAGGCTTGATACGCAACCCCGCAGGGCCGCACAACGTTTGTGCGCGTCGCGGACGATCAAAAGGCGATTTGGGCGAAATTTATGCGGCGCGTCGTCGATTTCCTGCTGAACATGGAGGCCAGACGGTGGCGAACCCTGGCCGTCACCCTGCTGCTGCTGGGGGGAATCATCGCTCTGTTCGCCTTGGGCAAGACCCAGTTGGCGCTGGGCGCAGAGGACCGGCTGGAAGACTGGCTGGCGGGTTATCGCATCGGCCCGTGGGGCCTGGTTGCGGCGGTCGTGGTCTTCACCCTGTCCGCTTTCATCGGCGTGCCGCAGTTCCTGCTGATCGCCGCCTGCGTGGTGGCTTTCGGCCCGTGGTTCGGCTTCCTCTACAGCTGGATCGCCACTATCGCCTCGGCGGCCGTGACCTATTGGCTTGGGCGCGGACCGACCGCGCGCACGCTGGAACGCTACGGCGGCGGGACGGTGGAGCGCATCCGCCGGTTTGTCGGCCGCAACGCCTTTTCGGCCAGCTTCATCATCCGCAACGTGCCCTCGGCGCCCTTCATCGTCGTGAACATGGCGTTCGGGGCGGTGCGCGCTTCATTCCCGGCCTATCTGGCGGGATGCGCCCTGGGGGTGTTGCCCAAGACGGCTCTGGTGGCCTTCTTCGGAGGCTCCTTCATGGCGGCGGTCAGCGGCGACGGCGTGTGGACCTCGGTGATCCTGGCGGCCGTCGCAGGCGTTTGGCTTGTATTGATGCTGGCGGTGCGCGAGTGGGTGAAGCGCCGCGAGGCCGCACGCAATCTGTCAGTCGATTGATCGGAGAACGACCATGCTGAAGCTCTACTATTCCCCCGGCGCCTGTGCTGTCGCCTCGCATATCGGCCTGGAAGAGGCGGGCGCGGATTATGCGATCGAGAAGATCGACCTGCGCGCCGGCCAGCAGCGGACGCCGGAGTATCTGGCGATCAACCCGGCGGGCGTGACCCCGGCGCTCCAGACCTCCGAGGGCGTGATCACCCAGAACGCCGCCATCCTGGCCTATGTCGCCCAGACGCATCCGCACGCTCAACTGGCCGACCTGGATAATCCGTTCGAATTCGCGCGACTGCAGGCTTTCAACGGCTGGCTGGCGTCCTCGCTGCACCCGGCCATCGGCAAGGCGCTGTTCTCCAAACCGCCGCTCGAAGGCGAGGCCAGGGACGAGGCCGTCAAGGTCGCGCTGGAGAAGTACGACCTGGCCGAGAATCATCTGCTGGCCGGTCCCTGGGTCATGGGCGAAGATCATTCGATGGCGGACGGTTATCTGATGGTTTTCACCCGCTGGGCGCGCCAGGCGGGGCTGTTGGACAAGACCCGTTTCCCGAAGCTCAACGCTCATCTGGACCTTGTTCAGTCGCGCCCGGCCGTGCAGCGCGTGCTCCATGCCGAGGGTATTCCGGCCGTCTGATCCGAACGCCCCGCAAGCGGGGCTGGAAAGCTTGACCGGCAAGGCTTTCAAGCCTTGCCGTGACAAGCCTGTGATCGAGAAGTCATAGGCGCTTGCAATCCCTGCGGCATGAGGGCAAACGGGCCTGTAGTCGGCTCGGCGAAGACGGTCAGGACAGCTTTGCGGTCAGCGTGAAGCGGGGGTAGGGCGTCGCCACAGCGGACGAATGAAATTCACGCCCTTGCAGGCCCGAACTAAAGCGGTAACCGACGCCCATGCTTTCACCCCTCTTCGGCATGATTTCCAATGACATCGCAATGGATTTGGGGACGGCCAACACCCTGATCTACATGCGCGGCAAGGGGATCGTCCTGAACGAGCCGTCGGTCGTCGCCCTGCGCAACGTCGGCGGCCGCAAGATCGTCCACGCCGTCGGCCTGGAAGCCAAGCAGATGCTGGGTCGCACCCCCGGCCACATGGAAGCCATCCGCCCGATGCGCGACGGGGTCATCGCCGACTTCGAAGTCGCCGAAGAGATGATCAAGCACTTCATCCGCAAGGTTCATAACCGCAAGGGCTTCGTGAACCCGAAGATGATCGTCTGCGTCCCGTCGGGCGCCACGGCCGTCGAACGCCGCGCCATCAACGATTCCTGCCTGAACGCCTCGGCCCGCCGCGTCGGCCTGATCGACGAGCCGATGGCCGCCGCGATCGGCGCCGGCCTGCCGATCCACGAGCCGACCGGTTCGATGGTCGTCGACATCGGCGGCGGCACGACCGAAGTCGCCGTGCTGTCGCTGTCCGGCATCGTCTATTCGCGTTCGGTCCGCGTCGGCGGCGACATGATGGACGACGCCCTGATCGCCTATATGCGCCGCAACCATAACCTGCTGATCGGCGAGACGACCGCCGAGCGCATCAAGAAGGACATCGGCACCGCACGCGTCCCGGCCGACGGCGAAGGCCTGTCGATCGAGGTCAAGGGCCGCGACCTGATGCAGGGCGTGCCGCGCGAAGTGAAGATGAGCGAACGTCAGGCGGCGGAAGCCCTGGCCGAGCCGGTCTCGCAGATCGTGGAGGCCGTGAAGGTCGCCCTGGAGGCCACGCCGCCGGAACTGGCCGCCGACATCGCCGACAAGGGCATCATGCTGACGGGCGGCGGCGCCCTGCTGCGCGGCCTGGACGCCGAGATCCGCGACCACACGGGCCTGCCGGTGCAGGTGGCGGACGACCCGCTGTCCTGCGTCGCCATCGGCTGCGGCAAGGTGCTGGAGCACCCGTCGTGGATGAAGGGCGTGCTCGAGTCGTCGCTCTGAGGCTGATCGGCCTGTCGTCGGCGCCGCAATCCTGAAGAGGGGGCGGTTTCAGCGACAGGCCCGCACCGTCGGCGGGCCTCGGTCCGCCGATTTCTAAGCTCTAGCAGGAAGGCTGGCCGTGGCGTTTCGCGACGGACCGTTCGAGAATCTGAAGGTGCCGCTGGCCTGGACGGCCGCGGTCATGGTCGTCGGCGGCATCGTCGCTGCGATCATGCTTCTGCTCGCCGATCGACCACAGCCGGGCGCGGATGACCTTCAGCCGGCGCAGGCCGCGTTTGACACCGCCGCAGGAACCACGGGCGGCGTCCTGGCCGCTCCGGTGCGCTGGACCGGCGACGCCGTCGATTACGTCAAAGGCTACTTCTTCGCCGTGTCGGAGAACCGTCGCCTGCGTCGCGAACTGGCGGAGATGAGCGCCTGGCGGGACGACGCCATGGCGCTGAAGAATCTGAACGCCCGCTACGAACAACTGTTGGGCCTTCAGACCGAGCCGCCCATCGCCATGACGGCCGGTCGCGCCATCACCGACGTGCGCGGTCCGTTCGCCCGGTCGCGCCTGCTGAACGTCGGCGCTGGCAAGGGCGTGCGTGTCGGCAATCCGGTGCTGAGCGAGCACGGCGTCGTCGGCCGCATCTCGGGCGTTTCCGGCGTGCACAGCCGCATGGTGTTGCTGACCGACGTGGCCTCGCGCATTCCGGTCATGGTCGAGCGCACGGACGCCCGCGCCATGCTGACCGGCGACGGCAGCCGCAGCCCGCGCCTGGACTATGTGCGGGGCCAGGGGGCGGTGCAGGACGGCGACCGCATCCTGACTTCAGGCGACGGCGGCGGCTTCCCGCGCGGCCTCCCGGTCGGCGTGGTGGCGAAGGGGGTTGACGGCTCCTGGCGGGTCAAGCTCTACAGCGACCGCACGGCCATCGACTATGTGCGGGTGCTGCTGTTCCAGGACTTTGGCCAGTTGGCCGACCAGAACGCCCTCAACGCCGCGCCTCTGGCCAGCCTGAACACGGCGCCGCCGCCGAATGCCGCGCAGGCGGCTGCGATCCAGGACGTGGCTGTTCGCCGCGCC
>DGIZ01000089.1:9849-10083 GCA_002386585.1 Brevundimonas sp. UBA4609 | reverse complement strand
CTCTTCCGATCTCTCGGCCCGCCCCAGCCGCCCGGCCGAGCCCAAGGTGGCGGCGGTCAAGGCGCCCAAGCCCGTCCGCAGCGACGCTGATCAGCAGGCCTTCGATTTCGCGGGCGAAGGCGGCTTCGAACTGCCGCCGCTGGGCATTCTGGCCAAGCCCGCCCAGCGCGGCGGCGCCGTCGACGAGGAATCGCTGAAGGCCAACGCCAAGATGCTGGAGGGCGTGCTTCAGGA
>DGIZ01000089.1:881-9681 GCA_002386585.1 Brevundimonas sp. UBA4609 | reverse complement strand
TTGGACATCCGGCGATAGCGGCCAGATCGACCAGATCCGCCCCGGCCCCGTCGTCACCCTGTATGAACTGGTGCCCGCGCCGGGCGTGAAGCACGGCCGCGTCGTGGCCCTGGCCGACGACATCGCCCGCTCCATGTCGGCCCGCGCCTGCCGCATTTCCGTGGTTCAGGGCCGCAACGCCATCGGCATCGAACTGCCCAACGCCAAGCGCGAGACGGTCTTCCTGCGCGACCTGCTGGCGTCGGGCGAATACGACAAGAAGAGCCACCTGCTGCCCCTGGCGCTGGGCGAAACCATCGGCGGCGAGCCCTATGTGGCCGATCTGGCGCGTATGCCCCACCTGCTGATTGCGGGCACCACCGGCTCGGGCAAGTCGGTCGGGGTCAACGCCATGATCCTGTCGATCCTGTATCGCCACTCGCCCGCCGAGTGCCGCTTCATCATGATCGACCCCAAGATGCTCGAACTGTCGGTCTATGACGGCATTCCGCACCTGCTGGCGCCGGTCGTGACCGACCCCAAGAAGGCGGTCGTGGCCCTGAAGTGGACCGTGCGCGAGATGGAGGACCGCTATCGCCGGATGTCCAAGCTCGGCGTCCGCAACGTGGCCAGCTACAATGAGCGCGCCCGCGAGGCGCAGGAAAAGGGCGAGCATTTCGAGCGCACCGTCCAGACCGGCTTCGACGAACAGGGCCGCCCCGTCTACGAGAGCGAGAAGATCCGCCCCGAGCCCATGCCCTATCTGGTCGTGGTCATGGACGAGATGGCCGACCTGATGCTGGTCGCGGGCAAGGACGTGGAAGGCGCCGTCCAGCGTCTGGCCCAGATGGCGCGCGCGGCGGGCATCCACCTGATCATGGCCACGCAGCGCCCGTCGGTGGACGTCATCACCGGCACCATCAAGGCCAACTTCCCGACCCGGATCTCCTTCCAGGTCACGTCGAAGATCGACAGCCGCACCATTCTGGGCGAACAGGGCGGCGAGCAGCTGCTGGGTCAGGGCGACATGCTCTACATGGCGGGCGGCGGACGCATCACCCGCCTGCACGGCCCCTTCGTCGGCGACCAAGAGGTTGAGGACGTCTGCAAACACCTGAAGGCCCAGGCCGAGCCGGAATACCTCGACCTGATCACCGACGAACCGGACGGCGACGGCGACGGCGCCATGGGCGAAGACGGCGGCGGCACCGGGGACGACCTGTATGACCGCGCCGTGGCCGTGGTCACGCGCGACCGCAAGGCCTCGACCTCCTACGTCCAGCGCCGCCTGCAGATCGGCTACAACCGCGCCGCCACCCTGATCGAACGCATGGAGCAGGAAGGCGTCGTCAGCCCGGCCAACCACGCCGGCAAGCGCGAAGTGCTGGCCGGACCGCCGCCCATGGTTTGATCGGCTTGGCGGCCAAAGCGGCAGCTTTGCTGCCGGGCGCTATCGCTCGCCGCGCGGCGGCTCGCTGCTTCAGCGCCAATCGCGCGCGACGGGAAACAACACGCCTCGGCCGACACTTAAACGCCTCACGTCCTCAAGCAGCGAGCGACCGCGTCGCGAGCGCTAGGACACTAAACGATGAACGCCGCTTCATCGGAGCGCCGGAATATGGTCAGGCTGGCGTCATCAGCCCGCCGGATGAAGTCGTCACCCTGGCCGGGTCGAAAACCGTTCAGAACGGGAGAAGAAAAGACATGAGCATTTCCCGCCGCGCCTTCGGCCTCGGCTCCGCCGCCCTGGTGGCCCTCGCCGCCGCCCCCGCCGCCGTCCTGGCGCAAGCCGGGCTGTCCGCCGAGGATCAGGCCGTGCTGCGCCAGGCCCAGACCTATCTGACGGCCATGACCACGGCCCAGGGGACCTTCGTCGAGACCGGGCCGAACAATCAGCGCCGCACCGGCCGCTATTATCTGCAGCGCCCCGGCAAGATGCGGTTCGAATACACCGAACCGGCTGGCCTGCTGGTGGTGGCCGACGGCAATAACGTCAGCCGCTGGGATCCCCGGCTGAACGTCTTCCGGCAGGCCCCGCTGGGCCAGACGCCGCTGTCGACCTTCCTGGCGCGCGAGGTCCGTCTGGACCAGGGCGTGAAGATCGACCGCGTGACGCGCATGGACTCCGGCGCCTTCGCCATCACCGCTCGCGACGCGCGCCGTCCGAACGAGGGCTCAGTCATCCTGGCCTTCGCCGGCTCGCCCGTGCGGCTGCAGGAATGGACCATCACCGATGCGCAGGGCTCGCGCACCCGGGTGCAGCTGACCACGCTGGAGCCGGCGCCCGGCCTGGCCGCCAGCCTGTTCCAGCTGCGCGATCCGACCCGGCGCAACCGACGCAACTGATCCCGGCGGCGCCTCGACCGCCGCTCATAATTACAAATATGACAGTTTGACCTTTTTTGTTGCCCGTGACACTTTGGGCACAGGACGGCGGCGGCCGTCCCGCCCGCCACGGATTCATCCCCGCCTGGCGGCGAGAGAGACGAACTTCATGCGCCCGGACCTCGCTCCGGGCGCCTTTTTATTAAGCCGAAGACCTTGGACAGCCGTCGGCTTAGACCCCGCGACGGCAAGCTGCTAAGCCCGGTCGCATGAGCCTTCGCATCGTCACCTGGAACATCAACTCGGTCCGCCTGCGCATCGATCAGGTCGCCCGTTTCGTCGCCGAACACGCCCCGGACGTCCTGTGCCTGCAGGAGATCAAATGCACCGAGGACCAGTTCCCGCGTCAGGCCTTCATCGACATGGGCCTGCCCCACTTGCGCGTCGGCGGCCAGAAGGGCTGGCATGGAGTGGCGATCGCCAGCCGCCTGCCCATCGCCGACAGTCCCAGGCTGGACGTCTGCCGCGAAGGCCACGCCCGCTGCGTCTCGGCCGTGGTCGAGGGGGTCGAGGTTCAGAACTTCTACATCCCGGCGGGCGGCGACCTGCCCGACCGCGAACTGAACCCCAAGTTCGACCACAAGATGGACTTCTATGAACGGCTGACCGCCGAGATGAAGACCCGCGACCGCCAGCGGCCCCTGGTCCTGGCCGGCGATTTCAACATCGCGCCGGGCGAGAACGACGTCTGGAACCACCGCTTCATGTCCAAGGTGGTCAGCCACACCCCTGGCGAGGTCGAGACCCTGTACCGGCTCCAGGACGCCGGCGGTTTCACCGATGTGGTGCGCGACCAGATCCCCGATCCGACCAAGCTGGCCAGCTGGTGGAGCTATCGCGCCAAGGACTTCCGCAAGTCGAACCGGGGCCTGCGCCTGGACCACCTGTGGACCTCGCCCGGCCTGACGCCCGCCGTGGTCAGGGGCAGCGCCCGCATTCTGGACACGGTGCGCGAATGGGAGCGACCCAGCGACCATGCCCCGGTGGTGATGGATCTGGACGTCTGACGCGGCGTCAGAACGGGAAGAAGATCGGGATGGCCACCATGGCCGCCGCCCAGGTGATCAGGTTCAGCGGCGTGCCGACGCGAACGAAGTCCATGTAGCTGTAACCCGCCATCTGATAGACGAGGACGTTGGTCTGATAGCCGAAGGGCGTGGCGAAGGCGGCCGAGGCGGCCATCATCACCGCCACCAGGAAAGGCCGCGGATCGACGCCCAGGCTCTCGGCCAGGGCGACGGCGATCGGCGTCACCAGCACCGCCACCGTGGCGTTGGACAGAAGCTCGGTCGCGAAAAGGGTCACGCCGTAGAGCACGATCAGGGCGCCCAGCGGCCCGAACGGGCGGATCACTTCGATCAGCAGGCCCGCGCCCTGCGCCGCCAGCCCCGTCACCTCGATGGCCGTGCCGACCACCACCATGCCCGCGATCAACAGCAGGATGTCCGGCTTCAGGCCCGAATAGGCCTCTTCCGGCGTCAGCACGCCCAGCAGGATCAGGGCCACCGCCCCGGCGAAGGCCGCCGCCGCGATCGGGGCGATCCCCAGGCCCGCCGCCGCCACCACCAGGACGAAGACCGCCAGGGCGATCAGCGCCCGCTTCCACTGCAGGGGGCGGTCGGCCGAGGCGTAGAGGTCCACGTCGCCCAGATGGGCGTCGCCCGTGCCGTCACGCTGGCTGCGGCTTTCGCCCAACTGGGCGAGGGACGGCAGGGAGAAGGGCAGACGCCACCGGCGCGACGTCTTCGCCGCCTGAGCTTCCGCCTCGAGACGTTCGCGTTCGGCCTCCGCCTCTTCCTCGGCGCAGGCGGCGCGGCCCAACTGCCGGGCGCCGACGAAATAGAGCCACAGACCGCCGACCAGGGCGATGACCAGGCCCACAGGGGTGATCTCGAACAGGCTGAACACCGGTTGACCGGCGTTGCGCGCCATGTCGTTGACCAGAAGGTTGGTCGAGGTGCCGATCAGGGTCAGCAGGCCCCCCATGACCGTCACATGGCTGAGCGGCATCAGGAACCGTTTGGGCGAGAGCTTCAGCGACCGGGCCATGTCGCGCACCACCGGGGCGGCCAGCACCACCACCGGCGTATTGTTCAGGAAGCCGCCGACCGAGCCGCACAGGCCGATCACCACCCAGATGCCCGTGGCGCCGAAACGCCGACACAGCCCCGTCGCCTTGCGGATCATCAGGCCCAGCAGGCCCGACAGTTCGATGGCGTAGGCGATAACGAACAACCCGGCCAGGGCGATGACGGCCGGACTGGCGAAGGCGCTCTGAACCTCGACCGGGCGCACCACGCCGAACAGCAGCAAGGCCGCCGCGCCGCTGAGCGCGACCACGTCGGAACGCATCCGGCCGTGGATCATCACCCCGACCACGGCGACCAGGACGATGAGAGCGATGATCTGGTCCAGCGTCACCCGCGCAAGACCCCCTTTTTCAGCCCAGCCTCGACCGCGATCACGGGTCAGATCACGGGTCGGGGCGTCAACCAGCGTTTCCCGTGTTAGGCTGGTTCCATGTCGATCACAACGACCCGTCTCGCCGCGCCGCTCGCCCTGGCGGCGGCCCTGCCGTTTCTGACGTGGTGTCAGCGGCCGCCGGAGCCTGCCGCGCCTGCGAATCCGACCCCGCCGCCGACGGTCGTGCTGGATTCCACGCTGAACCGAGCCGCCCTTCTGGCCGCGCTGACCGAGGCTGGAACGGCCTTGGCCGACGGACAGACGCGCAATGCGGCCCTGACCGGCCGCACCGTGTCGGTGCGCCTGCCCTTCGGCTGCGGCGGCGAGACGAACGTCATCGGAGAGGCGGGCGGCCTGCCCCGCCTCGCCCGCAATGAAGACGGCAGCCTGACCTTGGCGGTCACGCCGGAAGATCTGAGCGCGTCAGCGCTGGTCCCCGCGACCCGCGAAGGGGCGGTCGACAAGTGGGAGGCGGTCGAGGGCTTCTGGATCGCCCAGCCATGGAGCAGCCTGGACGTCTGCCCGACGTCAGCGGCTCAGCCCGCCCCCGCGCCTGATCCCGCGCCTTCGCCAGCTCAAACTGCGGACAAGACGCCCGCCGAGGGCAAGACGTTGGAGGCCAAGACTGTTGAGACCGTCGCGTCGCCGCCAGTCGTCCAGCCGGAGCGCAGCGCCGGTCTGGCCGCCGTGTTCGAAACGGGCGGCTCTCGCCTGGGCCGCCGTCAGGGCCAGGCCTATGTCCATGTCATTCGGGGAGAGAAGAGCGTCGCTCCGACGCCGGCGCCGGGCGGCTACGCCCTGCGGCTGGAAGGTCGGCTGACCGCCTTCGCGGACGGCAAGGCCGTCCATTGCGTCCAGAAGGACGCCGAAAGCCGTCCGGTCTGCGTCGCCGCGCTGCGGCTGGACCGACTGGCCTTCGAGGATGGGGCCACGGGCGCCCTTCTCAGCGAATGGCGCCCGCGTTGACTTAAGCTCAGGCCGCGCCCAGCAGCTTGGCGCCGGCCAGCACGCCCAGCAGGATCAGGGTGACGCTGCCGGTGAAGACCACGATGCCTTCGAACGAGAAGCTCGAGGCGCGGGGATGCACGAGTTTCATGACTTGCTTCCTTCCGGCTAGGGAGTTCCGAACGGTCTCAAGATAGGAAGCGCAGCCGCTGGAAACAAACCACGGTTAGGCCGCGTCGAGTGACCTCAGGTCAACTGATCCGCTTCTGCGTCCCGATCCGGCCGTGATTCGGTCACGATCCAGTTGAGGAAGCGACGCAGCTTGGGTTCGTCCGCCCGTTCCGGCAGAACCACCGCCCAATAGGCCAGGTTGTTGGTCAGGGCGTGGTCGACCGGCTGGATCAGGCGCCCTTCGCGCAGGTCGTCCGCCGCCAGGGGCGCCGAGGTCAGGGCCACGCCGCGTCCCGACAGGGCCGCCTCCAGCGCCAGGTGGCTGTGGCTGAAATGGGGGCCGCGCAGATGGTTCACCCGCGGATCATCGACGCCGGCGCTCTCGAACCAGGCCTTCCAGCCCATGCGGTCGGCGTAGGGCATGTCGTGCCAGGTCTCGTGGATCAGGACCACGTCCAGCAGATCGGAGGGCTGGTTCAACCGCCGGGCGGCGGCGAAGGACGGGGCGCAGACCGGGATCAGCCGCTCATTGATCAACCGCCGCGCCGTCTGGCCCGGATAGGGACCTTCGCCGTAACGCAGCGCCACGTCCGCCTCGCCGTTCGACAGGTCGGCGAGGCGGTCCTCAGCGAAGACGATCAGGTCGAGATCGGGGTTCTCCTCGCTGAAGCGGTGCAGGCGCGGCGACAGCCACTTGCTGGCGAGGGACGGCAAGGCGGTGATGCGCAACTGGCGCGAGCGTCCGGGGCGGACCGCCTCCAGCGCGCTTTCCAGCCGTTCGAAGGCGTCGGCGACGCCCTGGGCCAGACGCTTGCCGTCGGCGGTCAGCCGCACCGAGCGGTTGAAACGGTCGAACAGGCGCAGGCCCAGCCGCATCTCCAGCGCCTTCACATGGCGGCTGACGGCGCCGGGGGTGACGCCCAGCTCCTCGGCCGCCTCGCGGAAGCTGCTGAGGCGAGCCGCTGCGTCGAACGCCCGAAGCGCCACCAGCGGCGGGGTCGGGCGACGCTCGCTCATCCGGGGGTCAGGGCTGGAGTCGGTAGCCGCCGGCGTCGGTCAGCAGCAGCCGCGCCTGGCCCGGCTCGGCTTCGATCTTCTGACGCAGGCGATAGATGTGGGTCTCGAGCGTGTGGGTGGTGACCCCAGCGTTATAGCCCCAGACCTCGGTCAGCAGCTCTTCGCGCGAGACCGGCTTGGCCCCGGCGCGATAGAGGTATTTGAGGATGTTGGTTTCCTTCTCGGTCAGCCGGACCTTCTTGCCCTTGTCGTCGACCATCAGCTTGGAGGCCGGGCGGAACTCATAGGGGCCCACCTGGAAGACGGCGTCCTCGGACTGTTCGTGACTGCGCAGATGGGCGCGGATGCGCGCCAGAAGAACCGCGAAGCGGAAGGGCTTGGTGACGTAGTCGTTGGCGCCGGAGTCGAGGCCGAGGATGGCGTCCGAATCCGACGACTGCGCCGTCAGCATGATGACCGGGGTGGACACGCCCGCCTTGCGGATCAGGCGACAGGCCTCGCGGCCGTCCATGTCGGGCAGGTCGACGTCCAGAAGAATGAGGTCGGCCCGCGCCTCCTTGGCCTGACGAACGCCGTCGGTCGCCGTCGCGGCCTGGGCCGGACGAAATTCCTCGTGAAGCGCCAGCTGCTCGGCCAAGGCCTCCCGCAGGTCGTCGTCGTCATCGATGATCAGAATGGTCTTGGGCGTGCGCATGGTTTCTTTAGAATGGCGAGGCTTGGGCCGAACGCCAAGGGCGCCGGGCGCGATATTGCGTCCTAAGAGGTCGCAGGGACCATATTTCGTTCCCCGAACAGCGCCGAACCGACCCGAACATGGGTCGCGCCCGCCCCGATCGCCGTCAGATAGTCGCCGCTCATGCCCATCGACAGGACGCTCAACCCGTTGCGTGCGGCGATTGCGGCCAGCAAGGCGAAGTGCGGCGCCGGATCTTCATCGGCCGGGGGAATGCACATCAACCCCTCGACCGTCAGACCGTAGACGTCGCGCGCGGCGGCGATCAGGGCGTCGGCGTTTTCCGGCGAAACGCCCGCCTTCTGCGGCTCGGCGCCCGTATTGACCTGAACCAGCAGGCGGGGGCGGCGCCCCGTCCTGCGCACGGCGGCGGCGAGGGCGGCCGCCAGACGTTCGCGGTCCAGCGTCTCGATGACGTCGAACAGTTCGACCGCCTCCTGCGCCTTATTGGTCTGCAGGGGGCCGATCAGACGCAGCTCCAGGTCCGGCAGGGCGGCGCGGCGGTCGTGCCAGTGGGCCCTCGCCTCCTGCACCCGGTTCTCGCCGAACACCCGCTGGCCGGTCGCGAGGGCGGCTTCCAGAGCGGCGTCGCCTTGCGTCTTGGACACCGCCGTCAGCACCACCGAAGCAGGGTCGCGGCCCGCCGTCAGGGCTGCATCATGGATGCGGCGACGCACCTCGGCGAAACGGTCGGCGATGGACGAAACGGCGAAAGCGGGCGTAGTGGCGGTCATGATCCTGTCCGAACTCATGGCCGAGGACGCGCGCACGCTGTGGGACGCCGCTCAGGCCCTGTCCCAGTCTGTAGCCTTCACGGCGGCGCCTGTCAGCCCGCGCCCCCTGCCGCCCCTGCTGTTCTTCACCGATCCGGCGCGGACGCCCCGCCCGTGGGAGACGGCGGCGCGGCTGCCGGCCGGCGCGGGGGTCGTGTATCGCGCCTTCGGCGCCGCCGATGCGGTCGAGACCGGGCTTCGACTGCGCGAGGCGACGCGGGCGGCGGGCGTCCTGCTGCTGGTCGGACTGGACGCCGCCTTGGCTGAACAGGTGGGGGCTGACGGCGTGCATCTGCCCGAGCGCGCCCTGTCGTCGGCCTACGCCCTGTCGGGA
>DGIZ01000089.1:0-631 GCA_002386585.1 Brevundimonas sp. UBA4609 | reverse complement strand
TCGGCCTACGCCCTGTCGGGACGGCGGCCTGACTGGCTGCTGACGGGCGCGGCCCATTCGGAAGCGGCTGTGCGCGGCGCGCGCGACCTGCACGCCTTGGTGCTGTCGCCGGTCTTTCCCGCAGGCGGCGCCTCGGCGGCCAAACCCGCGCTGGGGGTGAAGGCCTTCTCCGCCCTGGCGGCCCTGGCCCCCTGCCCGGTCTACGCCCTGGGCGGAATAACGGCGCGCAATGTCCAAGCCCTCGGCGAATCAGGCGCGTGCGGCCTGGCCGGCGTGGAGGCGATCCAGACGGCGTTCACCTCTCGCTGAGAGAGGCGATCGGGATC
This sequence comes from Brevundimonas sp. UBA4609, assembly GCA_002386585.1. GTDB lineage: Bacteria > Pseudomonadota > Alphaproteobacteria > Caulobacterales > Caulobacteraceae > Brevundimonas > Brevundimonas olei. Next base: position 305 of record DGIZ01000089.1, on the reverse strand, counting down.
AGAATTTGAAGATGGTCTCGAGACGCACGCGCGGGGCGGCGCGGCGATCGGCGGCGCTCTCGGGGGCGCGGGCCGGGTCGACTTCAGGAGAAGCCAGGTTGGCGGCGGCGCCGACCCGCAGGCGCGGGCTGAGGCGGTAGTAGGCTCCGGCCTCGACATCGCCCCAGTCGGCTTCGCGGCCGACGGGCTGGTTCAGGTTGAAATTCAGGCCCCAGCGGCCGTTCTCGTTCCAACGCAGGCCGCGACGCTGGCCGGCCGCCGGGGTGCTGGGCGACTGGGCGGCGACGTCGGTCAGGCTGACAGAT
>DGIZ01000130.1:6442-6746 GCA_002386585.1 Brevundimonas sp. UBA4609 | reverse complement strand
CAAGGCCAAGCTGCTGACCGAGCACAAGGGCCGCAAAACTTTTGACGACGTCGCCGGCGTGGACGAGGCCAAGGACGAACTGCAGGAGGTCGTCGACTTCCTGAAGGACCCGGCCAAGTTCCAGCGTCTGGGCGGCAAGATTCCCAAGGGCGCCCTGCTGGTCGGCCCTCCGGGTACGGGTAAGACCCTGCTGGCGCGCGCGGTGGCGGGCGAGGCCGGCGTGCCCTTCTTCTCGATCTCGGGTTCGGACTTCGTCGAGATGTTCGTCGGCGTCGGCGCCAGCCGCGTGCGCGACATGTTCGAA
>DGIZ01000130.1:0-6242 GCA_002386585.1 Brevundimonas sp. UBA4609 | reverse complement strand
CGCGTGCGCGACATGTTCGAACAGGCCAAGAAGAACGCGCCGTGCATCATCTTCATCGATGAGATCGACGCCGTCGGTCGTCACCGTGGCGCGGGTCTCGGCGGCGGCAACGACGAGCGCGAGCAGACGCTGAACCAACTGCTGGTCGAGATGGACGGCTTCGAGGCGTCCGAGAACATCATCCTGATCGCTGCGACCAACCGTCCCGACGTGCTGGACCCGGCCCTGCTGCGTCCCGGCCGCTTCGACCGTCAGGTCGTGGTGCCCAACCCCGACGTCTCGGGCCGCGAGCGCATCCTGCGCGTCCACATGAAGGACGTGCCGCTGGCCGCCGACGTCAACGTCAAGACCCTGGCGCGCGGCACGCCGGGCTTCTCGGGCGCGGACCTGGCCAATCTGGTCAACGAGGCGGCCCTGATGGCGGCCCGCAAGGACCGTCGCATGGTCACGCACCGCGACTTCGAGGACGCCAAGGACAAGGTCATGATGGGCTCCGAACGGAAGTCCATGGCCATGAACGAGGAAGAACGCCGCCTGACCGCCTATCACGAGGCCGGTCACGCCATCGTCGCCATCAACGTCAAGATGGCCGACCCGGTGCACAAGGCGACCATCGTCCCGCGCGGCCGGGCTCTGGGCATGGTGATGCAGTTGCCGGAAGGCGACCGCTATTCGATGAAGTTCCAGCAGATGATCGATCGCATCGCCATCATGGCGGGCGGCCGGGTCGCCGAAGAGCTGATCTTCGGGCCGGAAAGCATCACCTCGGGCGCCAGCTCGGACATCGAACAGGCGACCAAGCTGGCGCGGGCCATGGTCACGCGCTGGGGCTTCTCCGAGAAGCTGGGCACGGTGGCCTATGGCGAGAACCAGGAGGAGGTCTTCCTGGGCCATTCGGTGTCGCGCAGCCAGAACGTCTCGGAAGAGACGGCCCGCATCATCGACGAAGAGGTCCGCCGTATCGTCACCGAAGGCTGGGAAGAGGCGCGCCGCATCCTGACCGAGAAGGCGGGCGACCACGAGAAGCTGTCCCAGGCCCTGCTGGAGTACGAGACCCTGTCGGGCGACGAGATCAAGGACCTGCTGGAGAACGGCCAGCCTCCCAGGCGCGACGACGACAACGACACGGTCGTCGGCCCGTCCCTGTCGGTTCCGGCCACGCCGGAAGACGAACCGGCGGCGGAGCCTCAGGCCGCCGCCCAGCCCGCGCCGAGCGCCTGAGGGCGATCAGGACGACGGATATGAAAAGGGGCGCGCCCGCCGGGCGCGCCCCTTCTTTTTGGTCCTGATGCGATGAGGCTCAGTTCGTCGCTTCGGGCTCCTCGAGCTTGACCAGGGTCAGCTTGCGCACGGCGCCGGAGGTGTCCGGCCAGGCGATCGACTGGCCTTCCTTCAGGCCGATCAGGCCGGCGCCGACAAAGGACAGGATGGAGACGCGGCCCGCGTCGATGTCGGCGTCCTTGGGCAGGACCAGCTGCACGCGGCGCACCTCGGGACTGTGGTCGTCGGAGTAGTGCAGCCAGCGGTTCAGGGTGACGACGTTCTTGGGCATGGCCTTGGGCTCGCACACCTTGGCGCGGTCGAGCTCCTGTTGCAGCAGGCCGGCGGGGCCCGTGCCGGGCAGGTCGCCGACCAGGCGGTCCAGGGCGTCGAAGTCGTCGCTACGAAGCGTGATGGCGGGCAGGGCGCCCTTGCGAGGGGTGGTCATGAAGAAAACTTTCTGGAAGTTCGGGCGACGTCAGGCGGCTGAGGGGCCGTCATCGTCGGGATGTTCTGGATCGGTCGTTTCGTGATCGGCGGGCGACGCGGGCGGTGCGGCGGGCGCGATCGGCCTTCGAAACGGGATGATGTCGGCGCCGCGCGGCGCTTCGCCGGTGCGGCTCTCGTCCGTGGTGTCTGGGCGGCGTGTCATGTCGCAAATCTTCGCGAACGGCCCCAGGCCGGCGCGGTCCTGCAGAATGAAGAGGTGGAAGTAGAGACTTTAAGCAACTGGGTCCCGTAGCGGGCGCCCGGCGCAGGGCGCACGGCGGGACCGCTACGGGTTAAAGGCCTTCGACGCGGCGTCCCGCGTGGGTGAGGCGTCGAGCCTGGCTGACGAAGCGTTCCATTGCCGTTAGAGGCTGGACCCAGGCGCGGTGAAAGTCAAACCGCGCTCTTCGGAGCTGCTGTCGCATGACCCATCAATCCCTCGTGAAGCCCCCGCTCGTCATGGGGATCGTCAACGTCACGCCGGACAGCTTTTCCGACGGGGGGCGGCTCGCCACCCATGAGGCCGCCCTGGCCCACGCCCTGAGGCTGATCGATCAGGGCGCCGACGTGCTGGACGTGGGCGGCGAAAGCACGCGTCCGGGCTCGGATCCGGTCGGCGAGGCCGAGGAGATCGCCCGCGTCGTCCCGCTGATCGCGGCCCTTCGCGCACGTTGGGGTGGGGCGATCAGCATCGACACCATGAAGCCCGCCGTGGCCCGCGTCGCCGTCACCGCCGGCGCGACGATATGGAACGACGTGACCGCGCTTCGCCACGCGCCCGACAGTCTGGCGACCGCCGCCCAACTGGGCTGCGAGGTGGTGCTGATGCATATGAAGGGGGCGCCCAAGACGATGCAGGACGACCCGCACTATGACGACGTCGTGGCCGAGGTCGCCGGGTTTCTGGCGGAACGCGCCGAGGCGGCCCTGGCGGCGGGGGTCGCGCGCGAGAAGATATGGCTGGACCCCGGCGTCGGCTTCGCCAAGACGACGGCGCATAATCTGGCGCTGACGGCACGTCTGGACGCCCTGGTCGATCAGGGCTTTCCGGTGCTCTACGCCGCCAGCCGCAAGCGCCTCATTCAGGGGGGGGACGAAACGGCGACGGAGGCGACCGACCGCCTGGGCGGCTCACTGGCCCTGGCGCTGGAGGGGGCGCGACGCGGCGCCCGAATGGTGCGGGTTCACGACGTGCGCGAGACGGTTCAGGCGTTGAAGATTCAGGCGGCGGTCGCGGCGGCGGCCCGGCCCTAGCGTTTCCAGTCCGGCGACACCTGATCGGGGAAGCGGTCGACGATGAAGGTCGGTTCGATCGCCCGCTCCAGCCACAGCTTGGCGCCGGCCAGCACCAGGGTGAACCCCTCCATGGCGTCCAGAGCCGCCGCCACGGCTTCATCCGTCGCAGCGAAGCCTCGGTTGAAGATCTCGACCCAGGTCGTCCGGTCGCGCGCCTGGAAACGCCATTCGACCTCGGTCGGCTGATCGTCCAGCTTCCAGTCGATGAGGATGCGGCTGTTGACCTGGACGTCCTTGACGGCGACGCGGGTGGACACGCCGTACATCCCCCAGGTCCACGTCGCCCTGGCGCCGGGCGACAGACGCCGGTCGCCGTGAGTGAACCAGAACCACGAGGTCACGGCGGGCTCGGTAAAGGCCTGATAGACCTCATCGACCGGGCGGCGGATCAGCATTCCGGTGCGGACTTCAGGGGCGCGCATTCGATCCCGACCTCTTCAGCGACTGAGGCGGCAACGCACGCCGTCTCCAATTTGTTTCTCGAGACGGGCGCCGAGCAGCAGGCGAGAGCTCTTGTCTGGAGGCGCGCCATCCGCCATTCAGCCGCCATGTCTTGGCTTCTGTCTCTCAATCCCTGGCTGGTTCTCGTCGTGGCGGGGCTGTTCGAAGTGGGCTGGGCGTCCGGCGTGAAATACGTCGGGGTGCAGCGTCCGCTGATCTCCTTGGGGGTGGCCTTGGCGCTGGCCGCCAGCATGATCGGCCTGTGGGCGGCGACGCAGCGCCTGCCGGTCGGCACGGCCTACGCCGTCTGGACCGGCATCGGCGCCGTGGGCGCGGCGGTGATCGGGGTCGCCGTCTATGGCGAGCCGGCGACGGCGGTGCGGGCGGTCTGCATCCTGCTGATCGTCGCGGGCATCGTCGGGCTGAAGCTGTTTTCGGGCGTGACGGCATGAGCCAGGCCCAATCCCCTCAAGCCGTCTCCGGCCGCGCCGGAGACGATAGGGAAACCAAGAAAGGCCGGGTGCTGATCCTGGCCGGCTCCGACTCCGGGGGCGGGGCGGGGATTCAGGCCGACATCAAGGCCGTGACCATGCTGGGCGGGTTCGCCGCCACGGCCATCACCGCCGTCACCGTTCAGAACACCCTGGGCGTTCACGGCGTCCATCCCCTGCCGCTCGACGTCATCGAGGCCCAGGCCAGGGCCGTGCTGGACGACATCGGCGCCGACGCCCTGAAGACCGGCATGTTGGGCTCGGTCGAGGTGGTCGAGACCGTCGCGGGTCTGATCGACTATGCGGCGGGCGTTCCGGCGGTGGTCGATCCGGTGATGATCGCCAAGGGCGGTTCGCCCCTGCTGGCGGAAACAGCGGTGGAGGCGGTGCGTCGCCTTATGGTTCCCCGCGCCTTTCTGCTGACCCCCAATGCGCCCGAGGCCGAGGCCTTAACCGGACTGGCGGTCGCCGATCTGGACGGCCAGCGTCGGGCGGGCGAGGCGCTGCTGAAGATGGGCGCGCGCGCCGTCCTGATGAAGGGCGGCCATGTGCCGGGCGCGACGGTCGTCGACCTGCTGCTGACCGCTGACGGCGAGACGGTGCTGGAGAGCGAGCGGGTCGAGACGCGCCACACCCACGGCACCGGCTGCACCCTGGCCAGCGCCTGTGCGGCGGGCATCGCCAAGGGGCTGCCCCTGCCGGTCGCGGTCGCGGAAGGTTGGGCCTATGTGGCCGAGGCCATCCGTCGCGCGCCGGGCCTGGGCCAGGGCCACGGCCCGCTGGACCACGCCTGGCCGGTGCGGGGCTGAGGCCGCTTGGCCAGCCGGCGGAATCGCCCTCACAGGACGGCATGACCCTGGAAACTCGCCTGACCGAGATCGTCCGCGCCGACGCGGGCCTGATGCATGTGCTGACCGTGATGCGGGACCTGAACCTGCCTGACTGGCGGCTGTTCTCGGGAGCCGTCTATCAGGCGGTGTGGAACGTCCAGACGGGGCGTCCGATCGGCTATGGAATCAAGGACTACGACATCGGCTATTTTGACGCCGACACCTCCTGGGACGCCGAGGACGTCGTCATCAAGCGCGTCGCCGCCGCCTTCGCGCCGCCGGTGCGCGATCAGGTCGAGGTGCGCAACCAGGCGCGGGTCCACCTGTGGTTCGAGGGCAAGTTCGGCGAACCCTATACGCCCCTGACCTGCACCGACGACGCTCCGGCCCGCTTCGTCGCCCCGGCCTTCGCCGTCGGGGTGCGGCTGGAGGCTGACGACGCGATCAGCGTGATCGCGCCCTTCGGGCTGGAGGACGTGTTCGACATGGTCATTCGCCCCAATCCCACGCGCGGCCTGGCCAGGGGCTGGGAGCGCGTGATCGCCAACGCCCGCGGCCGCTGGCCCGAGATCACGGTGGTGGAGCCTCAGGCGACGGCGTAGCGCGTCGTGATCCCGTCCGGCTGGAAGTCATGCTGCGCCAGTCGGTCCAGCGAGGCGAGGACGCGTGCGGCGAAGGCGTCGGGATCGCCCTCCTCGATGGCGGGCCGCAGCCAGTCGGTCACGACGGCGCGGGCCGGATAGGTTCCGACCGGGCCGGGGACGCTGAGCGCCACCTCAATGCCTTCGGCGATCCAGCCCGCCACGGCGGCGAAGAAGTCGATCCCGATCAGGAAGTCCGAGCGGCGCAGGACATAGAGGGTGATGACGCCGTCCTCGACCCCGTCGGGCCGCACGATCACGCCGCTGCGGTCCGGCCGCCAGTCGTCCGACAACTCCACCGCGCGCCACAGGCAGAACCAGATGCGGCAGGTCTGGGGGCGGATCTGGTGCACCGAACAACCCGCGCCGTCGACGCAGTAGGCGCACAGTTCGCCCGTCGGCTTGGCCAGTTCCGGCAGGTCGAGCGGGATCACGCGGCAGCATTCGACGCAGCCGCCGCAGGTCCGATCGGGAAGAAGGGGCAGGGACATGGCCGGGGTCTAGCGCATCGCGGCCGGGAAGCGGAGAGGGGACGGCGTCGCGCGTCCGGGGCGGCGCACAAAACCGTGTCGGCGGCCGTCTGGGTGCTTGCCCATCGAATGTCACCATGCAAAATGATGGACTACATAATGGAATGATGTTCGGAACGAACGCAGTCGGGAAACGCCATCAGTGAAACACGCCCTCGCCTTTTCCTTTTTAGCCTTGGCCGTTGCGGCGGCTCCCGGCGCCGACGGCGCGCACGCCGAAGTTCTTCGGATGAATACGCCGGCGCTCGGACTGACCTTCGACCG
>DGIZ01000166.1:2903-3049 GCA_002386585.1 Brevundimonas sp. UBA4609 | reverse complement strand
CGCATCGAGGACGCCGAAGGCCGCCTGTGCGCGCAAGGCCTGTCCGAATGGTGCCTGGTCGACGCCAGGACCCTGCGCCCCGCCCGCATTCCCGCCGAGATGCTGGGACCGTTCACGGCCTAAACCTCCCTTCTCCCCTTGTGGGA
>DGIZ01000166.1:0-2668 GCA_002386585.1 Brevundimonas sp. UBA4609 | reverse complement strand
GAAGCGAGACGGATGAGGGGTAGCGGGACATTCGCCTCGCCCCCTCATTCACCGTCGCAAGACCCCTCATCCGGCCCTGACGGGCCACCTTCTCCCACAAGGGGAGAAGGACGATGGATCAGCCCGCGATCTGGCCGAAGTCGGCCACCCGGTTCATGACGCCGCGCACCTGGCCCAGCAGCTTCAGGCGGTTTTCGCGCTCTTCGGCCACGTCGGAGTTGACCATGACGGCGGTGAAGAAGGCGTCCACCGGACCACGCAGGGCAGCCAGAGCCGTCATGGCGGCGGCGAAGTCCTCGGCCTCCAGCGCCGCGTCCACGGCCGAGGCGGCGGCGGCGGCGGCGAAGGCCAGGGCGGTCTCTTCCGCCGGCTGGTTCGGCAGGCCGGTGGCGACGGCGCCTTCCGGCAGCGGCCCCTTCTTCTCCTCGGCCTTCAGCAGTTGGGCGGCGCGCTTGTAGCCCGCCAGCAGGTTCGCCCCGTCGTCCGTCGCCAGGAAGGCAGCCAGCGCCTCCACCCGACGCACGATCCGCACCAGATCGTCGTCGCCCAGCGCGAAGACGGCCGCCACGAGGTCGTGACGCTGGCCCTTGTCGCGCAGCAGGACGGTCAGGCGGTCGGCGAAGAAGGCGCTGAGTTCAGTTTCAACCGCGAGCTTGTCGACCGCGCGCTGAACATGTCCCTTCTCCAAGCTGGCCATGGCCGGTGAGAAGGCGTCGCGGCGCAGGCCGACGCGAGCTCCATTCTCCAGCACCAGCCGGATCACGCCCAGCGCGGCGCGGCGGAGCGCATAGGGATCCTTCGAGCCCGTCGGCTTTTCGTCGATGGCGAAGAAGCAGACCAGGGTGTCCAGCTTTTCGGCCATGGCGACGGCGACGGTGACCGGGGCGGTCGGGACGGTGTCGCCCGGTCCCTGCGGCTTGTAGTGGTCGCGGATGGCGTCGGCCACGGCGTCGGGCTGACCGGCCAGACGGGCGTAGTAGCCGCCCATGATCCCCTGAAGCTCCGGAAACTCGCCCACCATGCCCGAGGCCAGATCGGCCTTGGACAGGCGCGCGGCCTGTTCCGCTTGAGCCGCATCGGCGCCGACCAGCGAGGCGATCTCGCGCGCCAGGGCGGCGATGCGGTCCACCCGCTCGGCCAGCGTGCCCAGCTTGGCGTGGAAGGTGACGTCCTTCAGCTTGTCGTTCCAGGCGTCGAAACCGACCTTCTGGTCCTCGGTCCAGAAGAACTCGGCGTCGCTGAGGCGGGCCGACAGCACCTTGGCGTTGCCGGCGGCCAGGGCCTGCCCCCCGTCGGTCGCCTCGACGTTGGCGACGACGACGAAGTGCGGGGCCAGCCCTTCCTTGCCCGGTTCGCGCACGGCGAAATACTTCTGGTGCACCTTCATCGACAGCTGGACCACTTCCGGCGGCAGGGCCAGGAACTGCGGGTCCATGTCGCCCAGGATCGGCGTCGGCCATTCGGCCAGGCCCGACACCTCGTCCAGCAGGCCGTCGTCATCGACCAGGGCCAGCCCCTTGGCCGCGCACACGGCCTTGGCGCCCTCGAGGATGCGCAGCTTGCGGTCGGCGGCGTCCAGCAGGACGAAGTTGCGCTCCAGCTTGGCGCGGTAGTCGGCGAAGTCCTTGACCGCGAACGGCTGGCCCGCGCCCATGAAGCGGTGGCCCTCGGTCACGGCGCCCGAGGGGATGCCGTCGACCTCGAACGGGATCACCGCCCCGTCGTACAGGGCCAGGATGCGCTTGATCGGCCGCACCCAGCGCAGGGTTCCCGTGCCCCAGCGCATCGACTTGGGCCAGGGGAAGTGGCGGATGATGTCGTCGACGCTCTCGGCCACGACCTCGGTGGTCGCGCGGCCCTTGCTGCTGATTTCGGCGAACCAGACGCCGTCGCGTTCGACCAGCTGATCCTGCGTCAGGCCGGTCTTGCGCAGGAAGCCTTCCAGCGCCTGCGCGGGCGCCGAGGTCTTCGGGCCCTTCAGCTCTTCATTGCGGTCAGGCGTGGCGGCGGGCAGGCCGTCGATCACCAGCGTCAGACGGCGCGGCCCGGCATAGGTGGTCAGCGCGTCCCAGGTCAGGCCCGCGGCCTTCAGGCGATCGGACGCCATGCGCTCCAGGTCGCGCGCGGCGCCGGGCTGCATACGGGCGGGGATTTCTTCGGAGAAGATTTCGAGGAGAAGCTGGGGCATCAGTTTTCGTCCCGCACCCATTGATCGCGGGCGCGCCAGAGAGCCCTTCCCCCTTGATGGGGGAAGGGTTGGGATGGGGGTGACAGCACGGCCGAACGGATCGCATCAACCACGTCCGGCAGGCCGTCCGTCACCTGTTTGGTGGAAAAGCGGATCACGCGAAAGCCCTGACTTTCCAGCCAGGCCGTGCGTTCGGCGTCATAGGCGATCGCTTCGAGTTCCTCGTGCAGAGGCCCGTCGATTTCCACAATCAGGCGGCTGTCGTGATGGGCGAAATCAGCGATGTAACGACCGATCGGCGTCTGACGGCGGATGTTGAGTTTCAGGCGGCGAAGTTCGTCCCAGAGGATGCGCTCCGGGAAGGTCATATCGCGTCGCAGGCGTCGGGCGCGGCCGACGGCGCCCGTCAGATGGTGGACGCGCGGACGGCTGACGGGGTCACCCCCATCCCCGCCCCTTCCCCCATCAAGGGGGAAGGGA
>DGIZ01000051.1 GCA_002386585.1 Brevundimonas sp. UBA4609 | reverse complement strand
GGTGCGCGCGCCGTCCAATCCCCTGCCCAAGGCGCCGATCGCGGGCCTATTCCAGCCCGGACCGAACGGTCCCCTGCCGCGCATCGCCGCCGACGGCCGCGTACCGGCCCAGGCCTACGCCCGGCCCTTCCGCTCGAACGGCAGGCCGATGGTGGCCCTGGTGGTCGGCGGGCTGGGCCTGAACAGCGCCACCACCCGCGCGGCGATCGAGCGTCTGCCCGCCGAGGTGACCCTGTCCTTCGTGCCCTACGCCGAGGGCTTGCAGACCTGGATCGACATGGCCCGCGCCCACGGCCATGAGGTGATGATCGAACTGCCGATGGAGCCGACCGGCTATCCCGACAACGACCCCGGCCCCTACACGCTTCTGTCGTCCGGCGGCGCCGACGATGTGGCGGTCAAGCTGGACTGGTTGCTGGCGCGCGCCACGGGCTATTTCGGCGTGACCAACTATCTGGGCGATCGGTTCGCGACCTCGGATGAAGGCGTGACGGCCCTGATGACCAACCTGCGCCAGCGCGGCCTGGCCTTCCTCGACGACGGTTCGATGCGCCGCCGCCCCGGCGCCTTCGCCCGCGCCAGCGCCGACCGCGTCATCGACGAGGAACAGACCCCCGCCGCCATCTTGCGCCAGTTCAATGCGCTGGAGGCCGCCGCCAAGACCAATGGCGCGGCGCTGGGAACCGGCTTCTCCTACCCCGTCACCGTCGAGGCCGCCGCCCGCTGGACGGCGGGTCTGGAGACCCGCGGCCTGCAACTGGCGCCCGCCTCGGCGATGACCCGGCGACCGGGGCGGTAGGCCGCATAATCCGCGCGGCGAGGGCGTCGGCGTGTTAGAGAGTCCGGCATGAGCACCGACGACGATCACACGCCCGCCGCAGAACCTGCAGACGCCGTTCCCGGCGAGACGCCCGTGCAGCGGGCGCTGCGGCTCAAGAAGGCGGCGATCGACGCCCGGCCCAAGCCGCCGCGCGGCGGGCGCTTCCAGCGCGAACAGGCGGCCCGCATCAAGAGCGGGGCGTCGCGTCCCTGGATGAGCAAGTAGACAGCCCGGGCCCTTGGCTTGATTAGCTCGGGTAGGCGTGATCGTCTGTCGGTATGACGATGTTCGTCCTCTTCCTGGCTTTGGCTTTCGTGGCCGTGCTGGCGGCCATGTCCTGGCGCGCTGCGAGAGGCCTGACGCGCGAGATGCGGCTGCCGATGCAGTGGGGCTTTGACGGGCGGCCCATATGGCGTGCGCCACGTGACGTCGCCTTGAGCTTCACGCCTGTTCTGGCGGCCTTGACCCTGCTCCCTACGGCGATGGCGAGTCTGTTGGGGCCGCTGGAGAGCGCGGACGCGCGGCGTTACTTCGGCGTCCTGATCGTCATGGGACTGGCCTGGATCGGCGCTCACGCTCTGCATCTCAGGCTGGTGCGTGGCTGGCTCGCCCGGCAGGGCTAAAGCGTCAGCCGCATGGCGATGCGGTCGGTCAGGCCGTGGGCGGCCTCTGCGGCCAGGGTCTCGCGCAGATAGGCGGGCGTTTCTGCAAACGTCAGCGCCCCATAGCCCAGGCGCGCATAGAAGGGCGCATTCCACGGAACAGAGCTGAAGGTGGTCAGGGTCAGGGCCTGTTTGGCGCGGACCTCGGCTTCCTGTCGCGCGGCCGCCATCAGCGCCCGCCCAGCGCCGCGCCCCTGATGTTCAGCAGAGACTGACAGCTCAAGGATATGCAGGTCCGCGTCCGTCTCGGCGGCGATCAGGAAGCCGATCGGCTGGTCCGCCGTATCAACCGCGACCCAGGACAGGCCCTGCGCAACGGCTGTGCGGTGCGTGTCCGGTCCGGCGACATGGTCGTCGGCGATCCAGGCCAGTTCGGGCAGGGTGCGGAACAGCGTCGCCGCCGACCGCTCCACCGCCTCCAGACGGTCGATGTCCGTTCTGCGCGTCGGGCGGACCCGGATCAATGGGCGTCGCAGCCCTTGGCGGGCATGGGCTTCAGGTCCAGCAGGGCGAACAGTTTGGCGTCGTCGTCCTCTTCCGGGTTCGGCGTCGTCAGCAGCTTGCCGCCGACGAAGATGGAGTTGGCGCCCGCCAGGAAGCACAGGGCCTGCATCTCCGGCGTCATGCCCTCGCGCCCGGCCGACAGGCGGACCATCGACTGGGGGCAGACCAGACGGGCGACGGCGACGGTGCGGACGAACTCGATCGGGTCGATCTCGCCTTCCTTCAGCACCCGCTCGCCCAGCGGCGTGCCGTCGACGGGGACCAGGGCGTTGACCGGAAGGCTGTCGGGATGGACGGGCAGGGTCGCCAGGGCGTGCAGCAGACCCGCGCGATCGCGGCGCTTCTCGCCCATGCCGACGATGCCGCCGCAGCAGGTGTTCATGCCCGCGTCGCGGACGTGCTGCAGCGTCTCCAGACGGTCCTGATAGGAGCGGGTCGTCACCACCTCGGCGTAATACTCAGGCCCGGTGTCGAGGTTGTGGTTGTAGTAGTCGAGGCCCGCGTCCTTCAGCTGTTTCGCCTGATCGGCGTTCAGCATCCCCAGGGTGGCGCAGGTCTCCAGGCCGAGCGCCTTCACGCCCGAGATCATGGCCGCCAGCTTGGGCGTGTCGCGGTCCTTCAGCTCGCGCCAGGCGGCGCCCATGCAGAAGCGGCTGGCCCCGCCCGCCTTGGCCGCCATGGCCTCGGCGATGACGGCGGTCGGCTCCATCAGCTTCTCGGCCTTGAGTCCGGTCTTGAAGCTGGCCGACTGAGAGCAATAGCCGCAGTTCTCGGCGCAGCCGCCGGTCTTGATCGACAGCAGCTGCGACTTCTGCACCTCATTTGGGTCGAAGGTGCGCCGGTGCACGGTCGCCGCCTCGAACACCAGCTCCATGAAGGGGCGGGCGAACAGGGCCTCGACCTCCTCCAGCGTCCAGTCGTGACGGGGGATCGAGAAATCGCGGGCGGGTCGGATCGAAGCGTCGTCAGCCATGGGACGACGGCTTAGCCGCGCGCGCGGGCGCGGCCAAGCCGGAAGTGATGCGTCGCCGTTATCTGGCTCAGCGTTCGTCCTTGTAGACGCGGCCGTCGCGCATGACGAAGGCGACGGACTTCAGCGTCGTCACATCGGCCAGCGGATCGCCCGCCACGGCGATGACGTCGGCGCGCTTGCCCGGCTCCAGCGTGCCGACCTCGGTCGAGACGCCCAGCAGATCGGCGGCGTTGACAGTGGCTGCCTCGATGGCGGTCGCCGGGGTCATGCCGTTTCTGACCATCAGCTCGAACTCATCGGCGTTGCGGCCGTGCTTGGACACGCCCGCGTCGGTGCCGAAGGCGATGCGGACGCCCGCCGGGACCGCGCGTTGCAGCGACTGGCCGGTGATCTCGATGCGCCAGCGGATCTTGGCCAGGACTTCCGGCGGATAGGCTTCCGGATCGGCGGCCAGGCGCTCGGTGTAGCCGTTCACGACCGACAGGGTCGGGACGTAATAGGCGCGGGTGCGGCGCAGCAGTTGCAGGGTCTCGTCGTCGAAGATGGTGCCGTGCTCGACCGAATCGACGCCCATGCGCAGGGCCAGGTTGATGCCGTCGGCGCCGTGGGCGTGGACGGCGACCTTCTTGCCGTAGAGGTGGGCCGTGTCGATCAGGGCCTTGGCCTCGTCGTCGAACATCTGGGCGCCCAGGCCGGCGCCGATGCGGCTGTTGACCCCGCCGGTGGTGGCGATCTTGATGACGTCGACGCCGCGCCCGACCTGAAGACGCACGGCTTCGCGGCAGCTTTCGGCGCCGTTGCAGACGTTGTCGTGAGCGATGTGCTCACGGAAGTCGTCGTTGAAGCCCAGACGCCCGTCCATGTGGCCGGACGTGGTCGAGATGCTGTTCCCGGCGTCGATGATGCGCGGTCCGGCCAGGCGGTGGGCCGCCGTTTCTTCGCGCAGGGCCAGGGTGACGCCGCCGCTGTCGCCCAGGTTCCGCACGGTGGTGAAGCCGGCCATCAACGTCTTGCGGGCGTTCATGGCGGCGCTGTAGGCGCGCGACGGCAGATTGTCGGTGATCTCGGCCAGGAAGCCGGCCTGGCCCGCGACGTCGGACACCAGGTGCACATGGCTGTCGATCAGGCCG
>DGIZ01000126.1 GCA_002386585.1 Brevundimonas sp. UBA4609 | reverse complement strand
GGTGGATCAGGCGGTGGACCGCTGCTGGCCGTGGGGCGATCCGCAGATCGGGCGGCAGTTGCGCACGGAATGGACCGAGGCGGTCGCCGAGGCGCTGACCCAGCCCGGCCTGACCATGGCGGTCGCGCCGCTGCGCCGCCTGGCCGAGCCGGACGGCGTGCTGGATGCGCTGGAGGCCCAGGGCTTCGAGGTGGACGGCCCGGAATGGCGCGCGGCCGCCTCCGCCCCGCACGAAGGCGGTTGACGTCCGGCGTGCGAAGGCCGACGCCGGGGGCATGAGCGAGACCGAACCCAGACTCACATCCCTGGCCCATGGCGGCGGCTGCGGCTGCAAGATCGCGCCTGACGTCCTGCAGTCCATCCTGGCCTCGACGCCGCGCACGGCGGCCTTCGCCGATCTGATGGTGGGGACCGAGACCTCGGACGACGCGGCGGTCTGGCGGTTGAACGACCAGCAGGCCCTGGTGGCGACGACCGACTTCTTCATGCCGATGGTGGACGACCCGTTCGACTTCGGCCGGATCGCGGCGGCCAACGCCCTGTCGGACGTCTACGCCATGGGGGCGACGCCGATTTTCGCCCTGGCCATCGTCGGGATGCCGGTCGGCAAGCTGTCGCCCCAGACCATCGGCCGGGTGCTGGAAGGCGGGGCGGCGGTCTGCGCCGAGGCGGGCGTCCCCGTGGCGGGCGGCCATTCGATCGACAGCCTGGAGCCGATCTACGGTCTGGTCGCCCTGGGCCTGACGCATCCCGACCGGGTGTTGACCAATCGCGGGGCGCGGGAGGGCGACGTGCTGATCCTGACCAAGGCGCTGGGCGTCGGCGTGCTGAGCGCCGCCTATAAGCAGGGGCGGTTGGAGACGGGTGGCTATGAGGCCCTGATCGGCTCGACCACCAAGCTCAACACGCCGGGGCCGAAGCTGGCGGCGACGGACGGCGTTCATGCGGTGACGGACGTGACCGGCTTCGGCCTGCTGGGCCACGCGTTGGAGATGGCGCGCGGCGCGGGGATGACGGTCGAGATCGACGCTGATGCGCCCGTGTTTCTGGACGGAGCGCCCGCCCTGGCCGAGGCCAGGGTGCGGACTGGCGCTTCGGTGCGCAACTGGGCGGCCTATGGCGGGGCGGTGATGCTGGACGCCGAACTGCCGGAATGGCGGCGCGACCTGCTGACCGATCCCCAGACCTCGGGCGGTCTGTTGATCGCCGTGGCGCCCGAGGCGGCGGACGAGGTGATGGCTCTGGTTCAGGACATGGGCTTCGCCACGGCGCGCCGCGTCGGCCGGGTGCGCGAGGGCGAGCCGGCTGTGGTCGTCAAGGCGGCCGGCTGATGGCGCGGCTGACGGCGGACGTGTCGCTGGCGGCGCTCGCCCGCTACGACGCCGTCATCGACGTGCGTAGTCCCGGCGAGTTCGCCGAGGATCACCTGCCCGGCGCGATCAACCTGCCGGTGCTGGACGACGACCAGCGCGCCGAGGTGGGAACCCTCTACGTCCAGACCTCGAAATTCCTGGCCCGCCGCCTGGGCGCGGCCCTGGTGGCGAGGAATATCGCGGCGCATCTGGAAGGGGCGCTGAGCGACTGCGACGGAAGCTTCCAGCCGCTGGTCTATTGCTGGCGCGGGGGGCAGCGCTCGACGGCCATGACCACGGTGATGGAACAGGTCGGCTGGCCCGTCAGGCGGCTGGAGGGCGGCTATCAGACCTGGCGCCGAACAGTGGCCGCCGCCCTGCATGATGGGGAGACGGCGCCGGCGCTGAAGCTGGTCCTGCTGGACGGCCTGACCGGCAGCGGCAAGACCGAGGTGCTGGCCCGGCTGGCCGACCACGGCGCCCAGAGCCTGGACCTGGAAGGGCTGGCGGCGCATCGCGGCTCCCTGTTCGGACGCACCGAGGCGGAGCAGCCGTCGCAGAAGCTGTTCGAGAGCCGTATCTACGCCGCCCTGTCCGCTCTGGACCTCAGCCGCCCCGTGGTGGTCGAGGCCGAGGCCAGCCGCATCGGCCGCCTGACGGTGCCGCCCGCGCTGTGGGCGGCGATGAAGGCGGCGCCCGCCTTGCGCCTGTCGGCGCCGTTCGAGGCCCGGGTCGAGCGGGTGCTGCGCGACTATGAGGCGGCGACTGAGGATGCGGCCGTGCGCGACGCTCTGCTGACGCGGATGCCCAGCCACCACAGCCGCGAGCAGGTCGCGCAATGGCGCGCCCTGTCCCAGGCGGGCGATTTGCGCGCTCTGGCGACAGCCCTGATGCGCGACCACTACGACCCGGCCTATCGCCGCGCCTCGGCAGGGTCGCGCGATCTGGGTGAGATCGTCATGGACGGCGACGTGAACCGTGCGGCTGAGGCGATCGCGGCCTCCCTCTCCCGCCGGGAGAGGGGCAGTTAGACCGCCGTACCGCCCACCGTCAGGCCGCCGATCTTGAGGCTGGGTTGGCCGATGCCGACGGGGACGCCCTGACCGGCCTTGCCGCAGGTGCCGACGCCGGGGTCGAAGGCGAAGTCGTCGCCGATCATCTGGATCTGGGTCAGGGCCGTGGCCCCGTCGCCGATCAGGGTGGCGCCGCGGACCGGGGCGGTGATCTTGCCGTCCTCGATCAGATAGGCCTCGGTGCACTGGAAGACGAACTTGCCGTTGGTGATGTCCACCTGGCCGCCGCCGAAGTTAGCGGCGTAGAGGCCGCGCTTGGTCGATGCGATCATGTCCGCCTGCGAATCCTTGCCGCCTTCCATGAAGGTGTTGGTCATGCGCGGCATGGGCGTGTGGGCGAAGGACTGGCGGCGACCGTTGCCGGTGGCGTTCGCCCCCAGCTGACGCGCCGACAGCCGGTCGTGCATCAGGCCGACCATGATCCCGTCCTCGATCAACACGGTGCGCGAGGTCGGGGTGCCTTCGTCGTCGAACGACAGGGAGCCGCGACGCCCGGCGATGGAGCCGTCGTCCACGACCGTCACGCCCGGTGCAGCCACCCGCTTGCCCATCATGCCGGTGAAGACCGACGAGCCCTTGCGGTGGAAGTCGCCCTCGAAGCCGTGGCCGACCGCCTCGTGCAGCAGGACGCCGGGCCAGCCCGCGCCCAGCACCACGTCCATCTCGCCCGCCGGGCAGTCGACGGCCTCCAGATTGACCAGGGCCTGACGCAGGGCCTCGTCCACCTGAGCCTGCCAGCGTTTGGGGGCGACCCATTGCTCAAAGCCAGCGCGGCCGCCCGCGCCGGATGAGGCGCTTTCGCGCTTGCCGTCCTTCTCGACGGTGACGGAGACGTTCAGCCGGACCAGCGGACGCAGGTCGCTGAGCAGCCGCCCGTCGCCGCGCAGGATGTCGATGGCGCGGCGCTCGCCGACCAGAGAGGCCGAGACCTGCACCACGCGCGGATCGCGGGCGCGCGCCCAGGCGTCGATCTCGGCCAGCAGGGCGATCTTGTCCGAGAAGGCCGGGGCCAGCAGCGGATCGACCGGATCATAGAGACGCTGGTTGGTGTCACGCGGCGCCTCGGCGGCGGTTCCGTCATAGCCGCGCTTGGCCAGGGCGGCGCTGTCGGCGGCGCGGCGGATGGCGGCGGCGGAGATTTCATTGGCGTGGGCGTAGCCGGCGGTCTCGCCCGCCACGACGCGCAGGCCGAAGCCCTCCACGGCGTCATAGGAGGCGCCCTTCAGCCGCCCATCGTCGAAGACCAGGGATTCGCTCTCGGTCTTTTCAAGGAACAGCTCCCCGTCGTCGGCGCCCGCTAGGGCGGTCTGCAGGATCGACAGGGCCTCGTCGGGGGCTACGCCCGCGGCGTCGAGGATGGGGGAGGGGGAGGCGACAGTGCTCATGGACGCTAGATAGGGGCTGCGCGGCCCGGCGTCACGGTCTGCAAAAGCAATCGGCCCCTCCCGCGGTGCGAAAGGGGCCAATGTCGTTTGGCGCGTTCAGGCGCGGCTCAGTCCTGCGATACCTCGCCGGAGCCGCTGACCGACTGGCGCAGTTCTGCGGGGCGGCGGGTCAGGCGGACGTCGCCGCTGCCCGAGACGTCGACCTCGGCCTTGCCGCTGGGGCCGACGCGGACCTCGCCCGAGCCGCTGACGCGCACCTTGGCGTCATCGACGATCAGTTCGTCCATGCGGGCGTCTCCGGCGCCGGAGACGTCGACCGTCACGGTCTCGGCGCGGCCCTGGACCCGCACGTCGGACGAGCCGGTCAGAGTCAGGTCCAGCGACGGCTGGTCATAGCCGCGGATCTTCAGCTCGGTCGGGCCGGATAGGTCGAAAGCCTTCACCGAGGGCGCCTTGACGATGATCTTCAGCGCGTCGGTCTCGCTCCAGCCGCGGATGCCGGTGCGGGTCCAGCGGACGTAGCTGCGGTCGCCGCGCGGGGCTTCCTCCAGCGTCAGGCGGCCGTTGGAGAAGCGGACACGCTCGACCACGCTCTGGGCGCCCGAGACGGTGATGCCCGGCGTATCGGCCTGCTGGTCGTAGACGACGTCAGCGGGGATGTTGATGGCCAGGCGATCGCCGCCCGTCCATTCGATCGTGCGGGTGGCGTCGGGCGAGACCTGGCCGCGCTCGACGGTGAAGCCGCTGTCGCCAGCCTCGTCGTCGGTGATGACCCAGGTCCAGTCGTGGCGGGCCAGGTCGCGGCCCCCCACGGCGAAGGCGCCGCCGATGCCGACGATGGCGAGGATGAGCCCTGCACCGGAGATGATGAGCAGATTGCGGATCATGACTGTGTTCTCCTCTCTCTGGCTTTAGGCCTGGGGTTCCAGGGCGGGCTTGATGACGCGGTAATGCAGGCGGGCGTACCAGACGGTGGCGTCGATCAGCCACTTGGTCAGCAGGGCCATGGTCCCGATCATGAAGATGCCCATGCCCATCAGGCCGACGCCCAGCAGCGCGGCGGCCAGCGCTCCGCCCGGCAGGCCCATGAAGGCGCCCGCCACCATGACGAAGCCGCCGGCGATGAAGACGCCGACCCCGCCCAGCAGCAGAGACAGAACCGTGCCGAAGACGGGCAGGGCGATGGGCAGAAGGATCAGGATGTCGATGGCGCCCAGGCCCAGGATGCCGAACACGGCCCCGGCGGCGGATGAGGCCGACGGCTCCTGACGCCAGCGCTGGGCGCCGGCCTCGGCCTTCAGTTCGCGGGCGAGGCGATCGGGATCGCCCAGGGCCTCGGCCACCTCGGCCTCGCTGCGCGCGGCGGCGGCGCCGTCGGCGAAGTGGGCTTCATAGTCGGCCACGATCTCATTGGCGGTGGTTGCGGGCAGGCCCACCAGGCCGCGGCGCAGGCGCGCCAGGAATTCCGCGCGGTTCATTGGTCCTCTCCCCTGTCAGCGTGGGCGGTCGATTCGGTCTTGGCGCTCTGATCGAGCAGGGCGGGCGTTTCGGCCGGGGCCTCGGCGACGATGACGCTTTCGTCGTCATCCCCTGCAATCAGGGCCTCGACGGCGCGGGCGAAGGCCCGCCACTCGCCGGTCTGACCGTCCAGGGCGCGGCGGCCCGCGGCGGTCAGGCGATAGTATTTGCGCGGCGGGCCGCTGGATGATTCGACCAGATAGGTCTCGACCAGGCCGTCGGTCTGCATCCGCCGCATCAGCGGATAGATGGTGCCTTCCCCCATGCCGATGGCGTCGGACAGGCGGCTGGCGATCTCATAGGCGTAGCTGTCTCGCCGGGCGAGCAGGGCCAGGACGCATAATCCCAGCACGCCTTTCTTCAGTTGGATGTCGATGGTGTCGGGCATGAAATCCCTCTCGGTCGTCCCTCTTTCGGGTATCCAAGGGGTATCGCAAGGTATCTTGCGGCGCAAGGTAGCTGTCGAAACATGACAGCGATTTAATCGACCGCATTTTGTCGAGACGGCGCCATAGGTGCGCTTGATCGCTTGGCAAGGGCGATCCGAGCCGATAAGGACCGGCCCATGACACGCCGAGGTCCTCTGGGCCCGGCGACGCTTGCGAATTGCTCGCAAACGTCTGCTGCTGAACGGTTTATGAGGACTTCTCGAATGGGGATGGGCATGCGAGCCATGGCGCGGTTGGGAGGCGGTATCGCCGCGACCGCCCTTGCCGCCATTTTCGCCGCGCCGGCGATGGCGCAGGATGTGTTGGGTCAGCCGACGCCAGCAGGCCTGGGCCTGCAGACGGCCGGCGCGCCGCTGGCGCATGAGGCCCACTTCTTCCACAACATCGTGCTGATGCCGGTCATCACCGCGATCTGCGTCCTGGTGCTGGCGCTGCTGGTGTGGATCGCGATCCGCTACAACAAGCGCGCCAACCCGACCCCGGCCAAGTGGAGCCACAACACGGTCATCGAAGTGATCTGGACCGTGGTGCCGGTGCTGATCCTGGTCGGCATTTCCCTGTTCTCCTTCCGCCTGCTGTTCGCCTACCATGACTATCCGGATGCGGACGTCACGGTGAAGATCACCGGCAACCAGTGGAACTGGGGTTATGAGTATCCGGACCAGGGCGTGGCTGAGTACATCTCGAACATGCTGCCGGAAGACAAGGCTCCGGCGCACCTGTACCGCCTGGCCGCCGACGAGCCGATGGTGGTGCCGGTCGGCGAGAACGTCCGTCTGCTGATCACCGCCTCGGACGTGATTCACGCCGTGGCCGTGCCGGCCTTCGCCATCAAGGTGGACGCCGTTCCGGGGCGCGTGAACGAGACCTGGTTCCGCGCCGAGAAGGAAGGCGAATACTACGGTCAGTGCTCCGAACTGTGCGGCGTCGACCACGCCTTCATGCCGATCCACGTCAAGGTGGTGAGCAAGGACGCCTTCGCCGCCTGGGCCGCCTCCAAGGGCGGCTCCATGACCAAGGCCGCGGACGAAGCCGCCGCCAGA
>DGIZ01000079.1 GCA_002386585.1 Brevundimonas sp. UBA4609 | reverse complement strand
GCGACTGGTCGTAGTCGCCCGAGAACGTTCCGTACGGAACAGCGCCCGTGCCAAGGGACGACGTGTCGAATTCCATGTCGCCCGTCAGGTAACGGTACGTCAGGTCGATGTTGGCGCGGTCCGACACGGCCCAGGCCAGACCGGCGATCGCCTGAGCGGCGAACTTGGTCGAGCTGTCGTCAGCGGCGAAGGCGACGCCCGGGTTCTGACGCTCGCGGCCGATGGTGTCAGTGTTGACGCGGTTCACGCCCACGCCCAGACCGACGAACGGACGGATGGTCCAGTCCGGCGAACCGAAGTCATACAGGACGTTGGCCATCAGCGTCGTCGACGTGATGTCGCCTTCCGGCGAGTGGCACGGGCCGGTGGCCGGGGTCGAGTTGCACAGGCCGTTCGGACCCGAGACGGCGCGCACGCGACCGATGTCGCCCGAGCGGTAGCCGCCTTCGAGTTCAACGCGCCAGTTCGGGTTGAAACGGTAGCCCAGGCGAGCGAACGCCGCCCAGCCGTCGTTGACTTCCCAGTTCCAGTTGTGGCCGGTCGTCGACGCTTCGGTGTTGATGTCGTCGATGATGTGGTAGCCGGCGTCGATCGCGCCGTACCAGCCATCGGGCTCCGCCGATGCAGCGCCGGCTGCGAACAGCCCCGCGGCAGCGACACTGGCCAGAAGTTTCAGCTTCATGGTGTCCTCACACTCTTGGTTGATCCGAAAGCCCATGCGTTACCGCGAAGGCGCTCGAAAGCCGAACGGTATTGCAGTGCAGCGGTTCCCCATTTGGGCGCTGAATGTGTCCACTGTGGCGCCGTTTCAACACATAATGCCTTCATCGCAGCCCAAGTCCCCGAAACCTGGTCATTTTGAAACATCAAGCCCCGGCCGAGTTTACAATATGAGACGATCAAGACGTCGTTTCGAATCACTCAAGTCGCCAGCAAGGCCCGGACATAGTCATCGCGCCAGCGCGCGACGTCTGTGTCCCGCACGACCTGCATCAGCGCCTTCCACTTCCGGATGCGTTCCGACAAGGGCATGGTGAGAGCCTTCTGGATCGCCTCGGACAACTCTTCGCGGCTGAAGGGATTGACCAGGAGCGCCTCCCCCATCTGTTCGGCCGCGCCCGCGAAACGCGACAGGATGAGGACGCCCGGATCATCCGGGTCCTGAGCCGCCACATATTCCTTGGCCACCAGATTCATGCCGTCGCGCAGGGGCGTCACCAGCCCGACCCGCGCCGCGCGATAGAGGCCCGCCAGTTGGTCGCGGCGAAAGGTGCGGTTCAGATAGCGGACCGGCTGCCAGTCCATTTCGGCGTAAGCGCCGTTGACCCGTCCCGCCAGAGCCTCCAGCCGCACCCGCATGTCCTGATACGTATCCACCTCATCGCGCGAAATGGGCGTGACCTGCAGCAGGAAAACCTGACCGCGCTGGTCGGGGTTGTCCTCCAGGAACTGCTCATAGCCCAGCAGGCGCTGCTCCAGCCCCTTGGAGTAGTCCAGCCGATCAACCCCCACGATCACCGAGCGAAAAACAGCCGAGGCCGCCATCCGGTCATAGGTCCGTTGTCCCAGCGGAGAATCGCGCGCCGCCAGAAAGCCGTCCACATCGATGCCGATGGGGAAGACCCCGGCCCGGACGCTGCGGCCGAAGGCTTCGAGGCGGCCGTCGTCCAGCACCCGGCCGCGCGCCTCGACCTCGACATAGCGCTGGAACAGCCCCAGCCACTCGCGCGTCTGGAAACCCAGCAGGTCGAAGTCGAACATGGATTCCACCAGCCGACGGTGATGCGGCAGCGTCACCAGCAACTGACGCGCGGGCCAGGGCGTGTGCAGGAAGAAGCCGATGCGGTTCTTCACCCCCAGACGGCGCAGATCCCGCGCCATCGGGATCATGTGGTAGTCGTGAATCCAGATGACGTCGTCAGGCTCGAGCAGCGGCTCGAGCACTTCGGCGAATCGACGGTTGGTCCGCTCATAGCCCTCGCCGTAGGACCGTTCATAAGCCGTCAGGTCGACCCGGTGATGAAACAGGGGCCACAATGTCTTGTTGGCGTAGCCGTTGTAGTATTCGTCGACGTCCTGGGGCTCCAGGTCGACGGTGGCGACCGTCACGCCGGCCCGGTCCTCGACATTCAGTTCGCCGGTGAAATGCTCGACCGTCTCGCCGGACCAGCCGAACCACAGCCCCTCATACTTCCGCAGCGCCGCCGACAGGGCCATGGCCAGGCCTCCGGCGGAACCCGCCGCGGGGTCCTTGGGCGCCGAGACGCGGTTCGAGACGACGATCAGGCGGCTCATCGGGCGTCCGTCCACGAGCGACTGAGCAGGACCGCGCAGTTGATGATTCCGACCAGGGAATAGGTCTGCGGGTAGTTGCCCCACAGCTCGCCGTCCTGGATCGAGATGTCCTCGCTGAGCAGGCCCGCATGGGTGCGGCGGCTGAGCATCTCCTCGAAGATGACGCGCGCCTCCTCGACCCGGCCGTTCAGGGCCAGGGCCTCGATGTACCAGAAGGTGCAAAAGTTGAAGGCGGTCTCCGGCTCGCCGAAATCGTCCGCGTGGGCGTAGCGGAACAGGTAGGGACCGCGCTTCAGATCGCGCTCGACCGCCTCGAAAGTCTTCACCTGACGCGGATCGTGAGCGTCGAGGAAGCCCAGGTCCGTCATCTGCAGAAGGGCGGCGTCCAGCTCCGTCCCGCCGAAGCTGGCGGCGAAACGGCCTTCGTCGGGCAAGTAGGCTTCGGCTTCGATGCGCTCGCGGATGATGCGCGCCCGCTCGCGCCACAGCTCGCAGCGGTCGTCCAGACCTAGATGATGCGCCGCCCGGGCCAGGCGGTCGCAGGCCGCCCAGCACATGACCGAGGAATAGGTATGCACCCGTGCGATGGTGCGGAACTCCCACAATCCGGCGTCGACCTGATCGTGCATGGCGAAGGCGCGCTCGCCGACCTTCTCCAGGGCGCGGAAGTCCTCGATCGTGCCGGGACGCAGCAGGCGATGATCGAAGAAGGCCTGGACCAGGGGCAGGACGATCTGGCCGTAGACGTCGTGCTGAAGATGCTCGTGCGCCTGATTGCCGACGCGCACCGGCTTCATGCCGCGATAGCCTTCGACGCTGTCGACGATGCGCTCGACGATGGCGGGCTCAAGCCCTACCCCATAGACCGGCTGGACATGCCCTCCCGCGGAGGCGTCGACCAGATTGCGCAGATAGCCAAGGTAGCTCTCCAGGATGTCCACCGCGCCCAGCCGGTTGAGCGCCCGCACCGTATAGTAGGCGTCGCGGATCCAGCAGTAGCGATAATCCCAGTTGCGCCCGCTTTCGGGGAATTCCGGCACGGAGGTGGTCATGGCGGCGACGATGGCGCCGGTCTCTTCATAGACGCACAGCTTCAGGGCGATGGCGGCGCGGATCACCGCTTCCTGCCAGTCCAGGGGCAGGTAAAGTGTCCGAGTCCAGTGCTTCCAGTGCGCGATGGTCAGGTCCAGGGCGGCGTTGACGCCGGCCAGGACCGATTGGTCATAACCTTCATCCGGCCCCAGGAAGAAGGCCATCTCCTCCTCCAGACGGAAGGTCCGCTCGTTCAGCACATGGCTGACCGGGCAGTTGGTGGTCAGCCGCAGGGTCACATCGCTGCACAGATAGCGGATGTGGTTGGAGCCCGAGGTATGCTGAGCGCGGCTCGCGCCCCAGTCAGCCGAAGGGCGCAGGCGTATGGTGACGCGCGGCGTTCCGTCCAGCGGACGCACCACGCGCGCGAAGGCCACCGGACGGTAGATGCGCGAATGCTTCAGGTGGCGCGGGCAGAAGTCGATGATCTCCATCGCGGCGCCGTCGGCAGCCGTCAGCACAGTCCGCAGGACGGCGGTGTTGCGGACGTATTCCTGCTCGACGGAGACCTGGCCTTCCAGTTCGATCGCCCAGAAGCCGTGCTCGGGGGCGGCGCCGTCCATCAGGGCCGAGAAGACGGGATCGCCGTCGATGCGCGGGGCGCAGGCCCAGACAAACCGCCCCTGACGGTCGATCAGGGCGCTGACCGAACAGTTGCCGATGGGCGCCAGATCCAGGTTGAGCGTCATGCGCGCGCCTCCTTCTCCTCTGCGGCGGAGGAGGCCAGGGCGCCGAGCCAGTCGAGCACCGCCTCCACATTCTCCAGCCTGTAGCGGGCGGCGGTGGGCCGCTCGGGCCCCACCAGGACGCCGAAACCGCCCAGGGCCTCGGCCGCCCGAAAGCCCGCCTCGTCGGTCAGGTCGTCCCCCACCATGACGGGCGTGGCGCCGTTGAAGGGCGGCTCGGTCATGAAGGCCGCGACCGCGACGCCCTTGTCCGCGCCGGGGGTCTTGAGCTCCAGCACCATCGAGCCCGGCTGAAGCGTCAGGCCGGTCTGATCCGCCAGGGCTGTCGCGAGGGTCAGGGCCGCAGCCGCCTCGCTCGGGGCCTGACGGAAATGCAGCCCGGCCGACAGCCCCTTGTCCTCGACAATCACTCCGGGCCGGCTCAGGGCGAAATCCTCAAAGGCGGCCACGGCGGTCCGCACCGAAGGCGCCGGAGCCCGCGCGCTCAGGG
>DGIZ01000078.1 GCA_002386585.1 Brevundimonas sp. UBA4609 | reverse complement strand
TAGGTCGAGGCGTCGCGCTCGACCGGACGCAGCGGCGCGCGTCGGTCGCCGGACCCGCTCTCGGCGCTGAAGGTCAGGGCGCCGAAATTCAGGGCCCCGCGCAGGGCGTGATCCGCTTGGCTCAAGGCCACGAAGCCGTCGCCGGAGCCGCTGCGGAACGGCGAGCGCGCCCCGCCCTGGCCCTGCCACGCCGCGAATGACAGCCGCCCGGCTTGAACGTCGAACAGGGCCTCGCTGCGGGGCTCATCCCCCAGCCACGGCGCGTCATAGGGGCTGTAGCGGGCGACGACCGGCTCGGGCAGTTCGACCGGCACAGCGGCGGCCAGAGACAGTCGCGTCCCGCCCGGCGTATCCATCGACACCTGCGACTGGCGCATGGGCGTCGGCGTCTCGGGCTGCCAGCTGCGGCGCGGCGCGGGGCGATAGGCGTCGCCCAGGTCGACCCGGAACAGCCGCTCATACTCGTCATAGGCGATGGTGCTCAGCGCCCCGGTGCGGCCCATTGCGTCCCCGAACGGCCCGCCGACATAGGCGCCGGGCGCCACGGCGATGTTCACGGGCGCCCCCGCCGCCATGGGCGAAGCTGTCACGCCGACTGGCCGGAAGGCGTTTATGATGTCCAGCCTCCCCCGGCCCATGACGGGGTCGGGGCCGCCCACCGGCATGTCCATGGCGGTGCGCAGAAGGATGTCGATCGCTTCTTTGCCGGTGATGTTGGGGAAGGCTTCGAGCAGCAGGGCCAGCGCCGCCGCCACGGCTGGAGAGGCGAGAGAGGTGCCGCTGGCGCGCCAGCAGCCGTCGTCCTCGCAACCGACAATGATGTCGGCGCCGGGCGCAATCACGAAGGCGTTGCGCGACACGCCCGCGCGGTTGGAGAAGTCGGTGATCTGCCAGTCCTGACCATAGGCCCCGACAACGATGATCGATCCGGCGAAGCGCGGATCGCTGGCGTAGCGGCCGGGCCATTCCGGGTTTTCACCGCCCTCGTTTCCCGAAGCGATGGCGAAGACGACCCCCGCCTGGGTCGCGCGCAGGAGGGCGTCCTCGAAATCCCTGCCCAGGGGCGTTTCGCCGCCGATCGACAGGTTGATCACTCTGGCCCCGTTCCGCACGGCGTAGTCCAGCGAGCGCGCCAGATCGCTGGACTTGAAGCAGGCCTTGTCCTCGGGATCCTGGCAGTCGCTGACGTCGGCGCGGATCGACAGGATGGTCGAGTTGAAGGCGATGCCGATGGTGCCGAAGCCGTTGTAGGGCGCGGCGATGACGCTGGCGACGTTCGTGCCGTGATCGCTCTCGCCCCTCAGCTGATTCCGGCCGGGAATGATGTCGGTGGATAGGGGCGAGACATTGCTCCCCAGATCCTGGTGGGTTGCGCTCATGCCGGTGTCGACGACGGCGACGGTGACGCCCTTGCCCGTGGCTCCGGCCTGCCAGGCGGCGATCGCTCCGGTGGTGTCCAGTCCCCAATTCCGCTGATACTCGGCCGTTCCGTAATCGGGCATTCCGTCGAGGGGCGGGTAGACCGGCGGCGGCGGGGGAGGAGGAGGCGGTGGCGGGGGAGGAGGCGGTGGCGGCGTCACGATCCCCCCGCCGGCCCCTCCGCCCCCGCCACAGGCGGTCAGGGGGAAGGCCAGCAGGCTCAAGGCTCCGATCGACACCGCCGCCCGACGCCAGCGCAACCGTTTCATCTCTCTCGCCTCCTCCCGATTCCTGAGGCGCATTAGGCCCTTGGGCGATCAGGAAGGCGAGTGAAAAAACGCTGTGCCGTCAGTCGCGCAGCAGTTCGTTGACGCCGGTCTTGGCGCGGGTCTGGGCGTCGACGCGCTTGACGATGACGGCGCAATACAGGCTGGGGCCGCCGTTCGGGTCGGGCAGGGCGCCCGGCACCACGACAGAGTAAGCCGGGACCTCGCCGCGGAAGATTTCGCCGGTCGCCCGGTCGACGATCTTGGTCGAAGCCGACAGATAGACGCCCATGGCGAGGACCGCGCCTTCGCGCACGATGACGCCCTCGGCCACCTCGGCGCGGGCGCCGATGAAGCAGCCGTCCTCGATGATGGTCGGGTTGGCCTGCAGCGGCTCCAGCACGCCGCCGATGCCGGCGCCGCCCGACAGGTGGACGTTCTTGCCGATCTGGGCGCACGAACCGACCGTGGCCCAGGCGTCGACCATCGAGCCTTCATCGACATAGGCGCCGATGTTCACGAACGACGGCATCAGCACCACGTTCTTGCCGACATAGGCGCCGCGACGGACGACGGCGCCCGGCACCGAGCGGAAGCCGGCGGCCTGATAATCGGCGGCGCTCCAGTCGCCGAACTTGTTGGGCACCTTGTCCCAGAAGGGGCCGATTCCCGCCGGGTGATCGGCCGACAGCGGCAGGGTCGGGGCGTGGCCGGCGCGCATGATGACGTTGTCGTTCAGACGGAAGGACAGCAGCACCGCCTTCTTCAGCCACTGGTGCGTGCTCCACACGCCGTCCTCGCCGCGCGAGGCGACGCGCGCCTGGCCGGAATCCAGCAGGGCCAGGGCGGTATCGACGGCGTCGCGCACCTCGCCGCGCGTGGCGGGCGAGACCTCGGCGCGGGCTTCCCAGGCGGCCTCGATGACGGATTCCAGGTGGGTCAGGTCGGTCATTGCGGATCTCCGTCCAGCATGGCGGTGGTCAGGAAGGGGCCGAGGGAGGCGGCCCGGTGTTGGATGTGGTCGCCCTCGGCGGTGAAGGCCTTGGGTCCGACCAGGACGGTGGTCATGCCCAGGTCGCGGGCCGGCTCCAGGTTCTTGGGCGTGTCCTCGAAGAAGCAGGCGGTCGCCGGATCGACGCCGAAGCGCGTCAGCATCTTGTGGAAGGTGCGCGGGTCCGGCTTGGGGATCAGATCGGCGTCCTCAAGCGCGAACACCCCGTCGAAGAAGGGCGTCAGCTCCAGCTTCTCCATCACCCTTCTGGCGTGACCGGCCGAGCCGTTGGTGAAGATCAGGCGCGGACCCTGCAGCCGCGCCAGCGCCGCGTGCAGGCCGGGATCGGGCGTCAGCACGTCCAGCGGCACGTCATGCACCTCGGCCAGGAAGTGATGCGGGTCGATCTCATAGTGCATCATCAGCCCGGCGAGGGAGGTGCCGTAGTCATGCAGATAGCCGCGCTGCACCGACAGGGCCTCGGCCGATTCCAGACCGGACGTCCGCACGACATACTGGTTGATGCGCTGCTCCACCTGACGCAGGAACTGCGTCTCGGGCGGATACAGGGTGTTGTCCAGGTCGAAGACCCAGGACCGGACATGACGCAGGTCCGCACCGATCTCTGTCGAGGCGGAGTCCGGCCGGGCGGTTTCGGGCGCCGTCTTCGACGCCGAACCCGTCACTTCCTTTTGACCAAGGTGCCGGCGCCGTGCTCGGTGAACAGTTCGACCAGCATGGCGTGCGGCCGGCGCCCGTCCAGGATGACCACGGCCTCGACGCCCGCGCGGACGGCGGCCATGGCCGTCTCCAGCTTGGGGATCATGCCGCCGGTGGCGACGCCCGCGTCGATCAGGCCTTGCGCCTCGTCCAGCGTCATCTGGCGGATGATCTCGCCGTCGGCGCCCTTGACCCCCGGCACGTCGGTCAGCAGCAGCATCCGCTTGGCGTGCAGGGCGCCCGCGACGGCCCCGGCCACGGTGTCGGCGTTGACGTTATAGGTCTGGCCGTCCTCGGCCACGCCGATGGGGGCGATGACCGGCACCCAGTCCTCGGTCTCCGAGGCGATCAACCCCTTGATCAGCTTGGGATCGACCTTGGTCGGTTCGCCGACGAAGCCCAGATCGACTTCATGCTCGATCATGCTGTCGGGATCGCGCTTGGTGCGGCGCGTCTTCTCGACCGTCAGCAGGCCCGCATCCTTGCCCGACAGGCCGACGCCGCGCACGTCGGCTTCCTTGCCGGCGACGGTGATCCAGTGGGCGATCTCTTTGTTCACGGCGCCGGACAGGACCATCTCGGCCACCGTCATGGTGTCCCTGTCCGTCACGCGCAGGCCGTCGACGAAGGCCGACTTCACCCCCGCCTTGTCCAGCATGGCGCTGATCTGAGGGCCGCCGCCGTGAACGACCACGGGGTTCACCCCCATCAGTTTCAGCAGCACGACGTCCGCGGCGAACTGCTTCGCCACGGCGCTCTCGCCCATGGCGTGGCCGCCGTATTTGATGACCACGGTCTCGCGGTCATAAACCTGGATATAGGGCAGGGCCTCGGCGAGCGTCTTCGCCGTCTCCCAGCCGCGTTCCTCGGATTGCCGATCAGTCTCTATCATCGTGCGGGCTCGATAGCGGCCAAGGGCGCGGGAGTCACGCCCGAAGGGCGGACGATCGTTCGAACCATTTGCATCCCGCGTATGGTTTTCGACGCCAACTGGGATATCCAGCACGGATGCGCCTTTTTCCAGTGATCATGTGCGGTGGTTCCGGGACGCGCCTCTGGCCCGCGTCGCGGCCGTCGCGCCCGAAGCAGTTCATCCCCCTGGCGGGCAATCGATCGCCCTTCCAGGAGGCCGTCGCGCGGGTGGCGCCCCTGGCGGCCGACGGCGGGCGGATCGTGGTCATCGGCGGCGCGCTCCATCGTCGCGCCATTCTCGAGCAGCTTCTGGAGATCGGCGTCGAGGCGGCCGTGCTGCTGGAGCCTGAAAGCCGGGACTCGGCGGCGGCGATGGCGGCCGCGGCGCACTGGACCCTGGCGCAGGAGCCGACGGCGGTGAACGTCTTCCTGGCCTCGGACCATCACGTGCCGGATCACGCGGCCTTTCGCGAGGCCGTGCTCAAGGCGGCCAAGGCCGCCGAGACCGGGCGGATCGTCACCCTGGGCGTGCGCCCGACCGAACCGTCCGAAGCCTACGGCTACATCAAGCCCCTGACGGCCGGCCTGTCTCCCGTCGAGGCCTTCATCGAAAAGCCCAGCCGCGACCTGGCCGAGCGCTATATCGGCGAAGGGTTCCTCTGGAACAGCGGCAATTTCATCGCCCGCGCCGACGTGCTTGCGGCGGAGTTGAAACGGTTCGCCCCGGGGGTCGAAGCGGCGGCCCGGACGGCGCTGCAGCCGGTGCTCGAGGGCGCGGACATCCTGTTGGGCGCGGCCTTCCGGGAGGCGCCGCGAATCTCCATCGACTATGCGGTCATGGAACGGACGGATCTGGCCTCGGTGCTGGCGGTCGATTTCAAATGGTCCGATCTGGGGGCATGGGACGCGATCGCGGCCAGCGGCGAGGGGGAGATCGGCGGCCATATCTTCGAGGACGCCGAAGGCTGTATGGCGCGCGCGCCTGACGGCATGATCGTCGCGGCGCTGGGGGTCAGAAACCTAGCCATCGTCGCGGAGCGGGACGCGGTGCTCGTCTGCGATCTGGGCCGGACCCAGGAGGTGAAGAAGATCGTGGAGCGCGTCCGGCTCTCCTCGCCGCAGCACATGGATTTTCATCAACCTCCGGAAGAGGACCTGCACGAGGGTTTTTCGCGCCTGCGTGATTGGCTTCGCCTTCGGGCGCTGCCGCTCTGGGCGACGGTGGGGCGCACCGAGGACGGAGACTTCTGTGAACTGATCAGCCTCGAGGGGCGGCGGATCCCGGCGCCGATGAACCCGCAGGTGCAGGCTCGCCAGGCGGCGGCCTTCGCCTTGGCTGGGCGACTGGGCTGGGAAGGGCCGTGGCGCGCGCTCGTCACGGGATCGCTGGATCGCCTGGAGGGCGGGGCGGCGGCGCTGTCGGCCTGGGCGGTTGCGGCGAAGGCGGGGCTGGAGCCTTCGATCATGCAGGAGCGGGCGGCGGCTCTGCGGGATGATCTGATCCGAGACGCGACCCTGTCCGACCGCGTCAGGGGGCGGCTGGACATGTTGAAGGCCTGTCTCGACTGGTCGGAAGCGACGACGGACCCGGCATGGCCTGAAGCGGTACGGCTTCTGGCGGCCTCGGTCGAGGCCGCGTTCGACGGCGGGAGGGGCGCCGGGGCGTCGTCGCCCGGCATGATGCTGGAAGCGGCGGGCCTTCTCGCCCATTCGGGCGACGATACGGCCAAGTGGGCTCTGATTCGCGGCCTCTACTCCAGAGGCGTCTCCGAAAAGGACGCCCTGGGTCTCGTTATTCTGGACGGAGCCGTCGAGGGCGGTCCGGGCCGGCCCCCGCGCGCCCGTTTCGAGGCGCAGATCGCGAGGCTGAAGGCCGCCACGGCGCTGGCGGAAGCGGGCGAGCCGCGATCGCGCAAGTTCTTCGCGGATGAAGCAGCGGCGGCTCTGCGAGCCGTCTGGCTTTATCTGACGCCTGAAGGCCTGTGGCGCGACAACCGACTAGAAGGCGGCGAGTTTATCGATGAAGCTGCAAATGCTCTTGCCTTATATAATCTGCTAGGCGCTTTTGAGCATTTGGCAGGCTCGGGAATTCTTAATTCCGAAGTCGAGACGAGCGCTATGCTTCGGTGAGCTCTTAACAAAATCTTACTTTGTGTAGCTTCAAGGCCACGGTGGTGTTGCAACCGGGCGCAATAGCTTAGTTTCCTGCTCGACCGGATAAGGCAGCGCTGTTATGCAGGCGACAGGCGATGCTCCGCGTCGTCCATTTGAAACAGATCTCGGAGGGCCGCATCACTATGCGTGTCAAGAGTTTGATCCTGGCGTCGAGCGCAGCGGCCGCCCTGGCCCTGTCCGCCGGCGCTGCATCGGCGGAGCCCGATGGCTGGTACGGCGCGATCGACGCCGGCTACCACATCATCGACGACATCAACACCGAAGCGTCGGCGACCGGCCACCACTGGAACTGGGAAGTCAACGACGGCTGGGCGGCGTTCGCTCGCCTGGGCTACCGTTTCAACCCGAACTGGCGCGTTGAACTCGAAGGCGGCTACCGCTCGGGCGACATCGGTCGCGTGCGCGCCGTCTCTGGCCCGAACGGCCTGTGCAACTCGACCCCGGCCACCGGCCCGTGCCACTCGCCGGAAGGCGACATCACGTCGACGACGCTGATGGCCAACGTCCTATACGACTTCGGCTCGCCGGACTGGACCATCCGTCCGTTCGTCGGTCTGGGAGTCGGCGTGAACCGCGTCAACACCGACACCAACGGCTACCTGCGCCAGAACCGTGGCGTCGCCTTTGAAGCGGATGACCGCTCTTATGATTTCGCCGCTCAGGCGATCGCCGGTCTGGCCTGGGCTGTGGGCGACCGCGCCAACATCGACCTGACGTACCGTTACCTGACGGGCGACATGGAGTTCGACACCACCCAGTCGGCCGCTCCGGCCTTCGGGACCCTGTCGGGCGACTATGACCAGTCGCACACCGTGACGCTGGGCCTGCGCTATGCGTTCGGCGCCGAGCCGG
>DGIZ01000055.1 GCA_002386585.1 Brevundimonas sp. UBA4609 | reverse complement strand
CTCTATCGCCTGGTCGCGCCGGGCCGCGCCGCCCAGTCCGAGGCCGGCCGCATCGACGCCCTGCGCTATCCGATGCCGGACCTTCAGCCGATGGGCGGCTTCACCATCGAGAAGGCGCTCGTCTACGCCATCGCGCGCAAGGAGACGGACTTCAACGCCAACGCCCGTTCCGGCGCCGGCGCCTATGGACTGATGCAGGTGATGCCGACCACGGCCGCGCACATGACCGGCGACCAGGGCTATGTCCGCACGCCCCAGCGCCTGTTGGACCCGGCGGTGAACATGAAGCTGGGCCAGGACTATGTGAACCGCCTGTTCCAGATCGAGTCCTTCCAGGGCGACCTGCTGAAGGCGGTGGCCTCCTACAACGCCGGGCCGGGACCGATGCTGGCGGCGATCCGCAAACTGGGCGCCGACGCCGACCCCCTGCTGCTGATCGAGACGATCGACGTGCCCCAGGCGCGCGAATACGTCGAGAAGGTCGTCGCGGCCTACTGGATCTATCAGCGCATGATGGGCGGGCCGGTGAAGACGCTGGACGCCGTGGCCTCGGGCGCGCGCGCCGTGCCGATCCGCCTGGACTATGTCCCGCCCGCCCCCGCGCCCCTTCAGGTGGCCGAGGCCGTGCTGGGCGGCGGCTCGCGCTGAGGCGCGGGCCTCAGATCATCAGGGACGCCAGCGAGGCCCAGGCCAGAGCCAGGACGATAGCCGCCAGGCCATAGGCGCGCGCCGTGCGCGCCCAATCGGTGTTTCTGCTGATCGTACGCATGGCTCCGCCCCTCCGAGAACAAGCTGGACTGTAAGTCCGCTCTCTTAAACCCGCGTTCTCAGGATCGGTTAATCAACGTTAGATGACAGGGCCGCCGCCTCCCACTCGCGGAAGTGCGGCTGGGCCAGCAACGCGGCGACATAGTCGGCGGCCGTCCCGTCGTCGCCATGGGCCGACAGGTCGATCTGATAGTGGCGCACCCGCGCCGCCACGGGGGTGAAGAAGGCGTCGGCGATCGACCAGTCGCCGAACAGCCACGGCCCGCCTGCGCCGAAGCGGCCGCGCATCTGCGTCCACAGTTCGACCAGCCGCGCCAGCTCTCGGTCCAGCCCCGGATCGGCCGGCGCCGTGCTGCGCGCTTCGCCCGCGATCGGATGGCCTGGACTCATGCCGCACAGGTCGCGCAGGGCGGCAAAGCCGGAATGCATCTCGGCCGTGGCCGCGCGAGCCAGGGCGCGCGCCGTGGGATCGACCGGCCAGAGCTTCGCCGCGGGATAGCGCTCCGCCGCCCATTCCCCGATCGCCAGGGTGTCCCAGATCGTCTCGCCCTCGACCTTCAGCAGCGGTACGAAGCCCGAGGGCGACAGGCGCCGCAGTTCGGCCTTTTCAGCCTCGGAGCGATACCAGACCTCGCGCGTCGCGAAGGCGGCGCCTGCGCGCCTCAGCACCAGCCAGGCCCGCAGGGACCAGGTGGAGAAGAGACGCGGCCCGATGATCAGTTCCATGGCGAGGCTCCGAGGCTGTCGCCGCGTTTATTGGCTGGAAGCGAGCTTCAGCACAACCAGGCCGCTGACGATCAGGACAGCGCCGATGACGCGCATCGGCGTGACCGGCTCGCCCAGCACAGCGATGCCGACCAGGAAGGCCCCGACGGCGCCGATGCCGGTCCAGATCACATAGGCGGTGCCCAGCGGCAGGGTCTTCATCGCGATCGACAGCAGGCCGAAGCTGACGATCATGAAGCCGATGGTGCCGATGGTCGGCCACGGCTTGGTGAAGCCCTCGGACGCCTTCATCAGAAAGGCCCAGACGATCTCGAACAGACCGGCGAAAAGAAGGAAAATCCAGGCCATGACGTGCTCCCTTGCATGGCGTGCCGGGTCGTCCCGGCGTCATGCCCAAGATGGGAGAGGTCGTCCTCTGATCCCGCCTATCTGGGACAGGCGGATTTCAAGTCAAGGCTTGCATCCCGTGAAGGCTTTCGCAGGCGCAATATGCCGTCGGGTGGAGGCCATTTTGCATCAGTGGAGGGGGAGCAGGCGGCCCTCGCCTGCCCCCCGCCGGTCATCAGCGCATGACGCGCAGGGTCACGCCCACCGTGCGCGGCGCGCCCAGGAAGGCGCCCAGCGTGCCCGTCTGGAACGGCGCGCCGAAGGCCACCTGGCGGTAGTCCTGATCGAACAGATTGCGGCCCCACAGCTCAACGCTCCAGGCGTCATCGCGGGCCAGGGCGACGCGGCCGTCGACCAGCCAGAAGCCCGGCTGGCTCTTGGCCGGGTCCAGGTCCGAGCCTGTATTGTATTCCGACGAATATTTGGCCGCCAGGGTGACCCGACCCGTCAGCCCCGCCGCCACCGGCCGCTCATAGGTTCCGGCCAGAGATCCGCTCCACAACGGCGCGAAATTCATCCGCTTGCCCGCCAGCAGCGGCAGGCCCGGCACGGCGTCGTCGCCGTATTCGGTCTGGGCGTAGGTCAGGCCGCCCTGCAGCGACAGGCCCTCGAACGGCAGGAACATGAAGTCCGCCTCGACGCCCTTGGCCCGCACCTCGGGGATGGAGCGGACCAGGAAGGTCGTGCCCAGGAAGGTGTTCAGCTGGAAATCGTCATAGGTCTGGCGGAAGGCGGCGGCCGAGACCAGCAGGCGCCGGTCCAGCATCACGCTCTTGATCCCCGCCTCGAAGGCGTCGGCGCTCTCGGCCGGGAAGGCGCGCGAGGCGTCAGGGACCAGATTGGTCTGCCCGCGGTCCAGGTTGAAGCCGCCGTTCTTGCGCCCTCGCGACCAGGAAGCGTAGAGGCGCACGCCCTCGGTCGCCTTGAACTCGGCGCGGGCCATGCCGGTCCAGGCCTCGTCCTTGACCGTCTCGGACTGGCTCAGGCCGTTGAAGGCCGGATTCGACCACGGCAGGCACAGCATGACGTTGCTGACGCCGTTGGCGAGCGCCGCCGCGCAGGCCCGCCCGCCGTCGGTGTTTTGGTAGGCGGCCGTCATCTCCT
This sequence comes from Brevundimonas sp. UBA4609, assembly GCA_002386585.1. Taxonomy (GTDB): domain Bacteria; phylum Pseudomonadota; class Alphaproteobacteria; order Caulobacterales; family Caulobacteraceae; genus Brevundimonas; species Brevundimonas olei. Next base: position 4,282 of record DGIZ01000055.1, on the reverse strand, counting down.
TGGTCTCATGGGTGCGGCGCAGGCCCCCGGTCAGGGTCAGGCGATCGGTCACGGCGTAGGAGACCTGGCCGAACAGGGCGGCGCTGCGGGCCGTCTGCCAGTAGCGGTCCAACTGGCCCTCGCCCTCGACGAAGCTCTGGCCGACGGGAAGCCCGGTGATGCTCGACACGAAGGCCGGATCGCCCAGCGGGTTCGACGCCGAGCGCGACAGCAGCCGGCTGACATAGCCTTCGTAGTCGGCGCCGTAGAACAGGCTGTCGCGACGGGTCAGCTTCTCATCGGCGAAGAAGGCGCCGGCCGACCAGTCCAGCTTTCCGTTCTGGCCCGACAGGCGGAACTCCTGCGTCAGGGTGCGGAAGCGGTTCGACCAGCTGCCGTCGTCCGGGCGATAGGCCAGATCGGCCGAGGTGAAGTCCCAGTCCTGACTGATGACCCCGCGCCAGTCGCGCACCGCCGAGGTGCTGTCCAGCCTCGCCCAGCCCAAGTCGGCGTTCAGATGCAGGGCCAAGCCCTTGTCGCGGATGCGGGTGTTGGTGTCGCGGTTCGACCAGGCTGTGCGATCCCACGGCTTCGGCGACGCCGCCACGCCGCCGTCGGGCGCAAAGGTCGCCAGCAGGGGCGCCGTATCGCCGGTGACGATCTGCACGCCGACGCAGCAGCGTTCGTCCCGCTCGGTCCAGTCGGCGGTCAGGCGGGCGGTCAGGTTCGGCGTGGCGCGCCACAGCAACTGACCGCGCACGGTGTCGTAATTCTCGGTCTGATCGTCGGTCGAGGTGCGCGGCCCCTCCCCGCTCTTCACGTCATAGAGGCCGTCGCGACGGCGCGCGGCGACATACAGCCGCCCGGCCAGAACCTCGTCCACGATGGGGCCGGTCAGGGAGACGGAACCGCCATGCGTCCCATAGTCGCCGAACGTCGCCTCGCCCGCCATGCGCGCGTCGAACGAAGGCGCGGCGGTGACGACGTTGATGACGCCCGCCGAGGTGTTCTTGCCGAACAGGGTCGCCTGCGGGCCTTTGAGCACTTCAATGCGCTCGACCTCGCCCAGATCGCCCAGGGCCGCGCCGTTGCGCGGGCGATAGACGCCGTCGATCATGACGCCGACCGAGCTCTCCACGCCCGGATTGTCGCCCACCGTGCCGACGCCGCGGATGCGGGCGGTGGTGAAGGTCTGGTTCGAGGTCGAGGCGACGATCAGGCCCGGCGCCAGAATCTGCAGATCCTTGATGTCGCGCACGCCGACGTCGTCCAGCAGGGGCTGGGCGGCCACCGTCAGCGACAGCGGCGTCGCCGCCAGAGGCGCCTCGCGCCGCTCGGCCGTCACCACGATCTCGGACACCTGGGTCGGTCCGACGTCAGCGGGCGCATCCGCCAGAACAGGCGCGGCGAAAGCGAGCACGGACAGGGAGGCGGACGCGAGAGACGCGGCGCGAACAGCAGAAATCATGGGAGGAAAAACCGCTTTGCGGAGCGACGGCGCAAGGCTTCGTCGCGGACTGTCAGCGGATGTAACAGTCAAGCCGGGGCGGAGAAACCCCGCTCACGGATCATCAGACGATGACTTTCACGCCCGTCCCGCCAGAGGGCCCGAGGCGCGCGGCGCGAAGCTGTGCTCCACCCGGCTGCGGTGCGGGTCCACGTCGTTTCGGACCGCGCCGCCGACCCGGCAGAGCTGTTCCAGGCCCCGGCCCCCGCCGGCCTCGTGCGAGACGATGAGGTCCAGCAACCGCTCGGCCTCCTCCAGAGTCTCGGGCCGCTGATCCAGCAGCCAGGCCTCGACCGCGTTCAGGTCGGCGGTCAGGCCGCCGCTCTGCACCGACGCCTCGACGGCGCGCTTATTCCATTGCCGCAGCAGCGCCCGCGCCGCCTCCATCGACCATTTTCGAGCCATGACGCCCCCCCAGGGCGTAGCGCCGGTCGGCCTCGACCTCCCAGACGCCAAAGAATGCCGTCACGCTGATGAGCGCCCACACCGCCCACATCAGCGTGAAGTAAGCCCAGGCCAGGCGCTGATGCGCGAGGAAGGGCGCGAGATGTCCCAGCGTCCCGATCAGCTGAAAGCCGGCGATCGCCACGATCCACCAGCGCCCGCCGCGCTCGGCCAACAGCCAGAGGCTGATGAAGAAGAGGACATCGACCATGAAGATGCCCGCGTAGACGCCGTTCCAGTTCAGGTCGTAGGCGAAGTGGGACAAAATCGGAGCCGCGATCATGGCCAGCGTCGCCAACCGATCCGCCCCTCGTCCGCGCCACAACAGAAGCGGAAAGGCGATGGCGTTGGCCGCCAGCAAAATGATCTGGACAGGATGCATCAGACGCTCTCGCGTCGTGCGTTTCGCGACGTAACGATCCCGCTGCGCATACGATCAGTTCTAACCTTGATGAATCATGCGTCGCTCCGCCGTCAAAGACGTCATCGCAGACGGTCGATCGACTCCAGAACGGGATTGATCAGGCCGGCGCCGACGAGGGCGATCACGATCCAGGCCAGCGCCCAGAGCAGGATCAACCACAGTACGGAGCCGCCCAGCTTGCGGGGGCGACGCCACTCGTTCAGCGCGGCATAGCGCCGATAGAGCACGCCCCCCGGCGCCTTCCCATCCTCGAGAGGCTTGATCGCCGCCTCGGTGACGCCCCTATCTGCCGTGATCGGCGCAGGCGGCGACATTGTGATTGATTCCCCTGAGTAATGATCACTCAGCAGCCGAGACGCTTGTATACGATTGGAAACGCCCAGCTTTTCATAGGCCCGATGCAGGTGGTTCTGGACCGTTCGGGGCGAGAGGCTCAATTGCTGCGCGATCTCCTTGTCGCCCAGGCGCAGGGCGGCCAGACGCAGAATCTCACGTTCGCGCGGGGTCAGGCTGTCGATGAGCGCAGGACTTTTCACAGGGATGTGACTATCCATGGGACGGGCCTAGCGTCCAGCCCTCGTTTGCCTGGATCGTCGTTCCGAAGGGAGTGTCGCCGCCGCGCGACACAACTGGAGCGGGGCCGACACTTAACGTGAACTCAGGCATTTTGATTGCGCCGCCTCGCCCCGGCGGCGCAATAGGACGTTCATTCAAGGCGGGGGATGTCGAACGCATGATGCTGGCGCTTCTGATGGGCGGTCTGGGCCTGATCGTGGGCAGTTTTCTGGGTCTTGTCAGCCTGCGCCTGCCGCGCGGCGAAGGCGTCATGCTCGGGCGGTCGCGGTGCGGGGGATGCGGTCGCCCGCTGAAGCCCTGGCGGATGGTTCCCGTCGTCAGTTGGGCGCTGTCACGCGGCAAATGCAGCGACTGCGGCGCCGTCATCCCTGTGCGCTATCCCTTGATCGAACTGGCGGCCGGCGCCGTCGGCGCATGGGCAGCCCTGTGCTTTCCGGACCCGGCGCACGCCCTGGCGACGGCCGTCCTGGGCTGGCAGCTTCTGTTGATCGCCGTGATCGACGCCGAGCACTTCTGGCTGCCCGACGCCCTGACGCTGCCGCTGTTTCTCAGCGGCCTGTTCGCCGCCGTGGCGCTGGACCCGGCGAACGTCCAGAGCGGGCTGCAATGGTCGCTGGTCGGGCCGCTGACGCCGCCCTTGATCGGTGCGGCCGTCGGCTTCGGCGGGCTGTGGCTTCTGGCCTTCCTTTACAGGCGCGTGCGCGGTCGGGACGGCCTGGGCGGCGGAGATCCGTTCCTGCTGGGCGCCATCGGCGCCTGGGTCGGATGGGCGGGCCTGCCCAGCGTGCTGCTATGGGCCTCGGCGGCCGGTCTCGCCGTCGTGGCGGCCAAGCTTGTGCTGCGCCGTCCCGTGACCTCCGCCGATCGCCTGCCCTTCGGCGTCTTCCTGGCCGTCGGGGCGTGGATGACCTGGCTCTACAGCCCGCTGGGCCTGGGCGCTCTCGGCTAGAGCGACAGCAGGTCGGACCAGCGCCAGCGACCGCCGCCCAGAGCCACGCGCGGCGCGCCCGGCTGGTCGCTGAGCGTCAGCAGCACATAGCCGTTGACCGTCTCGGCCTTGCAGGCGCGGGACGAGAAGCCGACCGTCACGGCGATGGCCTGACGCACGCCGGCCAGACCCTTGCCCTCCTCGCCGGGGCTTTGCAGCCAGTCGCCGTTCCACATCAGGATGGCGCGGCCCGAGGCGCCGGAGGTGCGATAGGCCTGACCGATGGCGGCGTTGATGCGGGCGTCGTTGCGCAGAGCGTCCTGGATGCGCTTGACCATGTCGCAGCCCTGGCCCGACCCCCCGCCTATTCCCGAGCCCGAGCCGCCGCCGCTGCCGCCGCCCACGCCGGCTAGATCGGAAGAGC
>DGIZ01000059.1:422-2623 GCA_002386585.1 Brevundimonas sp. UBA4609 | reverse complement strand
CGCGGGCCTCGTCGCGCCAGGCCTGCAGGGAGGCGGGGGCGGGACCGGTTGACGGTCCTGAAGACGGCGGGGGCGTCAGGCGGAAGTGCCCGTCCAGCGTGCGCAGGTCGCGCGTCGCCGCCTCGGCGAAGGCGGCCGGGTCGTCGCATTGTTCGGCATAGCGTCCCTCCGCCGCCCAGTCGCGGACGCGGCGCGCCACGGCCTGCCCCTCTGCCTGGGTGATGTAGCCGGCCCCTATGCGGTCGGCGGCGGCGTTCAGAACCTCGACCTGGAGGGGACAGGTCGTCAGGGCGACGGCCAGGAAGGGATGGACAAGCGCGGAGAGCATGGGGCCTCGCATGGGTTGATTTATAACAGCCCTTATATATTCATGAGGCCATGTCCGAACGCCCGTCAAGTCTTGGAGCCCTGCTGCGGCGTCTGGCCGACCGTCTCGACGGCGAGGTGGAGGCCGCCTACGTCGCGCGCGGGCTGGCGTTCAGGCCGCGCTATACGGTGATCATGCGCGCCCTGATGGAGGCCGAGCGGGGGGCGGAAGAACCGATGGCGCTCAGCATCAAGGCCCTGGCCGAGGCCGCGGGCCTGACCCATTCGGCGCTCAGTCAGACGGCGGCGCAGATGACCCGCGAGGGATGGCTGGTTTCCGGCCGTGCGGCGGACGGACGGCAGCGCGCGGTCATGCTGTCGGATCAGGCGCGCGCGGCTTTGCCGGCCCTGACCGATCAATGGCGCGCGACCAAGCGGGCGGCGCGGTCGCTGGATCAGGATCTGGGACTGGAGCTTGAGGCGGTTCTCACGGCGGCGTTGAGGGCGCTGGACGCGCGCGGCTACCGCGACCGCATGGAGGGATGAGGCGGCCAGGTTGAGATCGGACGTTGTCACCTTCGCTCAGCGCATGATCTAGTGCGCCCATGTTCGATCCCGCCCTGTTCGCCGCCTTCCTGCTCGCCATCACTATTCTGACGATCACGCCGGGGGTGGACACGGCCATGGTGCTGCGCTCGGCGGCGGCCGAGGGCGGGCGTTCGGCCGTCTTCGCCGGGGCGGGCATCCTGCTGGGCTGTCTGATCTGGGGCGCGGCGGTGTCGCTGGGGTTCGGGGCGCTGCTGCGGGTGTCGGAGCTGGCCTATACGGTGGTGAAGTGGGCGGGCGCCGCCTATCTGGTCTGGCTCGGCGCGCAGATGCTGTTCAAGCCGCGTAGGAGCCTGGGCGAAGCGGGCGCCGCATTACCCCCCAGTGGTCCCGTCGCCTTTCGGCGGGGCCTGCTGACCAATCTGCTGAACCCCAAGATCGGCGTCTTCTACGTGACCTTCCTGCCCCAGTTCGTGCCGCAGGGCGCCAATGTGGCGGCCTTCACTTTCTTCCTGGTCGGGGTCCATGTGGCGCTGACCATCGTCTGGTTCGCCGGGCTGATCCTGGCGACGGCCCCGCTGGGCCGGTTCCTGCGTCGCCCGACCGTGGTGCGGACGATGGACCGGGTGGTGGGCGTCGTCTTCATCGGCTTCGGTCTGAAGCTGGCCGCCTCGCGCGTCTGAGGTTCAGGCGTCCGGCGTCTCGAGCGGCAGACGCACCGTCGCCGCCGTGCCGACGCCCAGAGCGCTGTCCAGCGCCAGCGTTCCCCCGTGCAGCCCGGCCAGGGCGCGCACCAGCGCCAGCCCCAGACCTGACCCCTGCGCCCGCTGTTCGGCGTCGCCTGCCTGCTCATAGGGACGGCCCAGACGCGCCAGATCTTCGGCTGAAATGCCGACGCCGGTGTCGGCCACCGTCACTTCCAGCGCATCATCCGCCGCCTGCACCGACACGGTGACCGTCCCGCCCGGCGGGGTGAACTTCACCGCATTGGCCAGCAGGTTCAGCGCCATCTGCTTCAGCGCGCGGCGGTCGGCGCGGACGCTCAGCGCCTCGGGCGGCAGGACGGCGGCCAGTTCGACGCCCTTGTCGTCGGCCTGAATGCGGACCAGGGCCAGCGCCGCCAGCACCGGTTCGCGCGCGTCGAAACGCTCCAGCGACAGCTCATAGCGGTCGGCCTCGATACGGCTGACGTCCAGCACGTCGTTGATCAGGTCCAGCAGGTGCCCGCCCGCTTCATGGATGGAGGCGGCGTAGTCGGCGTAGCGCGGCGGGACGGGGCCGAACAGCTCCTGCCGCATGGCGTCGGAGAAGCCGACCACGGCGTTCAGCGGCGTGCGCAGCTCATGGCT
>DGIZ01000059.1:0-229 GCA_002386585.1 Brevundimonas sp. UBA4609 | reverse complement strand
CGGCGTGCGCAGCTCATGGCTCATGTGGGCCAGGAAGCGGGTCTTGCCGAGGTTCTGGGCCTCTGCCTCGGCGCGGGCGGCGTCCAGCTCGGCCTCGCGCGCGTGCTGCAGGGTGGCGTCCAGCGCCTGGACGATCAGGCGCGGCCCCTTATCGAGCCGCCGGGCGACCAGCAGGATGCGCCGGTCCAGCGCCAGGCGCGGGGTGAAGCGGACCTGGGCCTCGGCGCCG
>DGIZ01000253.1 GCA_002386585.1 Brevundimonas sp. UBA4609 | reverse complement strand
GGCGTCTCGGGCCAGGCGGCCAGGGCGGCCACGCCCGCAGCGTTGGCTTCCGAGATCGCCAGGTCCGAGGCGCGCTGCGGCGTCTCCTGCTGCAGCGGCAGGCGCAGTTGACGGATTTCGGCGGCCGAGGCGTTCATGATGACCGGACCCTAGCCGGGCGGGGACGCGGGCGTCTCTGTTGATAGGGCGGGATCACGGGGACAACCTGCGCGCCGCTGTGGATGGCGTATCGCGGGCGTTTCATCCGCGCGATCAGGCGTCAGCCTTGACTTTCGGGGGCGATGATGGGCCTTTCCCCGCTCCTAATTCACGCTGTTCGACAGCCGTTTTCAGACGAAAATCCGATATGCACGCCTATCGCACCCACACCTGCGGCGCCCTCCGTTCGACGGATGCCGGCGCGAATGTTCGTCTGTCGGGCTGGATTCACCGCAAGCGCGACCACGGCGGCCTGCTGTTCGTCGACCTGCGCGACCACTACGGCCTGACCCAGCTGGTCCTGCACCCCGAGACGCCGGGCTTCGACGTGGTCGAGCGTCTGCGCGCCGAGAGCGTGATCAAGGTCGACGGCGAGGTGGTCCTGCGCGAAGGCTCGACCGTCAACGCCAACCTGCCGACCGGCGAGGTCGAGGTGCGCGTCCTGTCGGTGGAAGTCCTGTCGGAAGCCGCCGAACTGCCGATGCCCGTCTTCGGCGAGCAGGAGTATCCGGAAGAGATTCGCCTGAGCAACCGCTTCCTCGACCTGCGTCGCGAGCGTCTGCACCGCAATATCGTCCTGCGTTCGCGCGTGATCCAGTCGATCCGCACTCGCATGGTCGCCCAGGGCTTCCTTGAGTATCAGACGCCGATCCTGACGGCCTCGTCGCCGGAAGGCGCGCGCGACTTCCTGGTGCCGAGCCGGATGCATCCGGGCAAGTTCTACGCGCTGCCGCAGGCCCCGCAGCAGTTCAAGCAGTTGCTGATGGTCTCGGGCTTCGACCGCTATTTCCAGATCGCGCCCTGCTTCCGCGACGAAGACCTGCGCGCCGACCGTTCACTGGAGTTCTACCAGCTCGACGTGGAAATGAGCTTCGTCACGCAGGAAGACGTCTTCCAGGCGATCGAGCCGCTGATGCACGGCCTGTTCACCGAGTTCGGCGAGGGCAAGCCGGTGTCGCCGATCGACGGCGTGCATACCTTCACCAACGACTTCGGCCAGACGATGGAGCACAAGGGCTTCGAGCGTCTGACGTTCGAGCAGTCGATGAAGTGGTACGGCTCGGACAAGCCGGACCTGCGCAATCCGATCAAGATGCAGGATGTGTCGGACCACTTCCGCGAGGGCGGGTTCGGCCTGTTCGCCAAGATTCTGGGCGCCGACGAGAAGAACGCCGTCTGGGCCATCCCGGCGCCGACGGGCGGCTCGCGCGCCTTCTGCGACCGCATGAACTCCTGGGCGCAGGGCGAGGGCCAGCCGGGCCTGGGCTATATCTTCTGGTCGGACGATCAGCAGTCGTGGGGCGGCCCGATCGCCAAGAACCTGGGTCAGGAGCCGACCGAGGCCCTGATGTCTTCGCTGGGTCTGGGCAAGGGTGACGCGGCCTTCTTCGTCGCCGGTCAGCCGGGCGTCTTCGCCAAGTTCGCCGGTCTGGCCCGCACCCGCGTCGGCACGGAGCTGAAGCTGGTCGATGAGGACCAGTTCAAGTTCTGCTGGATCGTCGACTTCCCCATGTTCGAATGGTCGGAAGAAGAGAAGAAGGTCGACTTCAGCCACAACCCGTTCTCGATGCCGCAGGGCGGCATGGAGGCGCTGGAAACGCAGGACCCGCTGACCATCCGCGCCTATCAGTACGACATCGTCTGCAACGGCTATGAGCTGTGCTCGGGGGCGATCCGCAACCACAAGGCCGAGATCATGCTGAAGGCTTTCGAGATCGCCGGCTACGACGCCTCGGTGGTCGAAGAGCAGTTCGGCGGCATGCTGAACGCCTTCCGTTACGGCGCGCCGCCGCACGGCGGTCTGGCGCCGGGCATCGACCGCATCGTCATGCTGCTGGCGGGCGAACAGGCCATCCGCGAGGTCATCGCCTTCCCGCTGAACCAGCAGGGCCAGGACCTGCTGATGAGCGCCCCGGCCGAGGTCGAGGAGCGTCAGCTGAAGGAGCTGTCGATCCGCACCCAACTGCCGATCAAGGTCTGATCACGGCCACAGCGCTGAATTGAGAAAGGGAGGGGACGACCCCTCCCTTTCTTGTTTCTGAGCTTCAGTTGCGCGGGCGCGGCGGAACCGGGGGCGCAGGCGGCGCTGGGGGCGTGCGGATGACGCGGACGCCGCTGCGACAGTTGCGGGCCGTCAGGCCGCCGGGCAGGCGGGTTGCGGCGTCGCCGCAGGCCTCCTCGACCTGATCGGCGGTCAGGCCGCGCGCCCGCGACAGATCCAGACCGCGAATGTCGGTGCGGCGCATGGAGGCGTCGCGAAAATCCGCCCGGTTGAAGCTGCCGCCGGACAGGCGCGCGCCGTCCAGATCGGCGTCGCGGAACGTGGCCCCGTCGAAATTCCCGCCGGAGAGATTGGACGCCTTGATGTCGGCGCTGGTGAAGTCGGCGCCGCGGGCGTCGACGTTGGCCAGGGTGGCGCCGAAGATCTCGGCGTCGTTCAGCCGCGCGCGGGTCAGGATGGCGCTGTTCATGTTCACGCCCTGAAGCTCGGCTCCGCCCAGATTGGCGCCGCTCAGGTCGACGCGGATCAGGACGGCGCCGGTCGCCTCGGCGCCCATCAGCTGGGCGCCGGTCATCTTGGCGTTGGTGAACATCGAGCCGACCATCTCGATGCCGCGCATGTCGGCGCGGCTGAAGTCCGCCCCGGTGAAGTTCGAGCCGACCAGTTCGGCGCCGCGCAGATTGGCGCCGACCAGGGTGGCGTAGGTGAAGTTGGCGCCGGTCAGGGTCGCGCCGGACAGATCACGGCCGGACAGTTCGCAGCGGGTGCAGCTGCCGCCCAGCGACACCATGCGCGCGACGTCGCGGTCCTGGGTCCAGGTCATGTCCGCCACGCCGGCCAGAGCAGGGGCGGCCGTCGTCAGTCCCGCAAGGGCTGAGGCGGCGAGGGCCAGACGGCGCAGGGGTGAAATCGAACGTTTCATCACCCCCTTTGAATGCGCCTTAGTCCGTAAAAACCCTACTTAAATCGCGGTAACGAAGGCGACGCTCAACAGGCGGGAATGCGCAGGCCTGAAGGCAGAACCGTGTTCTCGTCGCCGCAGGCCTGGTTGAGCTGGGATTGGGTCAGTCCGGTGGCGCGCGACAGTTGCGCGCCCGACAGGTTCGTCCCGTTCAGCTTGGCTCCCGCGAAGGCGGCGCCTTCCAGATAGGTCCCGACGAAGCTGGCGTTGGTCATGTCCGCTCCGCTGAAGTTGGAGCTGGACAGGACGGCGCCGTAGGCCTCGACGTCGCGCAGGTCGGCGCGGCGGAAATTGGTGCGGTTCATCACCGACAGGCTGATGTCCGCCTGGCGGATGCGGGCGCCCGACAGGTTCAGCCCGCCGCGCTCCAGACCCGAGAAGTCGCCCTGGAACAGGTTGCAGCCGGGGCAGGAGGCGCCGCGACGCACCTGACTGATCTGCGAGGCGTTCTGCGCCGAGGCGGGCAGGGCCGTCAGCGTCAGGCCGACGGCGGCGAGAAGGGCGATTGCGGGACGGATCATGCGAATGGCTCCAGGCTTTGCGCCTGTCGCAGCAAGAAACGGGCCGCCGTTTCGGGACAGGCTGTCCCGATTCAGCCCCGAACCCATATCAACCCTGAACCTTGGGCGCCGCGCCGCAGGCGCCGCAGACGGGCGTTCCGTTCCGGTCCGTCAGCATCAGGTCGCCGCACTCGGGGCAGGGGCCGGCCTGCGCCTGGACTTGGGGCGTGGTGCGCGGCGACGGCTCCTTCCGGCCGAAGGGGGCGACGATCAGATTGTCGGGCGCTGCGCCCCGCGCGAAGCCCTTGGAGATGAAACGGGCGGCGGGCACGGGCTGGGGCGCGTCGGCGGGAGCCCCGTCCATGCCGTCCAGATTGGCGGCCTCGGGCGTGACCTGGGCCAGCTCGCGTCGGTCCAGATAGGAGACGCCCAGCTCGCGGAACACATAGTCGAGGATGGAGGTCGCCGAGCGGATGGAATCATTACCCGTGACCCGCCCTGAGGGCTCGAACCGGGTGAAGACGAAGGCGTCGACGAACTCGTCCAGCGGCACGCCGTACTGCAGGCCGATGGAGATGGCGATGGCGAAGTTGTTCATCATCGAGCGGAAGGCGGCGCCTTCCTTGTGCATGTCGATGAAGATCTCGCCCAGTTCGCCGTCTTCGTATTCGCCGGTGTGGATATAGACCTTGTGGCCGCCGACCGAGGCCTTCTGGATATAGCCCTTGCGGCGGTCGGGCAGGCGGCGGCGGGTGCGGTCGCGCTCGATCACCTTCTCCACCACGCGCTCGACGGTGCGGGGCGCGGCCTCAAGGGCGGGCGCAGACTCAGCGCGGCGCGGGGCCTCGACCTCGGGCAGGCGCAGGCGGAAATCGGCAGGGG
>DGIZ01000075.1 GCA_002386585.1 Brevundimonas sp. UBA4609 | reverse complement strand
TCCGCACTGGACAGGGGCGCGACGGCCGAGATGACGACCTCGCCGCCCCGGACCGCCCCCCCGCCGATGTGCTCGGCGAGGGCGGCGACCGTCAGGGACGACAGGGTCTGGAAGAACCTCGGATCGGGCATGGCCCGCCTTAGGATTGCGGCTGGGCCGGAACCGGCATGCGGTTGAAGCTCAGGGTCGGCAGTTGGGCGTTCAGGCGCTGGATGACGGTGTCCGTCACGTCCATGGCCGGGTTCATGATGAAGACGCTCTCGCGGTCGATCATGATGCCGCAGCCCTTCTCCTGATAGACGGCGACCAGCAGGGGCTCGATGGCCTCCGAGATCTTGCGGCGCTGTTCCGCCAGGGTGTAGCGCAGCTCGTTGTCGCGCGTGCCTTCCAGTTGCTGGGCCTCCTGGATGCGGGTCTGCAGGGCCTGACGGCGCTGGTTCATCTGGTCGGCCGGGATGGTCGCCTGACCCTGCTGCAGGGCTTGGGCCTCGGTCTGGATGGCGGTGGCGTAGGGCTGGAGTTCGCCCTGAACTTCCTGCGCCAGTTGCTCCATGCGGGTCTGGACGGCCTGACCGGCGGTCGATTGAGCCAGAACGCGCTGGTTGAAATAGACGCAGACGCCGGGGATGGCCGGGCCGGGGTTGGCCGGGCCTTGCGATTGGGCCAGGGCGGCCGAAGCGGTCAGCGAAGCGAGGGCGAAGGCGCCGATAGCGATGAGTTTCATAATCTAGGCCTTGGTGGCGGCGGTCAGACCGCGGTTAGAATTGGGTGGAAGTCGAGAAGCGGAAGGTCTCGGTCTTGTCGTAGTCTTCGCGATTCAGAACCTTGGACAGGTCGAAACGGATCGGCCCCATCGGCGAGCGCCAGTGGATGCTGATGCCCGCCGCCGCGCGCAAGGCCAGATCATCGACGATGTTGGGGTTACGCAGCCCCGTCGCCGGGTCGACCAGATAGCGATCGTCCAGCTTGCCGATGGTGCCGAAGTCCGCGAACAGCGAGGTCTTGATGCCGTACTCGTCGGGCAGATAGTTCGGCACCGTCAGTTCAACCGTGCCGATGGCGTAGAAGTTGCCGCCCAGGGCGTCGGTCGTGGTCAGGTCGCGCGCGCCCATGCCCGCCGTCTCGAAGCCGCGGAAGGTGTTGCCGCCCTTGAAGAAGCGGTCGTTGATGCGGATCGGGTCGCCGTTCCAGCCGCTGACGTAGCCGGTCTGGCCCTGAACGCTGACCACCCAGTTGGGGCGGATGCCATAGTACCAGGAGGCGTCGGCCTCGGTCTTGATGTAGTTCACGTCGCCGCCGATGCCGGCGAAGTCCTGACGCAGCGACGCGGTCCAGCCGCGCGTCGGCCGCACCGGGTCGTTCAGGCGGTTCACCAGCAGGGTGTAGCCCGCCGAGGAGTTGATGTAGGAGCCCGCCTGGTCGCACAGCGCCGACGAGCCGGCACCCACGCCGCCGCAATAGCCGAACGGAATGACGACTTCGTCGCTCTTCAGGAAGTAGCGAGTGCTGAAGGAGGCGTAGCCGTTCAGCGGATAGGTGATGCGCACCCCGCCCCCGGTCGAGCGATAGTCATACGACGAGTATTTGCTCAGGTCGTAGCGCATGTGGAACAGGTCGAAGCCCGCCCGCACGTCGCGTCCCAGGAACTTCGGCTCGGTGAAGCGGAAGTCGATCTGCTGACGCAGCGAGCCCCACTCGGCGCGCGCCACGACGTTCTGGCCGCGACCGCGGAAGTTCCGCTCGGTGATGCCCAGGTTCAGCACGAAAGAGTCGACCGAGCTGAAGCCCGCCCCGACCGACAGTTCGCCGGTGGGCTGCTCTTCCACGGTGACGTTGACGACCGAACGGTCCGGCGCGCTGCCGCGCGTCTCCTCGATCTTGACGTCCTTGAAGAAACCCAGGGCGCGCAGGTTGTTGCGCGAACGCTCGACCAGGGAGCGGTTGAAGGCGTCGCCCTCGCCCACCATCAGCTCGCGGCGGATGACCGTGTCCAGGGTGCGGGTGTTGCCGACCACATTGATGCGGTCGATGTAGACGCGCTGACCTTCGCGAACGTTGAAGGTGACGTTGACGGTGTCGGTCTCGGGATCCGCGCGATAGGTCGGGTTGATCTCGACGAAGGCGTAGCCGGCCGAACCGGCGGCGAAGGTCAGGGTGTCGACCGCCGCCTGGATACGGTCGCTCTCATAGAGGTCGCCCGAGCGGATCGGCAGCAGCATCTGCAGGAAGTCGGCGTTCAGGCGGTCGTTCTCGGTGACGACCTTGATCTCGCCGAAGTTGTAGCGATCGCCCTCATCCACCGTGACGGTCAGGCCGAAGGCGCTGTTGTCCGGCTTCAGCTCGGCCACGGAGGACAGGATGCGGAAGTCGTAATAACCGCGGTTGGTGTAGAATTTCCGCAGCTGCTCGCGATCGTAGTCGATCCGGTTCGGATCATAGTTGTCGTTCGAGCTGAACAGACGCCACCAGGCCGACTGCTTGGTGACCATGACCTGACGCAGGTCGCTGTCTGAAAACGCGGTGTTGCCCAGGAAGGTGACGGCGGCGATGCCGGTTTCGGGCCCTTCATCGATCTCGAACACCACGTCGACGCGGTTCTGCTCCAGCTGGACCAGCTTGGGCGTCACCGTCGCCGAGATGCGGCCGGACAGACGATACAGCTCGACGATCTTGCCGACGTCTTCCTGAACCCGCGCGCGGGTGTAGATGCCGCGCGGGCGGATGGTCACTTCATCGCGCAGCTTCTTCTCGGCCAGGGCCTTGTTACCCTCGAAGGTCACCTGGTTGATGATCGGGTTCTCGGCGATCTCGACGATCAGGTCGCCATTGGCCTGAAGGCCGATCTGCACATCCGCGAACAGGCCCGTGCGCGACAGGGTGCGAACCGCCACGTCGATGGTCACGGCGTCGATGGTGTCGCCAGGCTGGATCGGCAGATAGGACAGCACCGTCGTCTGATCGATGCGTTGATTGCCCCGCACCAGGATGCGGTTGACCAAGGCGCGCTCGGCTTCCGGCTGCGCCATCTGCACCTGCGGCGTCTGGGCGGCGGCCGCCGGCGCAGGAGCCGTCTCGGCCTGGGCCAGGGCCGGTTGCGCCAGTCCGGCGGCGAAGGTCAGGGCCAGGGCGCTGACCCCGAGAATGCGGCCAGGAGTCTGGGTCATGAGGCGACTGTCGTTTTGATTCATGCGGGATACCATCGGGGGCTGGCGTCGGCTCACGAGACGAGCCCGCCGAGGAATTTGAAGAGATTGAGCTTCTGCAGATCGTTCCAGGTCGCGAACAACATCAAACCCGCCAGCAAAGCAAGACCGACCCGATATCCCGCTTCCTGAACACGGGCGGCCATCGGACGGCGCGCCACGGCTTCATAAGCGTAGAACAGCAGGTGCCCCCCATCCAGAACGGGAATGGGCATCAGATTAAGAAAGCCGATTCCGACCGAAAGTATGGCCGCGAAGCTGGTCAGCGTCAGCAACAGATTGCGGACAATGGCCCACGGCTCGGGATTGGCCGCCACGGCGGCGTTGGTCAGGGCGCCCGAAGCCTTGGCGATGCCCAGCGGGCCGCTGAACTGGTCGCCCGACTCGCGCCCCGTGAAGATGCGTCCGATATAGGTCAGGGTCGTGTTCAGGATGGCGCCTGTCTCGCGCACCCCCTGCCCCACGGCCGCGACGGGGCCATAGCGGACGTGGCGGATCTCATTCCGGTTCGAGCCCAGGGCCAGGCCGATGCGGCCGACGGTGACCCGACCGGCGATGCGATCCGTCTCGACCCGGCGTTCCGGAGTGGCCGTCAGTTGCACAGCCCGATCCCCACGCTCGACGGTGAAGCGCACCGGATCGCCGCTGCTCAGGGCCACGACGCGCGTCACCTCGCCGCCGTCGGAGATCAGCTTGCCGTTCACATGGGTGATCAGATCGCCCGGCATAAAGCCCGCCTGCGCCGCCGGCGACTGAGGCTGGACCTCCATCACCCGCGCGGGCCTGAGTTCGACGCCCACCAGGCTGAACAGCAGGGTGAAGATGAAGATGGCCAAAACGAAGTTGGCGAACGGCCCGCCCGCCACGACCAGGGCGCGCTGCCACAAAGGCTTGAAATAGAGGTAGTCGCGCTCCGCGCCCGGTCCGTGCTCGGCCGTCACGGCCTTTCGCAACGCCTCCAGGCCCGCGCGATCCGGAACGCCGGTCGCATCCAGATCGCCGGAAAACTTCACATAGCCGCCCAGCGGCAGCCAGCCGAGCCGCCACTCGACGCCATGTTTGTCGGTCCGGCGGAAGATCGCGCGCCCGAAACCGATGGAGAAGCGGTCCATCTTCACCCCGAAGGCGCGCGCCGTCAGGAAGTGGCCCAGCTCATGCACTGTCACGACAAGCGTCAGCACGAGCAGGAACGGCACGACATAGGTCAGAACCTGGCTGATCACGCCTATCATGCCGTTCGTATCTCCTCAGGCCGCGATGTTCAGCGATGCGATGACGTCGCCCGCGATCCGTCGCGCCTCCGCATCGACCGCCAGGGCCGCGTCGCAGGCATCGTCGGAACCGCAAGACACGCCCGCGCCCGTCGCCTTCTCAAGGGTGTCGGCGACGACTGCGGCAATATTGAGAAAGCCCAGCCGCCGGTCAAGGAAAGCCAGGGCCGCCACCTCATTGGCCGCGTTGAACACGATGGGGGCCGATCCGCCCGCCGCCAGGGCCTCGCGCGCCAGGCGCAGGGCCGGAAACCGCGTCTCGTCCGGGGCCTCGAAGGTCAACCGCCCCAGGGCCGCCAGGTCCAGCCTGGGCGCCGGCCAGGCCAGACGGTCCGGCCAGGACAGGGCGCAGGCGATCGGCGTCCGCATGTCCGGCGCGCCCATCTGGGCCAGGGTCGAACCATCCACATATTCCACAAGGCTGTGGATGATCGATTCCGGGTGCACCACCACATCGACCCGCTCGCCCGGCATGTCGAACAGATAGGCGGCCTCGATCAGCTCCAACCCCTTGTTGGCCATGGTGGCGCTGTCGACCGAGATCTTGGCGCCCATGCTCCAGTTCGGATGGGCCACAGCCTGTTCCGGCGTGATCCGCGTCATGGCCGCGCGCGGCAGGGTGCGGAACGGCCCCCCAGAAGCGGTCAGAACCAGCTTGGACACCCGCTCCGGCGCCTCGGCCGGAAACACCTGGAAAATGGCCGAATGCTCGGAATCCACTGGAATCAGCCGCCCGCCGCTGCGCCTGACCCGCTCGATCAGCGCCGGACCGCAGCAGACCAGGCTTTCCTTGTTCGCCAGAGCCAGGGTCGCGCCCGTCCCCGCCGCCGCCCACGCAGAGCGCAGGCCCGCCGCGCCGACGATGGAGGCCATGATCCAGTCGGCAGGCCGCACGGCCGCCTCAACGATGGCGTCCGGCCCGGCCGCCGCCTCGACCCCGGTTCCCGCCAGGGCGTCGCGCAGTTCGCTCAAGCGCGCCGGATCGGCCGTCACGGCGATACGCGGCCGCCACCGGCGGGCCTGTTCAGCCAGACGGGCGATGTTGGCGCCGCCGGTCAGGGCCTCGACCTCGAACGCGGCTGAGCCAGCCGCTTGCGCCTGCTCCATCAGGTCCAGGGTCGACGAGCCGACCGATCCGGTCGACCCCAGAACAGTGACGCGCCGCGCGATCATGCCGCCCGCTCCAGCATCAGGACGATCAGACGCCCCGCCGACACCACCACCACGGCGAACATCAGGCCATCAACGCGGTCCAGCAGGCCGCCGTGACCGGGTATCAGGTTGCCCGCGTCCTTGACCCCGAATCGCCGCTTCAACGCGGATTCCCACAGGTCGCCGCCCATGGTGGCCAGGGCCGCCGTCAGACCCAGAACCCCGCCCCAGAAGGCGTTCAGCAAACCCATGTCCAGCCAGCCCGCCATGGCGGCGCCGGCGATCATCCCGGCGGTCAAGCCGCCGATGAAGCCCGACCAGGTCTTGTTCGGTGAAAAGCGCGGCCACAGCTTGGGTCCGCCGACGAAGCTGCCGACCAGATAGGCCAGGATGTCCGCCGACCAGGCCACGGCGAAGACCAGCACGGTCCAGTACAGCCCCTGCACCTCGTGCAGGTCGCGCAGCCAGATCAGCAGGATGCAGGGCCAGCCGAGGTAGAGCACCCCATAGGCCGTATCCAGCAGGGACTCGCCGCGCGTGCGGGCGAACAGGCCCGCCGCCAGGGCGCCGAACACCATCAGCACCAGGGCCAGGGAGATTTGCCCGACGTGGGCCGCGATCACCGCCACGACCAGGGCCAGGGCTACGCTGACCCCGATCGGGCGCCAGAGGTTCGGCGCGCACATCCGCGCCCACTCGAAGGCCAGCAGCACCGCCCCCGCGACCACCAGGGCGCAGAACCAGTCGCCGCCCGCCCAGGTCGCCAGGACCGCCGCCGGTGCCAGCACGACCGCCGAGGCGGCGCGCAGAGCAATATCCCGAGGCTTCAACGCCATATCAGCCCGCCGCCTCGCCATAGGCCGCGTCCATGACCTCGCGTCCGCCGTAGCGACGCTCGCGGCAGCCGAACTGGGCGATGGCCTCGGCCAGGGCTTCGGCTCCATAGTCGGGCCACAGGATCTCCTGGAACACCATCTCGGCGTAGGCGGCTTCCCACAGCAGGAAGTTGGACAGACGCTGCTCGCCCGAGGTCCGCACGATCAGATCGACCGGCGGCGCGCCCGCCGTCGACAGTCCGGCGCCCAGCGCCTCTTCGTCCACGACCACCTCTTCACCCGCGCGGGCGCGATCGACCAACCGCTGAGCGGCGTCGACCAGATCCGCCCGCCCGCCGTAGTTGAAGGCCACCTGCAGCAGGAATTTCTCATTGTGCGCCGTCTGGGCCTCGGCTCGCGCGACGATGGCGGCGATATCGTCCGGCAGGCCCTTGCGACGACCCAGCACCTTCACCCGCACGCCTGCGGCGTCCAGCCGGTTCAGGTCGCTGCCGACAAAGGCGCGGACCAGGCCCATCAGGTCGGACACCTCGTCGGCCGGGCGGCTCCAGTTCTCGGTCGAGAAGCCGAACACCGTCAGGCATCGCACGCCCAGTTCGGGCGCGGCCTTGATGGTCCGGCGCAGGGCCTGGACCCCCTCGCGGTGGCCCACGGCGCGCGGAAGGCCCCGCCGCTGCGCCCAGCGGCCGTTGCCGTCCATGATCAGGGCGACGTGACGAGGCCCCTTTGCAGGCGCCGTGGCGACGGGCTCGGCCGACATATGGGACCTTCCTTGGACAGGTCTGACGACGTCGTCAGACCTGCATGATCTCGACTTCCTTGGTCTTCAAGGTCTCGTCGATGCGCTTGATGGCGGCGTCGGTGTCCTTCTGGACCTCGGCTTCCATCTTCTTCTGTTCATCCTGGCTGATCTCGCCGGCCTTTTCAGCCTTCTTCAGCTCGTCGTTGGCGTCGCGGCGCACGTTGCGCACGGCGATCTTCTTGTCCTCGGCGTATTTGCCGGCCAGCTTGACCAGGTCCTTGCGGCGCTCCTCGGTCAGCGGCGGGATCGGAATGCGCAGGGTCTGGCCGTCCACGACGGGGTTCAGGCCCAGGCCGGCGGCGCGGATCGCCTTCTCGACCGAGACCACCATTCCCTTGTCCCAGACGCTGACCGAGATCATGCGCGGCTCGGGCACGCTGATGGCCGCCACGGCCGTCAGAGGCGAGGTCGCGCCATAGGCTTCGACCACGACCGGCTCCAGCAGTCCGGCGTTGGCGCGCCCCGTGCGCAGGCCGGCGTAGTCATCCTTCAGCGCGGCGACCGACTTGTCCATTCGGTCGCGGAACGTCTTGAGATCGGGTTTGGCCATGGCGAATATCCTTGGTCCTGTCGTTGAATGGCGAAGCCGCTCAGGCGGGCTTGTTGGTGATGACGGTGAAAGTGCCCTGCCCCGTCAAGGTCTTGTGCAGCGAGCCTTCCTCACGAATCGAGAAGACCACGATCGGAATGCCGCTGTCTCGCATCAGGGCGATGGCCGAGGCGTCCATGACGCGCAGGTCCTTGGCCAGAACATCCTGATAGGTCAGCGTGTCATAGCGGGTGGCCGTCGGGTCCTTCTTCGGATCGGCGGTATAGACGCCGTCGACGCTCGTGCCCTTCAGCAGGGCGTCGCAGCCCATTTCAGCGGCGCGCAGGGCGGCGCCGGAGTCCGTGGTGAAGAAGGGGGCGCCCACGCCCGCAGCGAAGATCACCACCCGGCCCTTTTCCAGGTGACGCAGGGCGCGGCGGCGGATGTAGGGTTCGGCGATCGCGGCCATCGGAATGGCGCTCTGGACCCGCGTGTCGACGCCGATCTTCTCCAGCGCGCCCTGCATGGCCAGGGCGTTCATGATGGTGGCCAGCATGCCCATGTAGTCGGCGTTGGCGCGGTCCATGCCCTCGGCGGCCTTGGACAGGCCCCGGAAGATGTTGCCCCCGCCGATGACCAGGCAGATCTCGACGCCCTGGCGCGCCACGGCGGCGACGGCGGCGGCGACCACGTCCACGGTCTTCATGTCGATGCCGTAGGGCTGATCGCCCATTAGCACCTCGCCCGAGACCTTCAGCAGGACGCGCTTGTAACGAAACTCGGAGGGGGCGTCGGGCATGGTCAGGGGTCCGTGGATACAGGGAGTTGGCATCCGCGCGAGGTGAATCGGCGGCTCATCATAGACGAAGGGCGCGTCAGCCTTCAAAGCCGAACGCGCCCTTTTGAAATTTCTTCCCTTTCGGGAAGAGGTTTCGAGTTAGTTGCCGCCCGTCATCGAGGCGACTTCCGACGCGAAGTCGGGGGCTTCGACCTTCTCGACGCCTTCACCCAGCGCCATGCGGACGAAGCCCGCCAGCTTCAGCTCAGAACCCAGCTCCTTGCCGGTGTTGGCGACCAGCTGTTCGATGGTCACGTCCGGGTCCATGACGAACGGCTGCTTGGTCAGCACCACGTCCTTCTGGAACTTGGCGATCTGGCCCGAGACGATCTTCTCGATCATGTTTTCCGGGCGGCCTTCTTCCTTGGCCTTCTCGATCAGGACAGCGCGTTCCTTCTCGATCGCGGCCGGATCCAGGTCCGAGGTGTCCAGCGCCAGCGGAGCCGTGGCCGCCACGTGCATGGCGATCTTGCGGCCCACTTCGCGCAGGGCTTCCTTGTCGCCCGCGCCTTCCAGGGCGACCAGCACGCCGATGCGGCCGACGCCCGGCGACACGGCGTTGTGGACATAGGTCGAAACCACGCCTTCACCGACCGACAGGCGAGCCGCGCGACGCAGCTGCATGTTCTCGCCGATGGTGGCGATCAGGTTGGTGACTTCGTCCTGAACCGTCTTGCCGTTTTCCAGGGTCGCGCCGTGAATGGCGTCGACGCCCTCGTGGTGCAGGCCCAGTTGAGCGAATTCCTTCGCCGCCGACTGGAACAGGTCGTTGCGGGCGACGAAGTCGGTTTCGGCGTTGAACTCGATGGCCGAGGCGACTTCGCCCTTGCCGTCTTCGCGCACGGCGACGGCCACCAGGCCCTCGGCGGCGACGCGGTCGGCCTTCTTGGCGGCCTTGGACAGACCCTTGGCGCGCAGCCAGTCGATGGCCGCTTCGATGTCGCCGTTGTTCTCAACCAGCGCCTTCTTGCAGTCCATCATGCCGACGCCCGAACGCTC
Source organism: Brevundimonas sp. UBA4609 (assembly GCA_002386585.1). GTDB lineage: Bacteria > Pseudomonadota > Alphaproteobacteria > Caulobacterales > Caulobacteraceae > Brevundimonas > Brevundimonas olei. The sequence goes on along the minus strand of DGIZ01000075.1, from coordinate 6,820 downwards.
GCGAAGCTCCTTCACGAGGGCGGCAGTGATCTCGGCCATGTCTTTCTCCTGAAATTCAAAATGGGCGGCCGGACTGTTTAGCCCGGCCGCATGTCAAGTTGACGTCGGTCCGGCGCGCGGCGGCGCCGGAACGTTTCGTCCTTAGCCTTCGACCTTCTCGGCCTCGGCGGCGACCAGCTCTTCAGCCGCGCCTTCGGCGCCGGCCGGAGCGGCTTCGGCCTCGGCTTCAACCACGACGGCTTCGCGCAGGGCCGGCTCGACCGGAGCTTCCGAAGCGCCCAGGTCGATGCCCTGAGCGGCGGCGCCGGCGGCCAGGCCGTCCAGGACGGCGTCGGCGATCAGGTCGCAGTAGGTCTGGATGGCGCGGGCGGCGTCATCGTTGCCCGGCACCGGATAGGTGATGCCGTCCGGGTCCGAGTTGGTGTCCAGGATGGCGATGATCGGGATGTTCAGCTTGCGGGCTTCCTGGATCGCGATCGCTTCCTTGTTGGTGTCGATCACGAACATGATGTCCGGCACCGAACCCATGTCCTTGATGCCGCCCAGCGACAGTTCCAGACGGTCCTTCTCGCGCTGCAGGGTCAGCAGCTCTTTCTTGTTGCGGCCTTCGCCGCCGCCTTCAACGATGCCTTCCAGTTCGCGCAGGCGCTGGATCGAGTTGGAGACGGTGCGCCAGTTGGTCAGGGTGCCGCCCAGCCAGCGGTTGTTCATGTAGTACTGGGCGCAGCGCGTGGCGGCTTGCGCGACCGGATCGGCGGCCTGACGCTTGGTGCCGACGAACAGCACGCGACCGCCCTTGGCGGCCACGTCGCGCACGGCGACCAGGGCCTGGTGCAGCAGCGGCATCGTCTGCGACAGGTCGATGATGTGGATGTTCGAGCGCGAGCCGAAGATGTAGCGGTCCATCTTCGGGTTCCAGCGGTGCGTCTGGTGGCCGAAGTGAGCGCCGGCTTCCAGCAGGGTGCGCATCGAGAATTCAGGCAGAGCCATGATCGTGTTTTCCTTTTTCCGATCAAACCTAGCGCGGGCGGTTAAAAGGATCGGCTGATCCCTCGGAACGGTGCAGGCCGGGATGTCTCCCCGGACCGCGCCACGCCCACGTGCGAAGTGCGCCGCGCATGTAGGCGAAAAGGCCGGAAAACGCAAGACGACGAAGATGAGGCGAGAGAGAGACGCTGATAACGCAGGTCCTCGTGAGGCCTCGGGCGTCTTCGCCCATTCCCGCTTCGCCCTCTCTTCCGACGTCGTCCCCGGGCTTGTCGCGGGGATGACGGGACGTTTTCACCAGGCGCCCTTCAAACCCCGCCTTTCAACGCCCCGGATCAGAAGCTGCGGCCGTCCACGCGCTGGGCGGTCCAGTCCCACGGCTCGACGTCGGTCAGGGTGCGGATGTTGATCGCCGCCACCTCGCCGCCATCCGGCGCCACGCCATAGCCGAAGGGCTGCACACCGCAGGTCTTGCAGAAGCGGTGATCGATCTTGTGCTGATTGAAGAAGTAGGACGTCGTCTCGCCCTCTCCCTTCGTCAGGCGAAAGGCCGAACGGGGCGCAAAGGCCAGAACGAACCCCTTGCGGTAGCAATGGGAGCAGTTGCACTCGACCAGTCCATCCAGCCCGACATCGACCTCATAGGCCACCGCGCCGCAGTGGCACGACCCGGCATGGGTCTTCACGCTCGTCTCGCTCATCATGCATCCTCCAGCATCACCACCCCCGGCGCCGACTTCAACGCGCCGCGCAGCGCCGCGTCCAGCCGGTATCGTCCAGGCAGCTTGATCTCGACCTCGGTGCGGCCGCCCAGCGTCGCCTGCAGCCACACCTCGCCGCCCTTGCCCTGCGCCCGCGCCCGATCCAGCCGCGCCTTCAGCGCCTCGGCGTCCGCCGACTGGGCCGACAGGACCACCCGCAATCCGATCTGGGCGTCGTCCAGCAGCACGTCCATGCGGCTGGCGTCGTCGCCGAAGAAGCGCACCTCGCCGTCGGCCGCCTTGGCCCGCACCTTGACCAGGACAGAGGTTCCGACCTCCAGGACTTCGCGGCAACGCCGCAACTGTTCCGGCGGGAACAGACACTCGAACTCGCCCGTCGGGTCCGAGAAGGTGACGAAAGCGAACTTCTCGCCGGTGCGGGCGCTGGCCCGCTCCTGACGGCGGCGCACCACCCCGGCCATCTGGAAGGCTTCGTGCCCCGCCTCGGCCAGGCCTTGCGCCTCGGCCACGAAGGTTACGCGCTTGCGCTTCAATGCAGGCGTCAGTTCCTCCAGCGGATGCCCGGACAGGTAGAAGCCGACGGCGTAAAGCTCCTGATCCAGCTTATCCGGCCCGGCCCACGGCTCCATGCTCTTCAGACGCGGCCGGGCGGCGGCGGCCTGATCGGCGCCGAACAGGCTGACCTGTGACGAGGCCCGCTCCGCCGCCACGCTCTGGCAATAGGCCATCAGCACATCGGCCTGTTCGAATAGCTGACGGCGGTTCGGATGGATGCTGTCGAAGGCTCCGGCCCGCGCCAGACCTTCCAGCGCCCGCTTGTTCACCGCCTTGGGGTCGACCCGTTCCAGGAAGTCGAAGATGTCGGCGAACGGCCCGCCCGTCTCGCGCACCTCGATGACGTGTTTCATCGCCTCCAGGCCCACGTTGCGGATGGCGCCCAGCGCATAGAGCACACTGCCCTGCCCGTCCTTCCACGACACGTCGAAGTCGGCGGACGAGCGGTTGATGTCCGGCGCCAGCACCGGAACCTCGAATCGGCGGCAGTCCTGATAGAAGACCGCCAGCTTGTCCGTATTCGACAGATCGAGGCTCATCGAGGCGGCGAAGAACTCGACCGGATGATTGGCCTTCAGCCAGCCCGTCTGGAAGGAGATCAGCGCATAGGCCGCCGCGTGCGACTTGTTGAAGCCGTAGCCCGCGAACTTGGCCACCAGGTCGAAGATGGAGCCGGACTGGCTCTCCGGCACGGACTTCTCGGATGCGCCCTTGACGAAGCGCGCCCGCTGGAAGTCCATCTCCTCCTTCTTCTTCTTGCCCATGGCGCGACGCAGCAGGTCGGCTTCGCCCAGGCTGTAGCCCGCCAGGATCTGGGCGATCTTCATCACCTGTTCCTGGTAGATGATGACGCCGTAGGTCTCGGTCAGCACCTCCTTCAGGCTGGGGTGCAGGTAATCGACCTCGGCCCGGCCGAACTTCCGGTCGATGTAGGTGTCGATCATCTCCATCGGCCCCGGCCGGTAGAGGGAGATCAGGGCGGTGATCTCCTCGATCGAGCCGCAGCGCATCTTGCGCAGGGTGTCGCGCATCCCCTGCGATTCCAGCTGGAACACCCCGACCGTCTGGCCCGAGGCCATCAACTCATAGGTCTTGGGATCGTCCAGCGGCAGCAGGTTCCATTCCGGGGCCGCCCCGCGCCGTTCCAGATAGCCCTTGGCCCGGTCCAGCACCGTCAGCGTCTTCAGGCCCAGGAAGTCGAACTTCACCAGGCCCGCCGGCTCGACCCACTTCATGTTGAACTGGCTGGCCGGGATGGTGGAGCGCGGATCCTGGTACAGCGGCACCAGCTCCGTCAGCGGCCGATCGCCGATGACGATGCCCGCCGCGTGGGTCGAGGCGTTGCGGTAGAGGCCCTCAAGCTCCAACGCCGTCTCCAGCAGCGCCTTGACCGAAGCCTCGGCGTCGCGCGCCTCGCGCAGACGCGGCTCCAGGTCGATGGCCTGGGCCAGGGTGACCGGGTTGGCGGGGTTGGCGGGCACCATCTTGGCCAGGCGATCCACCTGGCCCAGCGGCATCTGCAGCACCCGGCCCACGTCGCGCAGCACGGCGCGCGCCTGCAAGGTGCCGAAGGTGATGATCTGGGCCACCCGGTCCTTGCCGTAGTGGTCCTGAACGTAGTCGATGACCTCTTCGCGTCGCTCCTGACAGAAGTCGATATCGAAGTCGGGCATCGATACGCGTTCCGGGTTCAGGAAGCGCTCGAACAGCAGGCCGAACCGCAAGGGGTCCAGATCGGTGATGGTCAGCGACCAGGCGACCAGGGAGCCCGCGCCCGAGCCCCGTCCCGGTCCCACCGGGATGTCATGCAGCTTGGCCCATTTGATGAAGTCCGACACGATCAGGAAGTAGCCGGGGAACCCCATCTGCTGGATGATCCCGACCTCCCACTCGAGGCGGTTCCAGTAGTCCTCCTCGGACGCATAGGCCTTGTTCTTCTCGAGGCGCGCCTTCAGCCCCTCGCGCGCCTGGTGGGCCAGTTCATCAGCCTCGGAACGGCCCGCGCCGGTATCGAAACGCGGCAGGATCGGCTTGTGCGTCTTGACCAGGAAGGCGCAGCGGCGGGCGATCTGAATGGTGTTGTCGCAGGCCTCCGGCAGGTCGGCGAACAGTTCGCGCATCGCCGCGGCCGACTTGAACCAATGCTCGCCGGTGACGCGGCGGCGGTCCTCCTGCCCCGTGAAGGCGCCGTCGGAGATGCACAGCAAGGCGTCATGCGACTTCGCCTGGGCGGCCTTGGCGTAATAGACGTCGTTGGTCGCAACCAGAGGCGCGTCGTTGGCGTAGGCCCATTCGACCAGTCCGCCCTCGGCCACGGTCTCGCTGGACAGGCCATGGCGTTGCAGCTCGACATAGAAACGGTCGCCGAAGACCCGCTTCATTTCCGCCAGGGCCGCGGCGGCCTCGGCCGGCTTCTTCTGCACGAACAGCGGATCAATGGGACCGTCGGGACCGCCGGACAGCAGGATCAGCCCCTCGGACTTATCCACAACCTGCCCCCAGGGCACGCCCGGTTCGGCCATCTCGCCCGCGTCGAGGTAGGCCGACGACGACAGGGCGCACAGATTAAGCCAGCCCTGTTCGTTCTGGGCGATCAGCACGACCGTCGGGGTCTTGGCCCAGCGCTGGGCGACCTGTCCCCCGATGTCGAGCACCGGAAGGGCGCAGGCGACAATGGGTTGGACGCCCGCATCCTTGGTCGCCTGGCTGAACTCCAGAGCTCCGAACAGGTTGGCGCGGTCGGCCACGCCCACCGCCGGCATCCCAGCATCGGCGGCCATCTTGCCGATCTTGCCGGCCTTGATCGCCCCTTCCAGAAGCGAATAGGCGCTGCGGACCCGCAGATGGACAAAGCCCTGACTGTTCACCGCATCCGCCAATCGAAAACTCCGCATCGCAGCGCCAGATCATACGGGCGCGTGATCATCATGCAGGGAGTCGCCCGCTGGGGCGCGGTCACGTCACCAGGAACGCCGCCTGCCAGACCATCCAGACGAAGCCGCCGCAGGACGCAAGCGACAGCAGATCCCTCACCCAACGCGTCATTGATTTTATCCCCAGATCAGATGTTGCCTATTTGTTCTAGGTTTCCCCTTTGTTCTCGTCAACCTCAATTCGCGAGGAAGCCGAGGCGGGTCAGGGCCGAGGCCAGGGCGGCCGAGTTGGGGGACTGGGTCTTGCGCAGCAGGCTGGCCCGAAAGAACTCCACCGTGCGCGGGCTCAGCGCCAGGTTCTGGGCGATCTGCTTTGTGGTCAGGCCTTCGACCAGCATTTCGGCGACCTGACGCTCGCGGCGGGTGAAGGTCAGTTCCTCGCGCGTCGGCGCAGTCTTCAAGGCCTCGGCCCCGCGACGCAGGGCGCGGACCAGGTCATCGACTGTCGCCGGCTTGGGCAGGACATCGTCCACGCCCAGACGCATGGCGTCGACCGTCGTCCGCACGTCCACGAAGGCGCTGACGATGATCACCGCGTGACGGTTCAGCGCACAGAAGGCGGCGACCAGATCCAACCCTTCGACGCCCGGCATCTTCAGATCGGCGACGATGCAGGTCGGCTCGGCGTCTGAAGCCCACATGAGGGCGTCAAGCGGTTCATGGAAGCCGACCGCGGAGAAGCCCGCCTCGCGCACGGCGAGCAGGGTCACCTCCAATAGAGCGCGGTCATCGTCGATGATGGCGATGTCAGAAATAGCGCCCCCAACCCTTTCTGAAGCCTGTTCATTTCGACCGCCGTCCACGCCATCACGCATCATGCCGTCGAAAGTACGCAAGGCTCAGCCGCAGCAAAACCTCGTAGTCCCACGCAATTGATCGCCCAAGACTCATGGGCGAACCATACCCCCGATACGCCGATATCAACCAGGAAGGCCCGCCATGCTGCAAAGCGCCGTTTTCCTGACTCGCCCCCCATCAGGATTCATCGGCAGCACGCGATGGCCGGCGTTGATCGACATGAGACGCGACCAGGCGCGCTCGCTGAGCCTGGCGGGTGCTGCGGCCGCTGTCGATGACGTGATCATCTACGCCGTGGAGGGCTCGACAGACTCCGTGGACGGCTTCCTGCAACTGCTGGGCGTCAGCCCGTGCGAGACGGAGCCGATCCAAGCGTGGCGTCAGGAGGTCCGCTTTCGCTTCCATCGCGTCCTGGCGCTCTCGCACCCGCCCCTGACGTGCGAGGAAGCCGCAGCCCTGCGTCGGGCGCTTGACGCCGACAACCCGGCCTATGCCGAGATACCGGCCTTGCTGGCGGCCGCCGCTCTGCGCTGGTCGATGCTGGCCTATCGCACGCCGTTGCAGGCGACGACGCGGCTCATCGCTTCCTAGTAGGCGTGGCTTTCGGCCGCGCGCTGCTCCAGATGGCCGTCCTTCAGGGCGAAGACGCGGTCCATGTGACCGGCCAGCTCCATGTTGTGCGTGGCGATCAGGGCGGCGACGCCCGTGGTCTTGGCCAGTTCACGCAAGGCTTCGAACACCGCCTGACTGGTGGCGGGGTCCAGATTGCCGGTCGGCTCATCGGCCAGCAGCAGGCGGGGGCTGTTGGCCAGGGCGCGGGCGATG
>DGIZ01000150.1 GCA_002386585.1 Brevundimonas sp. UBA4609 | reverse complement strand
GAGGCGCAGGCGTGACGGCGGCGGGCTCCGGCGGCCAGGGCGCGGCCGGCGTGGTCTGGCTGACGGCGATCGGGTGAGCGCCATGATCCGACGTCTGCACCGCATCATCGACGCCGAGGAGCCCATGTCGCTCGGCGAATTGGAGCCGCTCCTGGACGAGGAGGCCTGGGCCGCACCCGAGCGCCTCTCGGCCGATGACTGTTTCGACCACCTGGGCAGCGACTGGCGAAGCTCGGCTGCGCCTCATGATCCGGAGGATGAACGATGACGCCTGACCACAGAGACGAGCCGGGCGGCGTTCTTGTTGAACCCCCTGCCGTGCAATTGGCCGAGGGCCGCTGGCTGTGGCGACGCCTCTATGTCTATGCCGCCAGTCTGGCGCTGTGGCTGCTGTTACGGCTGGCGGTGACGCGGGCGACGGCCGCCGATCTGCCGCGCATCGCCGAAGGGCTGATGGGACTGATCGCCCTGATGCTGCTGCTCTATCTGGTGGCGCCCAGCGCACAGCAGATCGTCAATCTGGCGCGGTTGCGTGCGGGGGGCAGGCCATGAGCTTCCACCTGTCGCAACGGTCGCGAGAGCGCCTCAAGGGCGTCCATCCCGATCTGGTCGCCGTGGTCGAGGCGGCGATCGGCCGGACGTCGGTGGACTTCATGGTCACGGAGGGGCTGCGGACGTCCGCGCGCCAGGCGGAGCTGGTGCGGGCCGGGGCCAGCCGGACGCTGAACTCGCGTCATCTGACCGGACATGCGGTGGATGTGGCGGCCTGGGTCGATGGTCAGGTCCGCTGGGACTGGCCGCTGTATCCGCGCATCGCCGAAGCGTTCAAGGCCGCCGCCGCCGCCGCCGGCACGCCTCTGATCTGGGGCGGAGACTGGCCGCGGCTGCGCGATGGGCCGCACTTCGAACTGGACCGGCGGGCCTATCCATGAGCGGGCGCCTGTTTCGCGCCCTGACGCCGCTGGGCTGGCTGGCGTCGGCGTTGGCGGTCGCGGCCTTGCTATCGGCTCTGGGCGGAGGTCTCGGCCTTCGCTGGGATCCGCTGCGTCTGCAGGCGCGTCGGCTGGAGGCGACTGAACAGCGCCTGGAGCAAGCCCGATCCCAAGCGGCCGCACGCGGTCTGGAGGCCGCAGCGCGCGGCCGCCAGATCGAGAGCCTCGACGCTTTTCACCGCAACACCCTGGCTGTGACGGAATCGACCGTTGCGGCTGAAACCAAAGCGAGGATCGCCGATGACGCCGAAACGCCTCTGGACCCTGCTCGCGCTGAGCGGCTGCGCGGGCATGATCGCGAGCTGTGCCGCCTCTCGCCCGCCGTCGCCGGTTGCGCCGCCCCGGTTGATCCTCGCTGAGACGGCGACGCGGCCCTGCGAATTGGCCGTGCTGCCTGAACGACCCACGGCGGCGGACCTGGAGGCGGCCTATGTGCGGCGCGGCGCAGAGCTGGTCCGTTGCGACGCCGCCCGGCGTCTCGCTGTCGAGACGCTGGAGGCCGAGCGCGTTCTGATCGACGCCTGGGCCGACCGTCATGACGCAGCCGGAACGATATTGCCGGGCGACTAGGCAAAAAACGCCGGGTCAGGAGGCGGTCGGCAGGTTTTGCCGGGCTGATGAGGGTGTTTGCCGAAAACGCATTCCTGAAAAAACAAACAGATAGGCCGATTTCGCGCTTCAACCCGGCTGGCCCGCGCCTTGCGACAGGAGCACCTGAGCAGAAAGCTCCCGGCAGCCAAAATGGCGTCGGACATCGTCGAAGACAAAGGACAGCCAAAATGGCTAACAGCATCAACACGAATGCTGGGGCTCTCATCGCCCTGCAAAACCTGAACGCGACCAACCGTGACCTCACCGTCACGCAAAACCGCGTGAACACTGGCTTCAAGATCTCCACCGCCAAGGACAACGGCGCGATCTTCGCCATCGCCACCAACCAACGCGCTGACATCGCCTCGCTGGACGCGGTCAAGAACTCCGTCGCGCGCGGCCAGTCGCTGGTGGACGTCGCCCTGGCGGCCGGCGACACTGTCGTCGAAGCCTTCAAAGAACTGAAGAACATCGCCGTCGCCCTGGAAACCGTCGAAACCGGCAGCGCCGCCGAGACGGCCTATCAGGCTGACTACGACGCTCTGGTCGGCGAAATCGACTCGGCCATCGAGGGTGCGTCGTTCGACGGTATCAACCTGTTCTCGGCCGGCGCGGTCACGACCGTTCGCACGGGTCTGGAATCGACCTCGACCTATGACGTGGGCTTCGCGGCCGCCGTCACCTCGGGCGTCACGGCCGGCACCTACGCCACCGCCGACGACATTCAGACGGCCATCGAAACCTTCACCGGCAACCTGGCGACCCTGGGCACCCAGTCCAAGTCGCTGGAGCGTCAGAATGTTTTCGTCGGTAAGCTGCAAGACGCCCTGGAAGTCGGTGTGGGCAACCTGGTCGACGCCGACCTGGCCAAGGAAAGCGCCCGCCTGACGGCTCTGCAGACCAAGCAGCAGCTGGGCGTGCAGGCGCTGTCGATCGCGAACCAGTCCAGCTCGATCCTGCTGGGCCTGTTCCGCTAATCCGACGCGGCTAGGAAAGGGGCGGGCCTGTGGCTCGCCCCTTTCTCACATCGCTTGAGACGGGAGGCGCGGCAGGTCCGCGCGGAAGGATATGGCTGACAATGTCGCAAGCGTTCCCAGCGTAACCTACCTGGATCGCGAGCCGCAGGCCGCCGTGATCGAGGCGCAGTCCGTCGTTCAGGGCGCGCCGGACGCCACCGAGGAGGCGGGGCGGTACCGGTTGACGATCGAGCGGGAGTCGACCGGCTATGTCTACAAGACGCTTGATCGCGTGACGGGCGAGGTGATCCGCCAGTTCCCACGCGAAGAGGTGCTGAAATTGCGCCAGAGCCCGGCCTATGACGTCGGGAAGATCATCAAGACCGAGGCCTGAGACGCGCGGCGTTCACGGCCCGACGCTCCTCGGCGACGCCGGGCGGCGTTAACAGGCGTTGCGAACGCGTTAACCATACGCTCAGGAATCAGCGTCATTACTACTCGCCAGAATCGGATCTGAGGCGAGAAAGCCATGACCAACAGCGTAATCACCAATGCGTCGGCGCTGATCGCGCTTCAGAACCTGAACAGCACCAATTCCAAGCTCGCCGCCACCCAGAGCCGGGTGAACACGGGCCTGAAGGTGCAGGGCGCCAAGGACAACGCCGCGACCTGGGCCATCGCCCAGAACCAGCGCGCCGACATGAGCGCGCTCGAATCGGTCAAGACCAGCCTCAATCGCGCCACCTCCCTGGCGGATGTCGCCCTGGCGGCCGGGCAGCAGATTTCCGACATCCTGGTGGAACTGCGCCAGAAGGCGACGGCGGCGGCGGACCCGTCGGCCTCCGTCGCGACGCGCAAGGCCTATGACGACGAGTTCCAGGCTCTGCTGACGTCGCTGGGGTCGTTCGCGGCCAACGCCTCGTTCGACGGCGAGAACATCCTCGATGGAAGCTCGACGACGGCGCTGGATTTCCTCGCCAACACTGACGCCTCCGAAACGATTTCGATGAATCGTCAGGACCTCACCTTGGCCGGACTGTCGTTGACCGGTCTCGATCTGACGGACGAAACCAACGCCACAGCGGCTCTGACGGCTGTCGAGACGGCCCTGACCGACGCCAGCGCCAGGCTGGCTGAACTGGGCGCCCAGTCGAAACAGATCGAGAAGCACACGATCTTCGTCACCAAGCTGATGGACTCGCTGGAGGTCGGCGTCGGCAACCTAGTCGATGCGGACATGGCGCGCGAAAGCGCGCGCCTGCAGGCCCTGCAGGTTCAGCAACAGTTGGGCGCGCAGGCGCTGTCGATCGCCAATCAGGCGCCGCAGATCATCCTGTCGCTGTTCAAGGGCTGATCGCGACCCTAGCCCAGCCTCCGCTGCGCGCCGTGTCCTAGCGACAGGGGCGGCGGCCGACGGCGGGTCGGTCGGGGAATAAGGCCGTAGAGGCTCATCAGCCTCATCAACATCCAGCGCACGCGTGACATGGTTTCACCTCGGCTGTGACGAGGCGGAGAACGAGGGCGCTGTGCGGCGGTTCCTGGCGACTGTTAAACAGTTCGTTACCGTGGCGGGCGACACTGCCGGGCGGAGGTGCGCGTGGCGGCGATCAATAACAGCTATCTGCTCGGTCTTTTCGGCGTCGGAACCGGTTCCGGCGGCCTGCCGGCGGCTGCGCCCGCGCCCAAGCCCAAAACCCAGCCGACGGCGCCCTGGTCCTTGGGGGACAAGGAGAAGCCGACCCAGTCGGACCTGCTGCGCTCGGCCCTGAGCGGCCGCAAGCTGGTCAACGAGGACAACGCCGTCCTTGACGTCAAAGGCGCCTCATCGGGCGACTATCGCAAGATCTTCGCCCTTTATCAGGGCCTGACGATGCTGGAGGCGCTGGCGACGCGGGCAGGCGAGCGCGGGGTCGGGCGGCTCGAATCAGAACAGCTGTCGCGCCGTTTCACCTCGGGCATGGCCGAGGTGAAGGATTTCCTGACGTCGGCCCAGTTCGACGGCGTGCGTGTCGTCCAGGGCGTCTCCGCGACCCAGAGCCAGTCCACCGCGGCCGTCGCGCGAGACAATTCCAAGTATCTGACCGGTCCGATCCACGACGGCGCCCTGACCGATGAGGTCGCCGCCTTCCAGGGCGACGTGCGTTTCGGCGTCACGGTGAAGACGATGGCGGGCAGCCAGACGGTCGACATCGACCTGGCCGAGATGGGGACGACCCCGCGGGCGATGGACGCCGTGCTTCAGCACATCAACGGCAAGCTGGAGGCGGCGGGCGTGCAGACGCGCATCCATCGCCAGATGATCGAAGCGGAACCGCGCACGGTGAAGGCGGGCGACAAGACCATCACCTTGCCGGCCGGGCCCACGCGCTGGGGCCTGACGGTCAGCGGAACCTCGGTGGAGACGATCAGCTTCGCGCCCGCCGAGGCTCGCGATTCGATTCAGGTGGTTCAGGGCGTCGGCGGCAAGGGCGCGCACGAGGTCCTGAAGTTCGATCCCGACGGCAATCCGGTCGCGGGTTCGGGCGAGAGCTTCTGGGTCGAAGGGCGCAGCGGCGTTTCCAGCCTGCCCGACGGCGTCGAGACGGTGCGGGCCAGCGCGGCGGGGCCGGACGGTTCGATGTGGATCGTGGCCGATGTCAGCGCCGGCTCCTCGACCCAGCCGATCAAGGGACAGGCGGACGTCGTCCTGATGAAGCTGGATTCGGCCGGCAATGTGGTCGTCAGCCGGGCGCTGGGCGCGGCCTCCAAGGCCAGCGGCTACGCCATCGCCGTGGATGCGGACGGGCGGGTGGCCGTGGCCGGATCCGTCGTCGGCGCCCTGGTTCCGGGTGAGGCCGGCGCCTCGGCCACGACGGCCGACAGCTTCGTCACCGTCTTTGACGCTGACGGCCGCGAGCAGTGGACCCAGAGGCGCGGCGCCCGGGCCGAGGACGAGGCGACGGCCGTCTCCTTCGGCGCAGACGGTCGGGTCTATGTGGCGGGCCGGGCCAGGTCGGCCATGCCCGGCGCCCTGGCGGTGGGCGGCTGGGACGGTTACGTCCAGGCCTTCAGCGAAAGCCAGGTTCACAGTCTGGCGCCGATCACGGCGACGGCGACCGGCGCGGCCCAGTTCGGCACGGCGGGCGATGACAACGTCCAGGCCATGACCGTCGACGGCGACAACCTCTATACGGCGGGGATCGAGAACGGCGCCTTCGTGCTGCGTCACTTCCGCATCGGTCCGACCGGCGCACCCGAGCTGCTGGGCGTTCGCGATCTGGGCTCCGCCTCGGGCGGCGAGATCGCCGGACTGGCGGTGGCTGACGGACGGCTGATCGTCTCCGGCGCGACGCGCAACGGCGCCTTGAATGCGGGGCAGATCGCCAATGCTCACGCCGGGGGGCAGGACGCCTTCGTGGCCACGCTGTCCACGGACCTGGCCGCCTCGGGCGCCGACCGTCTGACCTATTACGGCGGCGAGGGGGACGACACGGCCGCCGACGTCAAGGTGCATGAGGGCAAGGTCTGGCTGACCGGGATTTCGGATCGCGCCATCGGCGCCAAGACGGAAGACCCCTCGCGCGGCTATCTAGCGCGGCTGGATGTCGAGACCGGCCAGGTGGAGTGGACCCAGACCTGGACTGCGTCCGAAGGTCAGGCCAGGCCTCTGGCTATGACGGTGTCGCCCGGCGGCGCCAGCGTGCTGGATCGGCTGGGCCTGCCGCAGGGCGAGATCGATCAGAGTCAGTCCAAGGCCCTGGTCGACGCCACGGCGGTGCGGGCCGGCGACCGTTTCTATGTGCAGAATCCCGTGACGGGTCGGCAGACGGCCGTGACCATCGAGGCCAAGGACACGCTTCAGTCCCTGGCGCGCAAGATCGAGATGGCCTCGGGGCGTCACCTCAAGGTCACCATCAAGACGGATCGCGACTATCTGACCGGCATGGACGGCGACACCCGCGTGACCAGCGGCGGCGTTCAGCGTCTGTCGATCACCAGCGCCGACGGACGCGCCGGGGCCGTGCTGACGCCGGGCGAAGCGGGACGCGACGCCCTGGCGGGCCTCGGCCTGACGCCGGGCTTCATCGGCAAGACGGCCGACGACAAGATGAAGACCTTCGGCGTGGATCTGTCGCCCTTGCTCAATCTGTCGGACGCCGATTCCATCGCCAAGGCGAAGGATCAGGTGCAACTGGCGATCAAGGCCATGCGCGACGCCTATCGCGCCCTGTCGCCCGAGGCGTCGAAGCCGGCGATCACGGGCCAGGCGCCCGCCTATCTCCAGGCTCAACTGGCCAACTACCAGGCTGCGCTGGCGCGACTCACAGGCTAAGCAGGGGTGAAGGGCGCTTTCGGTTGACGGCCGTGGGGCGGACGGGGTTAGTGGGGCCTTCGTTAGCGTTGAGAGCTGCATGGCCCTTTCCAAAGACAATCGCACGGTCCTGATCGTCGGCGCCGGCCTGGCCGTGGTCGGCGCGGTGGCGGCCGCCCTGGTGTTCAGCGGC
>DGIZ01000118.1:943-2978 GCA_002386585.1 Brevundimonas sp. UBA4609 | reverse complement strand
AGAGCCTCCAGCCGGTCGGCGAGGGTTTGCGCGCCCTTCAACCGGGCCAGCTTCCAGTCGGCCAGCGGCAGGCCGCCGCGTCGGGGCTCGGCCGCCTTCAGCAGGCGTTCGTGAAGCTGGGACCAGCGGCGCGGACGCGGGCCGCGCAGGGCGTGCTCCTCCAGCGCCTCGGCGGCGTCGGTGAACGACGTCTCGCCCAGATCGAGGCGGACCAGCGGGTGCTTCAGCAGGGCCAGCAGGGTCTGCGGCTTCAGCGGCTCGGCCAGAAAGCGGGCGCCGAGGTCGACCAGAACGCCCGCTGTCATCCGCGACAGCGGCTGGCCGGTGGAGGAGTCGGCGACGATTCCCCAGCGCGCCAGCCGTGCTTCGACCCGGCGCGACAGCTGCAGGTCCGGCGTCACCAAGGCGCAGGTGATCGGGCGGCCGTCGGGACCGCGCTGCTCCAGGCTCTCGCGCATCATCAGGGCGACGGCGGCGGCGGCCTCTTCCTCGGCGCGGACGGACAGGACGGTCAGGCCCGACAGGCCCTCGGCGATGGGGTCGGCGGCGCGGCCTGCCTCGGCTGAGCGGGCGCGCAAGGCCTTGATCTCGCGGCGCCAGTCGTCGGTGGCCTCGGCGGGGCGAAGGGCTTCGTTGATCAGGCGCTGGCGGGCCAGGCCGCGCGCTTCGACGGAAGGCTCGAGCGCAGGTTGGAACCAGGGCTGGACGGCCTCGCGCCCGATTTCGGCGCGGGCCAGCAGAGCCTTCAGCGCCGCCTGCGGGTGCTGGTCGTCGATGCGGTCCCAGGCGTCGGCGGCCAGATGGAGGTCGAGGCCGGGCAGGACGACCACGCCCTGCGGCGCCTTCGCCACCGCCTTCAGCACGTCGGCGGCGGCGGGGACGGTGCCGGTGGACCCGGCGGCGATGACGGGAGCCTGCGGCGGGCGGGCGTCCCAGGCCTCGGCCAGACTACGCAGCAAGGTCGCGCGGCGCCAGGCGGGATCGATCAGTCCCAGCGCCTCCAGCCGCTTGGGCCAGGCCTCGACGGCGAGGCCGAGGAAGCGGGCGCTCTCGCGCCAGTGCTCGGCCAGATCCTGTTCGGCCAGGGTGGCGAGGCGCGACAGGTCGGAGACTTCTTCGAGCTGGCAGGAATCGAGGAAGGCGCCGAGCGCATCGGCCATTTCGAGGGCGCGCAGGGGCTTCATCCCCGGCTCGAAATCCTCGGCGATCATGCGCGCCATCTCGAAGCGGCGCGTCAGGGGGGCGATGGCGGGCGGCAGGTCCAGATCCAGTTCGCCGGGGGCGAAGGGCGGCTCGTCCTCTTCCAGATCGCCAAGCGGGCGGACCTGCGGCAGTAGCACAGGGCGCTCACCCGCCAGCTTGCCCAGCGCGAAGGAGAAGGCGCGGGCGGCTCGTCGGTTGGGCAGCAGGATGGTGGCGTCGGTCAGGGTCTCGGGCGGGGCGTCGCCCAGCCAGTCCAGCACCCCCGCCGCCAGGTCTTCGAGGAAGGGCCGCCAGGCGGGCACGGCGCGCCAGCGCGGCCCGGTTCCGGCGAACGGATCGAAGCCCCCCCCCATCATGGTCAGGTATCCGCCTTTAGCCGCGCCTCGGCCTCGTCACGCGCCTGCGGGTCGCCGACGTGCATCCAGTCGCCGTCCAGCACGCAGCCGAACAGTCGTCCCTCGGCGGCCGAGGCGCGCCACAGGGGGCTGAGCGAGAAGGGGCCGTCGGGGCCTCGGTCGGCGTAGTCGGGTCGGGTGATGTGGACGCCCATATAGGCGTAAGGGGCGCTGGCCGCCTCGCCCCGGAAGGTCAGGGCGCCGTCGTCGCCGAGGAAGAAGTCGCCGCCGCCCTCGAAGCCGATCGAGCCTTCGCGCCGGGCCAACAGCAGGGCGGCGTCCATGCGCGCGGGATCCCACAGGCGGATGAGATCGCCGAGCGCGTCGCCCCGGTCGATCCAGACGCTGTCGATATTGGCGACGAAGACGGGAGCATCGCCCAGCAGGGGATGCGCCTTCTTCAGGCCGCCGCCGGTCTCCAGCAGTTCGGCGCGCTC
>DGIZ01000118.1:0-741 GCA_002386585.1 Brevundimonas sp. UBA4609 | reverse complement strand
TCCAGCAGTTCGGCGCGCTCGTCGGAGATGCCGATCGTCGGGCGCGTGCGGGCGGCCAGATGGCTTTCCAGCCGGTCGGCGAACCAGTGGACGTTGACCACGGCGTCGGTCACGCCCGCCTCGGCCAGTCGGTCGAGAACATGGTCGATCAGCGCCTTGCCGCCGACCTCGACCAGAGCCTTGGGCCGATCGTCGGTCAGGGGGCGCATCCGCGTGCCGAACCCGGCGGCGAGAACCATGGCGGTGGTGGGGGCGGTCATCGACGCAGATCCTCCGGCACGTGGCGGTCCATCCAGGCGGCGACGACTTCGAGGCCCGGCGCCTTCAGATTGGCGTTCAGGTGCGCCCACATGCGCGGCATGAAGGCGGCGTAGCGGGGCTTGCCGTCGCGGGCGATCAGGCGGGCGAAGATGCCCAGAATGCGCGCCTCATTCAGGGCCGCCAGACCGGCGTAGGCGGCCATGAAGGCCTCGCGGTCGGTCTCGGGGCGCAGGGCGAAATAGTGGTCGAGCGCGAGCGCCTCCAGCTCGGGCGCCACGTCGCGGCGGGCGTCCTGCAGCAGGGAGTGCAGATCCCACGAAGGGTGGGCCTTCACCGCGTCCTGGAAGTCGATCATCCCCACCGAGGCGGCGCCGGTCCTGCCGTCCAGCCGGATCAGGTTCTCGGCGTGATAGTCGCGGTGGGCCATGGCGGTCGCGCCCGCCTCGCCCGCCGCCGTGATCGGGGCCCAGGCGGCGCGCC
>DGIZ01000141.1 GCA_002386585.1 Brevundimonas sp. UBA4609 | reverse complement strand
GAGGGCGCGCCGGCGCCCGTCGCCGCGCCGCCGACCACGGCCGAAACCTTCGATGCGGTCAGCGACGCCCTGGACGCCGCCGCCGCCGCCTGGACCTCGGGACAGGTGGACGCGGTCATGGCCACCTATGTCCACGACGAGCCCTTGCTGGTCTTCCTGGGCGACACTCCCCTGAAGGGACCGGACAGCGTGCGCGCGGCCCTGGACGCCCGCGCCGCCGAGCCCGGCGGCCTGGGCGCCCTGTCCTATGAATGGTTCGAAACCCTGCAGTTCGACGTCAATACGGCGGTGGTCTCGGGCCGGGCGGTGATGACGCGCGACGGCAAGACCCATCGAGGCCTGTTCACCCGCATCCTGCGTCGCACGGTCGACGGCTGGCTGATCGTCCACGACCAACTGGCCTGGGGACCGGAGGCCTAAAGCGCCCCGTAAAGCGCTTCGATCAACCTCAAGGCGCGCGGATCGCCGATCAGGTGCGGCGACTGGCGCGTCATGACATAGGCGGCCGAGACGCCCGCCGCCTGATCCGCGAAGACCATTGACCCGCCCCAGCCGCAGTGGCCGACCGCCTCGGGATTGGGACCGAAGATGTTCAGGCCCTGATTGCGGGTGAAGCCTGCCGCCCAGCTCATGTCGAAGGGCAGCACCCGGTCCGGTCCGTGGATGCGCTCACGCGTGGCCTGGGCCAGGGTCTCTTCCGACAGCACCGCCAGGTGGTCCAGAGTACCGCCGGTAGCGACGATGGACATCATTCGCGCCAGATCCTTGGCCGTGGCGTGCAGGTTGGCCGACGGAATCTCCGCCATCCGCCATTCAGCCGAGCCGCGCCCGCCGGGCGCCGAGCCGCGATCCAGGAAGGCGGCCTTCTTGATCGCGTCGATGGCGCCGAGGTCCGGCGCGGCGGCGGGTTTGCGCAGTTGGGCGACGCGGCCATGTTCGGCCTCGGGCAGGCCGATCCACAGGTCCAGGTCGAACGGCTGGGCGAAGTCTTCGCGCAGGGCCGTCCCCATCGTCCGACCGTCGACGAGGCGGAACAGCTCGCCCGCCAGATAGCCGATGGTGATGGGGTGATAGCCGGACGCCGTCCCCGGCGCCCACATCGGCGTCTGGGCCGCCAGCTTGTCCAGCACCGCCTGACGGTCGAACCAGATGGCCGGTTCGGCCCCGCCGTCGAAGCCCGG
Source organism: Brevundimonas sp. UBA4609 (assembly GCA_002386585.1). Lineage (GTDB taxonomy): Bacteria > Pseudomonadota > Alphaproteobacteria > Caulobacterales > Caulobacteraceae > Brevundimonas > Brevundimonas olei. The sequence goes on along the minus strand of DGIZ01000141.1, from coordinate 5,401 downwards.
CAGGCCGGACTGGTGGCTCATCAGCTGGCCGACGGTCAGCTGATCCTTGCCCGCTGCGCCGAAGGCGGGCCAGTGGTCGGCGACCCGGTCCTCATAGGACAGCAGCCCCTTGTCCACGCAGCGCGCGATCATCAGGGCCATCACCGCCTTGCCGGTCGAGAAGACCGGGACAAGGGTGTCCTCGGCGAAGGGCCTAGTCCCCGCCAGATCGGCCGATCCGGCCCACAGGTCCACCGCCACTTCGCCGTCGATGGTCACGCTGAAGCGCGCGGCCAGTTCGTTCAGCCCCTCGGGCGCGTCGGTGAAGTTGGCGGCGAAGGCGTCCTTCACCGCATTGAAACGCGGCGGGCAGACGCCGTGGAGGTCGGGGAGGCTGGTCATGGGTGCGGTCTAGCGCCTTGGCGGCTTCACGTCACTTGGGGCCGATTATTGGCGCGCCGACGCCGAGGCGTTGCGCGCGCCTTCGAACTCGTCGCCCGGCTTCCATGCGGGCCAGTCGCGCGAATTGGCCAGGTCGCGGCCGACCTCATACAGCAGCTGAACGTCGGCGGCGGCGGCGTCCATCTTCCACTCCGGCGTCCATTCGTCCGAAGGCTGATGATAGCGATTGGCGACGTAATCGCGGCTGGCTTCGTTGTGGCCGGTGAAGCCCGCCGCGGCGAACAGGGCGGGCACGCCCTTCCTCGCCAGCGGGAAGTGGTCCGAGCGATAGAAGGCCCCCGCGTGCGGCGCCGGGTCGGGGATCAGGCGACGTCCCTCGCGCGCGGCCAGCACCGCCAGTCGGTCGTCCAGATCGTTCTTGCCCGCGCCGATGACGACGATGTTCGGGTCGATCGCGGTCCCCGGCAGGAGGCTGTCCATGTTGATGTTGGCGACGGTCGTCTCCAGCGGCCAGACCGGATTGGCGGCATAGTATTCGGCGCCCAGCAGGCCCGTCTCTTCCGCCGCCCAGCTGATGAAGACGGTCGAGCGTTCGGGACGCGGCCCTTCGGCGAACAGGCGGGCGATCTCCATGACGCCGGCGACGCCCGTCGCATTGTCGACGGCGCCGTTATAGATGTCGTCGCCGTTCTTGGGCGTGGCGCGGCCATAGGCGTCCCAGTGGGCGCCGAACATCACCGTCTCGTTCGGGTATTTGGTTCCGGGCAGGCGGCCGATGATGTTGCGCGTCTCGACCCGGTCGGCCTTCTGGCCGAAGTCGATGGACATGGTCACGCCGTCCAGCGCCACGGGGCGGAAGTCGGGGGTGCGCGCCTGATCCTTCAGGGCGGCGAAGTCCAGCCCGGCGTCCTGGAACAGCTGTTCGGCGATCGCGCCTTGAATCCAGCCCTGCGCCGCCACGCGCTCCTTGTCGGGGTCGGCGCGGACGATGTCGAACTTGGGCGCGGTCGAGGAATTCTCCAGCGTCGACCAAGGATAGCCCGCGCCCGGCGTGTCGTGGATGACCAGAACGCCCGCCGCGCCGTGCGCCGCCGCCACCTGGAACTTATAGGTCCAGCGGCCATAGAAGGTCATTGCCTGACCGTCGAACTTGCCGTTGACGGGATGGCCTTCGGGCGCGCCGAAGTCGGGGTCGTTGACCAGCACCAGCATGATCTTGCCGGTCAGATCGACGCCCTTGTAGTCGTCCCACCCACGCTCGGGCGCATCGACGCCATAGCCGACGAAGACCAGAGGCGCGTCGGTCAGGCTGATGCGCTCTACCGGCCGGTCGGATGAGACGATGACGTCCGTGGCCCGATGAAGTTCCGTCGTGCGTCCGTTGGCCGAGACGCTGATGGCGGCGGGGCCGTCCTGACTGGTGCGGCTGACCTGGGCCACCTGCACCCACGACCCATTCGGGCCGCCGGGCTCTAAGCCCAGCGCCTGGAACTGCTGCGACAACCACTCAATGGTGCGGTCTTCGCCGGGCGTGACCGGGGCGCGACCTTCGAACTCATCGGACGCCAGAACGCGGGTCGCCTCATTCAGGCGGGCCGGGTCGATGCGACCGGTCTGGGCGAGCGCGGAGGTCGAACACATCAGGACGGCGATCAGGCCGACGGCGGCGGAACGGGCGAAGGTCATGGGCGGGCTCGGCTCTTGAACGATTTGCGCCACGCTGCCCCCTGAGGCCGCCGCTGTCGACCCCGAAAGGCTTCAGCGCCCGTCCAGCCAGATGCGCACCCCTTCCGCCGCCACGACGCCCGAGGCGAAGGCGGCCTGGAGCAGATAGCCGCCGGTCGGCGCCTCCCAGTCCAGCATCTCGCCCGCGGCAAAGACGCCGGGCCGCGCCTGCAGCATCAGCCGTTCGTCCACGGCGTCCAGCATCACGCCCCCGGCCGAGGAGATGGCGCGGCTCAGGCCCTGCACGCCAGTCAGGGTCAGGGCGACGTCCTTGATCCGGGCGGCCAGCTCGGCGGGTTCTGCGGGCAGGGAGCCGCCTTCGCGCAACAGGGCGACAGCGGCGGCATCCAGCCGCGCGGCTTTGCGCAGCAAGTTCGACAGGCTGTCCTTGCCGCGCGGTTTCGACAGGCGCTGCGTCAGCGCTTCGACGCTCAGATCGGGCCGCAGGTCGAGCGTCAGCACGGTCGATCCGTCGCGCTCCACCGCTTTACGCAGACCGGCGGACAGGGCGTAGATTCCGCCGCCCTCGATCCCATAGGCGGCGATCATGGCCTCGCCGCGCACCGTGCCCCCGCCGTGCGTCAAGGCGACGCCTTTCAGCGGCGTTCCGGCGAAGCGGTCGCGGAACAGCGACGACCACGCGACATCAAAGCCGACATTAGAGGGGCGGAAGGGGGCGACGGCGGCGCCGGCCTGCTCCAGCGCCGGAACCCATGCGGCGTCCGAGCCCAGCTTGGCCCAGCTGGCGCCGCCGAGGGCCAGGATCACGGCGTCCGGGCGCTCGATCCGCTGGCCGTCGGGCGTATCGAACGTCAGGGCGCCGTCCCGCCAGCCGGTCCAGCACGAGCGGGTGCGGACCTCGACGCCCAGCTCTTCCAGCCGCGCCAGCCAGGCGCGCAACAGAGGCGAGGCCTTCATCGCTTTGGGGAACACCCGGCCGGACGAACCGACAAAGGTCGGCTGGCCCAGCCCCTCGACCCATGCGATCAGATCGGCGGGCGAAAAGGCGTCTAGCCAGCTCTTGATGCGGCCCTGCGCGGCGGCGTCATAGCGGTTCAGGAACGGCTCGAGCGGCTCCGAATGGGTCAGGTTCAGCCCGCCGCGTCCGGCCATCAGGAATTTGCGCGCGACCGAGGGCATCCGCTCATGCACGACGACGCGCAGGCCCGCCTGAGCCAGACGTTCGGCGGCCATCAGCCCGGCGGGACCGGCGCCGATCACGGCGACTGTGGAAGGGGGACGCGTCATCGACGCCTTCCTAGCCGGAATGGCCGCCGCGGCCTATGCTGGCGGACATGAGCGTCGCCTTTACACGGGAAGAAGATCTGGAAGCCACGGCGGCGGACCTGCCGGACCGACCGATCTCGCCCCATCCCAACCTCGTCACGCCGCAGGGCCTGGCCCAGATCGAGGCCGAGCTGGCGGCCGCGCGCGCGGCCTATACGGCGGCTCAGGCGGCGGGCTCCATCGAGGCCGATCGCACCGCCATGGCGCGGGCGACGCGCGACCTGCGCTACTGGTCGGCGCGCCGGGGCACGGCTCAGCTGGTCGAGGCGCCGCCGGACGGCAAGGTGCGCTTCGGCGACACGGTGACGATCGAGCGCGAGGACGGGCGCACCCAGTCCTGGCGTATCGTCGGCGAGGACGAGGCCGACCCGACGAAGGGCAGCGTCAGCCACGTCTCGCCCCTGGCCCGCGCCCTGATGGGCAGGCGCGAGGGGGATGAGGCGACGGTCGCGGGCCAGTCGGTCGAGATCGTCGCCATCAAGGAAGGCTGAGAAGCGTGAAGGCTGGGGGCGGCTTCAGTAGCCGCCCGTTCCCTTCTCCTTCGGCAGCGGCTGGAAGTCGCGCACGAAGCGCTCCAGCAGGCGCACGCTGTAGCCTGCTGAACCGGCCGGTTTCACGTCATTGGCGGCGCCGAAGGCCATGTTGGCGATGTCCAGGTGCGCCCAGGGCGTCTCCGGCCGCGCGAAATAGCCGATGAAGTGGGCACCGGTGCCAGCGCCCGCGCCGCCCTCGCCCGAGTTCTTGATGTCGGCGATGGTCGAAGAGGTCGCCCGCGCATAGTTGGGATGCAACGGCAGACGCCAGAGGGTTTCGCCGGTGGCGTCTCCAGCGGCCTTCAACTGATCGGACAGGGCGTCGTGGCGGCTGAACAGGCCCGCATAGTCGCCGCCCAACGCGCCGCCGACCGCGCCGGTCAGGGTCGCCACGTCGATGATGGCGGCCGGGTTCAGCGTCGTGTCGGTCCAGACCACGGCGTCGGCCAGGACCAGACGGCCTTCGGCGTCGGTCGAGATGATCTCGATGGTCTTGCCGTTCATGGCGGTCAGGACGTCGGCCGGGCGAATGCCGCCGCCGTCGGGCATGTTCTCGGCCAAGGCGGCGACGGCGACCACGTCCACCGGAGCGCCGCCCTTGGCCAGGGCCAGGACCGCGCCGACGACGCTGGCGGCGCCGGACATGTCCATCTTCATATTGCCCATGCCCGAGCCGGGCTTCAGCGAGAGGCCGCCCGAATCGAAGGTGATGCCCTTGCCCAGCAGGGCGATCGGGCCGTCGTTGGACGCGCCCTCGCCGCGATAGCGCACGGCCAGCAGGCGCGGCGGGCGGCTGGAGCCCTGGCCGACGCCCAGCAGGGCGCCCATGCCCAGGCGCTGCATGGCGGGCACGTCCAGTTCGGTGATCTCGATCCCCGGCACGCCGGCGAAGGCGGCGCGGGCGCGCTCGACGAAGCTTTCGGGATAGACGACGTTGGCCGGCTCGTTGGACACGTCGCGGGTCCAGGCCATGGCCTCGACCAGGGCCGCGCCGCGACGATAGTGCGCCTGGGCGTTTGCGGCGTCATCGGCCACAACGGTCAGGGCGCCGGGCGCCGCGCGGTCGCGACCGGTGGTGACATACAGGTCCGAGCGGTAGTGGCCGATGCCTAGCCCCGTCGCCAGTTCAGAGGCCATATCCGCCGACAGGCCCGAGGTCAGGGCGGTCAGGGCGCCCGGCTGGCTGTTCAGCACGCGGCCCGCGACGATCCCGGCGGTCTGGACGTCTGCGGCCTTGGGCGCTTCGCCCAGACCGACGATCAGGATGCGGTCCCAGCCGCCGACGCCGTGCAGGCTCAGGGTCTGGCGCGCCTTGTAGTCGAAACGCGCGGCGCTCAGGGCTGCGGCGATCGCCTGACGCGTTCCGGTGTCCAGAGCCGATCCGCGCGCGGCCAGATCAGCTTCCGAGGCCAGCGGCAGGACGAGGGAGCCCGATGGCGAAGCGGCGGCGGCGAAGGTCACGGCGCGCGCCTGTG
>DGIZ01000053.1:559-6452 GCA_002386585.1 Brevundimonas sp. UBA4609 | reverse complement strand
CGCCCTGGCCAAGGCCGGCGCCCACGTCATCGCCGCCGCGCGCACCCAAGGCGCCCTGGAAGAGTTGGACGACGAAATCTTCGCCGCCACCGGCCAGCACGCCAGCCTGGTCCCGTTCGATCTGGTGGACGGCGGCGCCATCGATCGCCTGGGCGGCGCCCTGTTCCAGCGCTACGGCAAGCTGGACATCTGGGTTCAGGCGGCCGCGACCATGGGCCCGTCGGGCCTGACCCCGGTCGCCCACGCCGAGCCGCGCGAGTTCGCCAAGGTCGAGAAGATCAACTTCACCGGCGTCTACCGCCTGATCCGCTCGCTGGAGCCGCTGCTGCGCGCCTCTGACGCCGGCCGCGCCATCCACCTGACCACCAGCGTGGCCAGCCAGCCGCGCGCCTTCTGGGGCATGTACGCCGCGACCAAGGCCGGCGCCGAGGCCCTGGTCAAATGCTGGGCCGATGAGATCGAGAGCACGCCGGTGCGCGTCTCCATCGTCGATCCCGGCCGGATGCGGACGCAGTTGCGCGCCCAGGCCTTTCCGGGTGAAGATCCCGGCGTTCTGCCACATCCTTCCGAGATCGGTCCCCTGATCGTCGAACTGGCCCGCCCTGATTTCACACCGCCTCTGACGGTCAGCTTCAAGGAATGGAAGCACGGCCTGTCGGCGGACGCCCTCGTCTAACCCGCCATGCAGGGGGGGGATCAGGCGTCAGCGATGCGGAGCCGGGCGCCCCTGCCCGTTTCTCCGGCCGCCTCTCGGGCCGCCCCCCTGATCCGCGCGGCGCCGCTGGTCGACATCGTGGCGTTCGCGACCTCGGTCGGCCTGATCCTGACCTATGTCAGTTTCTGGGGCGCCCCGCTGACCAACTACGGCGCGCGGTCGGCCGACTTCCTCAGGAACTTCTACTACCCCGCCTATCTGATGGCCCTCGTGCTGGTCTGCATGAGGCCCGACCGCGCGGTCCGGGGCATGGCGCGCTCTCCCCTGCTGATCGCCCTTCTGCTGCTGACGGCGGCGACCTATTTCTGGTCGATCATGCCGGATCTGACGGCGCGGCGGATTCCGGCCCTGCTGTTCACCACCCTGGGCGGCGTCGCCCTGGCTTCCCGGTGGAGTTGGCGGACCTTGACGGAAATCGTGGCCGGAACGCTCGGCGCCCTGGCCGTCATTTCCTTCCTGCTCGGCGCGCTGCTGCCCGACTTCGGCCGGATGCAGGAGATCTTCCCCGGCGCCTGGCGCGGCCTCTGGCTCGAGAAGAACGGCCTCGGCCATGTCATGGTCCAGACCACCATCTTCCTGCTGGCCGCCGGAATCATGGTTCCCGAACGGCGCAAGCTCTGGTTCGGCCTGGCGGTCGTATCGATGGCCCTGGTCATTCTGTCGACCTCGAAGACCGCCTTGCTGGTGCTGCTGCTGTCGCTCAGCGCCATGGGCTTCGTGGCCGTGGTGAAGTCCGGCCCGTTACGCGCCATCATCGCCACCTGGCTGGCGGTCGTGGTCGTCATCGGCGCAGGCCTGCTGATCGCGACCGAGACGGACGTGGTGCTGGAGCTTCTGGGCAAGGACGCCACCCTGACCGGGCGCACCGAGATCTGGTCCGGCATCATGGAGCAGATGTCCGAACACCCCTGGCGCGGCTTCGGCTACGGCGCCGTATGGGACGACCCCAGCTTCACCGGCCCCAAGGCCTGGATCGGGCATCAGGCCCACTTCCTGCCGGCCAACGCCCACAGCGGCTGGCTCGAGATCTACATCGCCCTGGGCCTGGGCGGCGTGATCCTGTTCGCCCTGTGGCTGGTGCAGATCTGGGCGCAGTCCCTGTGGGCCGCCTACGCCAGTCCCGGCGGCTGGCTGGCCCTGCCGATGATGGTGTCCTTCACCTTCACCATGCTCAGCGAAAGCATCGCCATGAACTGGCACGAACTGCGCTGGGTCATCGTGGTCGCCCTGGCGCTGAAACTCGTGCTGGGCGACGAGTCGGAACAGGCTAGACCCCCACGCTGATCTCGCCACGCATCGCCGGGTGATAGCGGCAGTAGTAGGGAACGGCGCCGGCCCGGCCCATCACCGCCGACGCCGAAGCTCCGGGCGGAAGATCCAGGTCGAAAGCCCCGTTCCGCGCCGTCGCCGTATGTCGAACGATGTCCCGGTTGGTCCAGGTGATCGTATCGCCGACCTTCACGCCCGACGGCGGCGCTCCGAAGGCCATCTTGTCGATCACGACGACATGCCGCCGCCCGGCGGCGCGGGCCGGCCAGGCTGCGGCGAGGGTCAGGATTGCGGCCGACGCCAGAACCTCGCGCCGAGAGCGCTCGCCCTTCCCCTGATCAACGGACATGACGGGCCAACTGCTCGGCGTGGGCCTGATGCTCCTGGAACAGCGCCAGACCGCGTTCCAGCAAGGCCTTCAGTTCAGCGTTGCGCGCGCCGGGGATCAGCGTCCCGCGCAGGGCTTCGTTGACCGTGCGGTGAAAAGCGACCTCATTGTCGATATAGGCCCTGTCGAAGGCCATGCCCGACAGCCCCGACAGCCTCTCCCGTTCGCGCGCCGCCGCCTCGGTCAGGGCGGTCGAGGTCGCATTGGCCTCGGGCGTCACGTTCAGCTTCTTCACCAGGGCCATGGCCTGCTCGTTCACCGCCGCGTGGTCGCGCTTCATGGTCTCCGCGAAGGCCCGGACCTCGGCATTGGTCGATTTGGCCAGCGCCTGATCCGCCGCCTCTATGTCCAACTGCCCCGCCGTATAGGCGATGTGCGCGATCTGGGGGTCGCTGGGCTGGGCGGCGGGCGCCGACGCCTGCGGATGGCTTTGGGCCTGAGCCGCCGATAACGGCGCCGACGCCAGGGCTCCAACCACGAAAAGACACTTGAACATGGCTCGGTCTCCTCTGTCGCGGCGGCCCAGCGCCGCCGTCGGGACATTGGAGCATCAGCCCCCGGATAAAGTTCCCGTTTCCGGTTTCGTCGGCTGCACGCGCGCCAGCCGGGTCAGCACCCGATCCGACATTCGGCGGCAACGGGCGCCCAGAAACGGGAAGGAGCCGATCAAACAGGCCGACACTCGCTCGTCCAGCGCCTGACGCAACAGGCGACGCGCGCGATGCAGTCGGGTCTTCACCGTCTCGGGCTTGAGTCCCAGGCCCGCCGCCGTCTCCTCGATCGAGCACCCCTCGATGTCGCGCATGATGAAGACGGCGCGAAAGGCGGGCGGCAGGTCGTCCACCGCCTGTTCGATCAGGCTGCGGATCTGGCTTCGGGCCGCATCGCTCTCCGGCCCAGGGTCGAACGCCGCGCCGGGAAACAGGATGATCTCGCCCGTCGTCGTCTGCGCCGTCTCCACCGCCTCCAGCGCCGCGAAGGGGCGGCGTCGGCGCAGGCGGCCGCGCGCCTCGTTCAGCACGATCCGGGTCAGCCAGGTGACGATGTCCGCTTCGCCGCGAAATCGGCCGATGCCCAGGAAGGCGCGCACATAGGCGTCCTGCAGCGCGTCCTCGGCCTCGCTCTCATCGTGCAGGACCGCCCGGGCGACGCGGAACAGCCGCTGGTTGGCCCGCTGCATGATGGCGCGGAAGGCCTCGGGGTCGCCGCCCTGCGCCCGTCCGACCAGGTCGGGCGTCGTCAGGGCGACATAGTCGATGCGCGCGTGCTTCATGACCCTTCATCCGCCTCCTGCGCCTCAACTGACGTCAAAAGCCGGGCAAAGGTTCCCGTCAGGGAATCAGCGCTTGGCGCCGCCCTTCTGTCCCGTGCGGACGCGACCCGAGCGCGACACCTGGCGGGCGCCGCCGCGCGCGCCCTTGCCGACGAAGGCGTTGGTCCCCGACTTCTTCGACGCGCTGGCCTTCAGCCCGCCCAGAGGCTTCACCTTGGGCTTGATGCCGGCCTTGGCCTTCTGCTCCAGCGCCTTGCCGGGCAGGTTGGACAGCTTCTCTTCCTTCTCGGCCTTCAGTACGCGGCGCGGCGCGGTCTTGGCGTCGCCCTTGAAGCGCTCCGGCCCCGACTTGGCCCCGCCGTCGGCATAGGGGTTGGCCGAGCCCGACTTGACCGTCAGGCGGATCGGCGTGCCCGGCAAGTCGAAGCTCTCGCGGATCGAGTTGATCAGATAGCGCTTGTAGTGGTCCGGCATGGCCGAGGCGCGGCTGGCGAACAGCACGAACGTCGGAGGACGCGCCTTGGTCTGCGCCACATATTTCGGCTTGATGCGCTTGCCGTCCACGGCGGGCGGCGGGTGCCTCTGGGTCGCCAGCGACAGCCAGTCGTTCAGGTCGCGGGTCTTCACCTTCACCGACCAGGTGTCATAGGCCTGAAGCACGGCCGGCATCAGCCGCTCGACGCCGCGTCCGTTGAACGAGGACAGGGCCACGAAGGGCGAACCGCGCAGCTGCGGCAGCTTGTCGTCCGCCAGGCGCTTCAGCTCGGCCAGACGGGACTGCGGCTCTTCCTCCAGGTCCCATTTGGCGGCGACATAGACCAGCGCCCGCCCTTCCCGCTCGACCAGGTCGGCCAGTTGCAGGTCCTGGGTGTCGAAGGCGTCGTCCTTGTCCATCACCATGATCACCACCTCGGCGAAGGTGATGGCGCGGATGGTGTCGGCGACCGACAGCTTTTCCAGCTTTTCCTGGACGCGAGCCTTGCGGCGCATCCCGGCGGTGTCGATCAGGCGGATGTTGCGGCCTTCCCAGACCCAGTCCACCGAGATGGAATCGCGCGTGATCCCGGCTTCGGGTCCGGTCAGCAGGCGATCATCGCCGATCAGGCGGTTGATCAGGGTCGACTTGCCCGCGTTCGGACGGCCGATGACCGCAATGCGGATCGGTTTTTCCGGCTCGTCGACTTCCTCAATGAAGATGTCTTCCGAGGCGGCCAGGATCGCCTGATACAGGTCGGCCATGCCCTCGCCGTGCTCGGCCGAGATCGGCACCGGTTCGCCGAAGCCCAGGCCGTGCGCCTCGCCCACGCCGCCGCCGCTCTCGCGGCTTTCGGACTTGTTGGCCAGCAGAACGACGGGCTTATGCACCTTGCGCAGGCGGTCAGCGAAGATGCGGTCCAGCGAGGTCACGCCTTCGCGCGCGTCCATCATGAACAGGATCAGGTCCGCGTCCTCGATCGCCGCCTCGGTCTGCTCGCGCATCCGGGCTTCCAGGCTCTCGTCGGTGACGTCCTCATACCCCGCGGTGTCGATCAGGGTCAGATCCATGTCGCCGATCACGCCGTCGGCGTAGCGGCGGTCGCGGGTCACGCCGGGGCGATCATCGACCAGCGCAAGGCGCTTGCCGACGAGACGATTGAACAGTGTCGACTTGCCCACATTGGGGCGGCCGACGATGGCGACCTTCAGAGCCATGTCGGCCTTCTAGCTTAAATCGGTGAAAAGGTCAGCGGATGCTGACCAGCTGGCCCTTGTCGGTCAGGACATAGAGGGCGCCGTTGTAGGCGGCCGGGGCGATATAGGCGGCCGAACCCAACTTCAGGCTGGCGGTCTGCGCGCCCGTCTTCGGATCAAAGGCCACGGCTTCGCCGTCCGAGTTGACCAGCACCAGACGGTTCGACGCCAGGATCGGGCCGGACCAGACCGGACGCACGGTGCGCTTGCCGAAGCCCAGGAAGCCGCCTTCCTTGCGGACGCGGCCCTCGTTCAGGTCGCGGGTCCAGTAGACCTGGCCCGTCTCGCGATTGACCACGGTCAGTTCGCCCGCCTGGGACACGACATAGACGACGTCGCCGACCGGCAGGGGCTGGTTCACCCCGACGATGGGCAGGGACCACTTCGGCTGGCCGCTGCGCAGATCCATGACCTGCAGCACGCCCGACTGGCTGATGGCGTAGACCTGGCCGCGGCTGACGACCGGACGACCGGCGATGTCGCGCAGTTCGGACAGGGCGCTGGTGCGGCTGGTGCG
>DGIZ01000053.1:0-397 GCA_002386585.1 Brevundimonas sp. UBA4609 | reverse complement strand
GCGCTGGTGCGGCTGGTGCGCGACAGCACCTGCTCCCACACCGGCTGGCCGTTGGTCGCCTGCAGGGCCACGATCTGACCCGAGGAGAAGGGCGCCACCACCGTGCCGCCGCTGACCGCCGGGCTGGAGGCGCGCATGATGCGGGCCGGCTCGGTGATGCCGCGATAGGACCAGTCCTGCTGGCCGTTGGCCACGTTGAAGGCCATCAGCTGGTTGTCGACGTCGACGACATAGACCCGCTGGCCCGACACCGTCGGCGCGCCGTGAATCGGCAGATCGACCGGCGTGCGCCACAGCTCGGCGCCCGTATTGGCGTCGAACGCCGTCATGACGCGATAGCCGGACGAGACGAAGACCTTGCCGCCGCTGACGGCGATGCCGCCGCCGAAGCCGCCGC
>DGIZ01000097.1:12618-24753 GCA_002386585.1 Brevundimonas sp. UBA4609 | reverse complement strand
CCCTGACGGGCGCCGCTGGGTCCCCCGGTCTCGCTACGCTCGCCGGAGGATGACGAGAGCGAGGATCAGCGCCCCTCCTCCTCCGGCCGGTGCACGATCGACACCAGCACCACCGAGATGATCATCAGCAGGAACCACGCCCCCAGCTTGTTCAGGCTGACCATCTCCCATCCGCCCTCCTGCCCCGGATAGACCCAGGCCCGCGCGAACGTCCCCAGGTTCTCCGCGAACCAGATGAACAGCGCCACCAGCCCATAGCCCAGCAGCAGCGGCATCGACCACCGCGTTCGGTCGGCGGTGAAGTAGAACCACCCCCGCATGAACAGCAGCCCCGTCGCCGCGAACAGCGCCAGCCGCACGTCCGGCAGCCAGTGGTGTGCGAAGAAGTTGACGTAGATCGCCGCCGCCAGCACCCACGTCGTCCACAGCGGCGGATAGTTCCGCACCCGGATATGGAAGATGCGCTGCACCCGCGCGATGTAGCTGCCCACCGCCGCATACATGAAGCCCGAGAACAGCGGCACGGCGCCGATCCTCAGCACCGACTCTTCCGGATAGATCCACGACCCGTGATAGGTCTTGAACAGCTCCATGATCGTCCCGGCGACATGGAACAGGAAGATGACCCGCGCCTCCTCCCAGCTCTCCAGCTTCAGGGCCAGCATCGCCGCCTGTATCCCCAAAGCCCCCAGCACCAGAAAGTCATAGCGCGCCAGCGGCGCGTTTGCCGGCCAGAACAGAAACGTCCCCAGGATCAGCGCCAGCATCGCCCCGCCGAACAGACACGCCCACCCCTGCTTCAGCCCGAACCACAGGAACTCATAGGCGTAACGGCGAAGTCGCGAGCGGTCCGCCCACGCCTCGGCGCGGGCCATCAGACGACGGCCCCAGGCTTCGAGCGGGAGGCGGGAGGATGGGGTCATGAGCGGCGGCTGACGGAGCCTGCTAGAAATCCGCGATCTCGTAGGCCTCTCCAGCCTTAACCTTCTTTAGCAACAAAACAGCATCATCCGAATATTTATGGAATAGAGTTTTATTTACTTTCTCAGCTCTGTGATAAACGTTGTCGCATGATTTTATATCGACACCTTTCTCTTCTCGGATTCTATCGATTAATTTCTGTCCGATATGCCAAGATTTTCCACCCAGCTTCCTGCCAAGCTGAGTAGCCGAATATTTGTGATATGCAGACGCCGCTGAAAAATCACTGACATTTGCTATACCGAACAACTTGGCAAATGCATCAGCATTCTCGACACCATCTGTTAAAAGCTTGAAGTCAGCTTCAACTTTCATTTTTGGTATATCGTGCCGAACTAACTCGTAAGAACGAGCGATAAGGGATCTCAAAACTTTAGGATTAACATTGTTTAGAACAGGGTTGGCCGAAAATGCCTCAAAAACCCATGTAAAATCATTAGATTCAATTAACTTTACTCGAATGGAGCGATCTTCGTCCGTTGAAATCACTTTATCGCGAGGCGGAGACGAGTCCGGTCCAAGACCGGGGTTCCACTCAAGGATATAAACGTTAGGAATAACTCCCCCCTTCTCAGGCAACGCCTCATCAATATCAGAAAGAATAGATCTGATATTAGGGTCGGTAGCACTATATCCAATAAATATCAGCGGATGCTCGTTAAAGAATGTCAGAAGCTTAGCACTTAGAAATTTCTTCTTTTTAGAAAAAGCATCGTAGTCGCTTTTAGTGAAAACAATTCCCTTCGGCTCACTAACGCAACCGTGAATTTTGAACAGCTCCCCTACCGCCATAAGCTGCCCTTTAAGAATCTGCTGCCCTACGATCGGTGCGAGATCAGGGAATATTCTTTCCAACATCGTGTCATAATTTGTCGTTATGACCGCGTGGGGCTTGATAGACTGAAGCGCCTTAATTTCCTTCGCATAAGGCGACTTGCCAAATGCAGGCAAGTGTTGATCAATCAATGAAGAGAGGTGCTGAGAAATTTTATATTTAATATAGTCATGAACGCCAACGTCTTCACCAAACATACTTTCTGGGAATTCGTTGTGCCCTCCAGACCAGGCCCACTCCTGATAAAGGCGGCCGAACTCTTCTCCTATAAGAAGCGGATCCGCGAGGGATTGCTTGTAAAAGCCAAGCCCCTTATCGATGTTCGAGCACTTGTCTGCGAGATGCGATAGAAGCTCCTCCCAACTCGGAGCCCCAAAATATCGCCGAGGCAGCCCCGACCCAATAAACAGGATTGGCTGGCAACCAAACTGCTGAACTACCTCTCCGATATCTTCCGATACTTCACTCACGTACCTGTCGTACCGCACTTGCTTAGCGTCGACTCCTACGCTCATTCGAGCCTCCCCTGCCTCGCCTGCCGACCGCCACTCGCGTGGCAGCGCCCCCTACTGGGACCTAAGCCCGCGACGCTTCTAAGGGCAACAGGTTTCCCCTCACCCCCGCCCGCGATACGTCGCCACGCCCTGATCCGGCAGCCACACGCCCTCCAGCGGCGCGCCTGTCTGCCAGAAGACGTCGATGGGGATGCCCCCGCGCGGATACCAATAGCCGCCGATGCGTAGCCATTTCGGTTGCAGCAGGTCGGCCAGGCGCTTGCCGATGGCCACGGTGCAGTCCTCGTGGAAGGCGCCGTGGTTGCGGAAGCTGGTCAGGTACAGCTTCAGGCTCTTGCTCTCGACCAGCCAGTCGCCGGGCACATAGTCGATGACGATGTGGGCGAAGTCGGGCTGGCCCGTCACCGGGCACAGGCTGGTGAACTCCGGCGCGGTGAAGCGCGCGACATAGAGCGTGTCGGCGTGCGGATTGGGCACGCGCTCCAGCACCGCCTCTTCCGGGTTGGTCGGGGCGGCGGTCTGGACGCCGAGTTGGCTGAGGCTGTCGGTATAGTGGGTCATGCCCGCCATTTAGGCGTTTGGTCCGCCAAAGAAAACGCCGCCCCGGCCGCAATCGGCCATCCCCCTGCCTCACCCGTGCTAGACTGCGCCCCGGCCGAGGGGAGAACGGCCGTGCGGCAGCGGGGATTTCAGACGATTCAGACGAATTGGACTCTCTTTTTTCTGACGGGCTTCCACTTGGAGCGCTCCAGCCAAAATCCGCTCATCCCCGCGGAGGCGGGGACCCAGCAAGAGCCTCAGGCGCCGCGCGTGGACAGGCGCCCTCTGATTTGTGCGCGGAGCTTGCAGCCAAAGCACTGGGTCCCCGCCTCCGCGGGGATGAGCGGGATTGGAGGGTCTGAGCGAAATCAGGGACACGATCATTGATTGCCTTCCCTGACGACAGCCGGTTAGCGTAGCCAAAAGCAACTCAGGAGAGACGACCCGTGGCCATTCCCGCTTCCCTGCAGTCCGGCCTCAAGCTGCCGGTGATCGCCTCGCCCATGTTCCTGGTGTCCGGGCCGGACCTGGTGGTCGAGGCCTGCAATGCGGGCGTGATCGGGACCTTCCCCTCGCTGAACCAGCGCACGACCGAGGGCTATCGGGAGTGGCTGCACGAGATCAAGGCGCGCCTGACGCCCGACGCCGCCCCCTTCGGCGTCAACCACATCGTTCACCCGACCAACCCGCGCCTGATGGCCGACATGATGGTCTCGGTCGAGGAGAAGGTGCCGCTGATCATCACCTCCCTGGGCGCCGTGCGCGACGTGGTGGACGCAGTGCACGGCTACGGCGGCGTGGTCTTCCACGACATCGCCAATGTGCGTCATGCGCGCAAGGCGGCCGAGGCGGGCGTCGACGGCCTGATCCTGGTCGCCAACGGCGCGGGCGGACACGCGGGCGTGGTCAACCCCTTCGCCCTGATCAACGAAGTGCGCGGCTTCTATGACGGGACCATCATCCTGGCGGGCGCCCTGTCGACCGGCCAGGACGTGGCGGCGGCGCTGATGATGGGGGCCGACTTCGCCTATATGGGCACCCGCTTCATCGCCACGGCCGAGAGCGCGGCCCAGCCGCACTACAAGGAGCTGATCGTCCAGTCGGGTTCGGCGGACATCACCTACACCCCGGCGGTGTCCGGCATTCCGGCCAACTTCCTGACGCCGTCGCTGGTCGAGAACAGGATCGATCCCAAGTCCCTGCCCGAGCACAAGCTGGATATGGGCGAGGAGGCCAAGGCCTGGAAGACCGTCTGGTCGGCGGGCCAGGGTTCGGGCGCCATCCACGACGTGCCGACCACGGCCCAGCTTGTCGCTCGGCTGACGGACGAGTTTTCGCAAGCCTGTGATAAATTCGACAAGAAGCGCCTCTAGGAAGCGGCCTCGACACTCCCCTGACGAGGCCGATTCATGCGCATCCTGACGACCGCCCTTCTGGCGACCGCCCCGCTCCTGATCCTGGCCTCGACGGCCCAGGCGCAGGACATGCCCGGCCGCTGGAGCTTCAGCGCCGGCGCCGGCAGCGACAACCGCTCCAAGGACGCCTCCAAGTCTGACGGCGATCCCTTCGTCTGGGGCGCGGCGGAATGGGAAAGCGAAAGCGGCCTCTTCTACGTCAGCCCCGCCGCCGAAACGATCAAGAGCGGCGGCTCGGACCTGGAGCTGGAGCTGACCGGCGGCGTGCGTCCGCAGTGGGGCGGCTTCGATTTCGACCTGAACGTCGCGCACAAGTGGCGGGTGGACGCCGACCCCGGCTATGACGCCAACGCCTGGGAGTTCACGGCCGACATGAAGCGCTCGATCGGCCCGGCCAGCGCCCGCCTGCGGCTGCAGCACTCGCCCGACGGCGCCGGTTCGGTGGAATCTTGGACCTGGGTCGCCCTGCGCGGCGGCTGGGACTTCACCGACAAGCTGAACGTCTCGGCCGAGGTCGGCCGCCGCGAGCAGGACAATAGCGTCGACTACACCGGCTACAACATCGGGGCGACCTACGCCCTCACCTCCAATCTGGAGGCCGAACTGCGCTGGCACGGCACCAACGCCAAGGTGCCGGGCGAGCAGTACGCCGACGCCCTGGTCGCCGGGATCAGCGTCTACTTCTGATCGAGGCGGACAGAGGCTTTGGCCTTTTCCGACCAATGGGCCTAAGCTTGGCGCATGACATTCCGCCCGACGACCCTCGAACGTGCGTACCAGCTGGCTGAAAGCGGCGCCTGCCGCACGGTGGGAGAGGTCAAGCAGGCCCTGAAGAGCGAAGGCTATGACCGCATTCAGGACGCCCTGTACGGCTCCACCATCACCAACGCCCTGCGCAAACTGTGCCAGGAAAACTGGTCCGCGCCGACGCAGGCCGTTGAAAGCTGACGATCTTTTCGTACGCCTTGCTTTAGCCGCCGGGACCGTTCACCCTGTGATGGTCGATCTCTCTGCGTAACGCTCTGCCTTCTGCCCCGCGCACCGAGGTCTAAGCCGATCCATACAGACCCGACAGGTCTTCAGGGACGTTCTCTGAGGCCAACTTCTAGCGGAGGTCCTGAAAATGGCTACCGGCACTGTGAAATGGTTCAACTCCACCAAGGGCTACGGCTTCATCCAGCCGGATGACGGCGGCAAGGACGTCTTCGTCCACATCTCGGCCGTGGAAGCGGCTGGCCTGCGCGGCCTGGATGAGAACCAAAAGGTTTCCTACGAAATCGAGCGCGACCGTCGCTCGGGCAAGGAATCGGCCGGTCAACTGAAGACCGAAGGCTGATCCAGCCCCCTCGCCGCCCCTGTCAGCGATGACGGGCGGCCAGGATAAGGACAGAGCGCGCAGGGGCGACCCTGCGCGCTTTTTCTATGCCCGCTCCATGACCGGCGGCGAACGCAACTGGCCGAAGTCCGCCCCGCTGGGCGACTGGAACAGACGCAGGCCGAACTCGGGCAGGATCGCCAGCAGGTGGTCGAAGATATCGCCCTGGATCGCCTCATACTCCGCCCAGGCCACCGTAGCGGTGAAGGCGTAGATCTCCAGCGGCAGTCCCGTCTCCGTCGGCTGCAACTGACGCACCAGCAGGGTCATGTCCTGACGGATGCGCGGATGGTTCTCGAGATAGTTCTGCACATAGGCGCGGAAAGCGCCGATGTTGGTCGAGCGCCGCATATTGACCGGATCGCGCCCGGCCTCGACCAGCTTGGCGTTCCAGTCGGCCATCTCGGCTGCCTTGTCGGCCAGATAGTCGTCGATCAGGAGGAAGCGCCGCATCCGGTCGCGTTCGGCCTCGGTCAGGAAGCGCGCGCTGGTCTGGTCGATCAGCAGGGCCCGCTTGATGCGGCGCCCGCCGCTTTCCTGCATCCCGCGCCAGTTCTTGTAGGACTCGTTGATCATCCGCCAGGTGGGGATGGTGGTGATGGTCTTGTCCCAGTTCTGCACCTTCACCGTATGCAGGGCGATGTCGATGACGTCGCCGTCGGCGTTCAACTGGGGCATCTCGATCCAGTCGCCGACGCGCAGCATGTCGTTGGAGTTCAGCTGAACCGACGCCACCAGCGACAGGATCGTGTCCTTGAACACCAGCATCAGCACCGCGGCCAGCGCGCCCAGCCCCGACAGAAGCAGCAGCGGCGAACGGTCGATCAGGGCCGCGATCACCAGGATGGTGGCGATGGCGTAGATGACGATCTTCAGAACCTGCAGATAGCCCTTGATGCTGCGGCGGTGGGCGCGCGGCGAGCGGGCGTAGAGGGCGTTGGCCATGTCCAGGCCCGCGCCGACGCCGATAGCCACGGCCACGATCATGAAGGCCCCGGCCACGTTCTGGATCAGGGTGACGGCGCCCGTCGACAGGTGCGGCACTCCGCCTATGCCCTGATGGATGATGATGGCCGGGACGACGCGCGTGAAGCTGCGCACCACCGGCTGCAACAGGGCGTCGAGATCATGCACCGCGCGCCCGACGATGCGCAGGATCAGCCGGGTCAGGATGCGGCGGACCACAAAGTCCGCGACGAAGGCAAGAAGGACGAGGAGACAGAGCCCGATCAGCATCTCCGCTGTCGGGAACTCCGCCAGGCGATCACGCATGGCGATGAAATCAAACATGGGCCCAGCCTAGGCAGGACGGCCGGGGATTTGAACCCCCCGCGCGTCAATCGGCGTCAGCCGATGGCCTGATCCAGGTCGGCGATCAGGTCGTCGATGTCCTCGACCCCGACCGACAGGCGGATCAGGTTGTCGGTGACGCCGCCCGCCTCGCGCACCTCTTTCGGCACGCTGGCGTGGGTCATGATGGCCGGGTGATTGACCAAGCTTTCCACGCCGCCCAGCGATTCCGCCAGGGTGAAGACCTGCACCCGCTCCAGCACCCGTTTCGTGCGCTCCAGATCGCCGTCGATCAGCAGGGTGACCATGCCGCCGAAGCGGCCGTTCATCTGACGCGCGGCCAGTTCGTGCTGCGGGTGGCTGACCAGACCCGGATAGAGCACCTTGGCGACGCCCTTTCGATCTTCCAGCCAACGCGCCACGGCCAGTGCGTTCTGGTTGTGCGCCTTCATGCGCAAGCCCAACGTCTTCAGACCCCGATTGGCCAGGAAGGCGTCGAACGGCCCCATGACGCCGCCGATGGAGTTCTGCAGGAACTTCAGCTGGGCCGCCGTCTCGGCGTCCTTGGCGACCAGAACCCCGCCGACGATGTCGGAGTGGCCGTTCAGATATTTGGTCGCCGAGTGCATGACCACGTCGGCGCCCAGGGCCAGCGGCTGCTGGCTCCACGGCGTAGCGAAGGTGTTGTCGACCACCAGGATCAGCTTGTGCGCCCTGGCGATCTTCGACAGGGCCTCGATGTCGGCCAGCTTCATCAGCGGATTGGTCGGGGTCTCGACCCAAAGCATCCGCGTCTTTTCGGTGATGGCCGCCTCGACCGCCGCCAGGTCGGTCAGGTCGATGTAGCTGAAGTCCAGCCCCATCGAGCGACGGCGCACCCGCTCGAACAGCCGCCACGATCCGCCATAGAGGTCGTCGCCGGTGATGATGTGCGACCCGGCGTCCAGCAGTTCCAGCGCCGTAGAGGTCGCCGCCATGCCCGAGCCGAAGCCGAAGGCCTGAACCCCGCCTTCCAGATCAGCGATGCAGGCCTCGAACGCCTCGCGCGTCGGGTTCTTGCCGCGGGCGTATTCATAGCCCTTGTTCACGCCGGGGCTTTCCTGGGCGTAGGTCGAGGTGGCGTAGATCGGCGTCATCACCGCGCCCGTCGTCGGGTCCGGCTGCTGGCCCGCATGGATGGCGCGGGTCGAGAAGCCCTGGCTGTTCTTCAGGTCTGCCATGCTCTTACCGGTTCAGGCTGAGGTGGTTGATGAGGTCGGTGCGGGTGATCAGGCCGACGAAGGTCTCGCCGTCCAGCACGATGGCGACGCGGTCGCGGTCGAAGACCGGGATCAGGGCGTCCAGCGATTCCGTCACCTGAAGCGTGTCCAGATCGCGCGTCATGGCCGAGGCGACCGGCTTGGCGAAGCGCTCCTGACGGGTGATGTCGTCAGTGTTCATGATGTGGACGATGTCGCTCTCGTCCAGAATGCCGACCAGGCGGCCGTCCTGGATGACCGGCAGCTGCGACAGGCCGTCGCCGCGCATCCGCTTGAACGCCGTGTCCAGCGTATCTTCCGGCCCGATCACCACCACGTCGCCGGCGGCGTATTTGCGGTTGATCAAGTCCGACAGGTCGCCGTGCAGTTCGCGCTCGGCCAGGCCCTGATCGGCCAGCCAGGCGTCGTTGTAGACCTTGGACAGGTACTTGGCGCCGGTGTCGCAGACGAAGGTCACGACCCGCTTCGGCTCGGTCTGTTCGCGGCACCAGCGCAGGGCCGTGGCGATCAGGGTGCCGGAGGACGACCCCGCCAGAATGCCTTCCTTCAGCAGCAGCTCGCGTACCGTGGCGATCGCCTCGGCGTCGGGGATGGAATAGGCGACGTCGATCAGGTCGGGATCGGTCGTCTCGGGCATGAAGTTCTGGCCGATGCCTTCGACAGTATAGCTGCCGTCCGGTCCGGCCACGCCCTCATTGATCAGGCCCGCCAGCGCCGAGCCGACCGGGTCCGCCAGGATGATCTTGGCCTTGGAGCCCTGCGACTTGAAGTATTGCGCATTGCCCGTGATCGTCCCGCCCGAGCCGATGCCGGCGACGAAGGCGTCGATGTCGCCGTCCATCTGCTCGAAGATTTCCGGGCCGGTCGTCTTGAAGTGGGCCTCGGAGTTGGCGTCGTTGGCGAACTGGTTGACGAAATAGCCGCCCGGAATCTGCTGGGCCAGGCGCTCGGCCATGTCGGTGTAGTATTCGGGGTGGCCGTGCGGCACGTCCGAGCGGGTCAGGCGCACATCGGCGCCCATGGCGCGCAGGTGCTGGATCTTCTCCTTCGACATCTTGTCGGGGATGACCAGCAGGACGTTGTAGCCCTTCTGCTTGCCGACCAGAGTCAGGGCCAGACCGGTGTTGCCCGCCGTCGCCTCGACGATGGTGCCGCCCGGTTTCAGCCAGCCCGCCTTCTCGGCCGCCTCGATCATCGACAGGGCGATGCGGTCCTTGATGGAGCCGCCCGGATTCTGGCTCTCCAGTTTCAGGAACAGGCGGCAGGGGCCGGTGTCGATCCGCGTCACCTCGACCATCGGCGTCTTGCCGATCAGGTCCAGCAGGCTCTTCGCCGGACGGCTGAGAACAGGGGCGTCGGTCATCGACATGAAGGCAGGCTCCGTTGCACGGTTTCGAATGAAGCTGGGCGTCCGCACCGTCGCGGTCAACTCATGCAAGTTTTCACCCTTTCGCCGCGAAGCGCGTTAGAAAGGGCGCAATGGTCAAGACACCGAAACGCCCCGTCGCGGGCCTGCCCGACAAAGAATCCCTCATCGCCTTCCTGCGCGAGGCCGGAGAAGCCGAAAAGGCCGACATCGCCCGCGCCTTCGGCCTGAAGGGCGCCGAGCGCCGCGCCCTGCGTGACATGCTGAAGGAGCTGGAGGCCGAGGGCCGCCTGGGCAAGCGCGGCCGCAAGGGCTTTTCCGAAGCCGGCGCCCTGCCCCCCGTCGGCGTGGTCGATGTCGTGGATCGCGACGCCGACGGCGAGCTCTATGTCGAACTGGTCAAGAGCAGCGAGGACGCGCCGCGCGCCGTCCTGATGCCCGATCGCGAGGGGCGCGGCCCGGCGCCCGGCATGGGCGACCGCCTGCTGGTCAAGTTCAGCCGGGGCGTCAACGGCTGGGAAGCGCGCCTGGTCAAGCGGCTGGACGCCGGAACCAACCGCGTGCTGGGCGTCATCCGCAAGTCAGCGCGCGAGACGCGGGTCGAGCCGGTCGACAAGCGCTCCAAGGATGTGCTGCTGGTGCCCGCCGCCCAGGCGACGGACCTGCGCGACGGCGACCTGGTGCTGGCCGCCGTCGAGAAGGGCGAGCATCGCTACGGGCCCAAACGCGGCAAGATTCTCGAGAACATCGGGCGCGAGGACGACCCGCGCGCGGCCTCCATCATCGCCATCCACGCCCACGGCGTGCCGACCGGCTTCTCCGAGGCCGTGGAGCGCGAGGCCGAAGAACAGGACATCCCGACGCTGAAGGGGCGCGAAGACCTGCGCCACGTCCCCTTCATCACCATCGACCCGGCTGACGCGCGCGACCATGACGACGCCGTCTATGCCGAGCGCGACGAAGACCCGGCCAATGCGGGCGGCTGGATCGTCTGGGTCGCCATCGCCGACGTCGCCGCCTATGTGCGCCCGAACACGGCGCTGGACCGCGAGGCGCGGGCCAAGGGCAACTCGACCTACTTCCCCGACCGGGTCGAGCCGATGCTGCCGGAAGTGCTGTCCAACGGCCTGTGCAGCCTGAAGCAGGGCGAGAACCGCGCCTGCATGGCCGTGCGCATGGTCTTCGACAAGGACGGCCGCAAGACCGGGCACAAGTTCACGCGCGGCCTGATGCGCAGCCACACCAAGCTGTCCTACGAACAGGCGCAGTCCGCCATCGACGGCCTGCTGGACGACGCCACCGGGCCGATCATGGAGGCGATCCTCTATCCGCTGTGGAACGCCTACCGCACCATGCTGAAGGGCCGCGAGCGCCGCAGCCCCCTAGCCATCGAAAGCCCCGAGCGCCGCATCATCATGTCTCCCGACGGCGGCATCGCCGGCATCGAGCCGCGCAAGTCGCTGGAGGCCCACCGCCTGATCGAAGAGATGATGATCCAGGCCAACGTCTGCGCCGCCGAGACGCTGGAGAAGACGCACACGCCGCTGATCTATCGCGTTCACGACACGCCCAGCCAGGAGAAGATCTTCAACCTGGCCGACTTCCTGCACACCATCGGCAAGCCCTGGAACAAGGGCGAGGCGCCGAACACCAAGCGCTTCAACAAGCTGCTGGAAGAGACCCGTGACACCCCGCACGCCGAGGTCGTCAACGAAGTCGTCCTGCGCACCCAGATGCAGGCCTTCTACTCCCCTGAGAACGTCGGCCACTTCGGTCTGCACCTAGACCGCTACGCCCACTTCACCTCGCCGATCCGGCGCTATTCCGACCTGATCGTCCACCGGGGGCTGATCCGGGGGCTGAAGCTGGGATCAGACGGCCTGACCGACCGCGAAATCGCCGAACTGGGCGGCATCGCCGATCATGTCACCGAGACCGAGCGCCGCTCGATGGCGGCCGAGCGCGACGCCATGGACCGCTACATCGCCGCCTTCCTTGAAGAGCACGTCGGCGCGACCTTCAGCGGACGGATCACCGGCGTCACCCGCTTCGGCCTGTTCATCCGGCTGGACGAGACGGGCGCCGACGGCCTGGTGCCGGTTTCGACGCTGGGCGACGAATACTTCACGCACGACGACCGCGCCCACGCCCTGGTCGGCGAGCGCAGCGGCAAGCGGTTCCCGCTGGGCCGCCGCGTCGAGGTGCGGCTGATGGAGGCCACCCCCGTCACCGGCGGTCTGGTGCTGGAAATGCTGTCCGAACCGGACCCGCGCGATCCCAACGCCCCGGCCCCGCGTTACGGGATGCGCGGACGCGGGGGAGACGGCCCTCCCAAGCGCGGCAAGGGCCGTCCAGGCGGTCCCAAGCCCCGCAACGGCGCCAAGCCTTCCGGCGGCCTGAAGGGCGTCAGAAAGGGCAAGCGACGGTGAGAAATATCACGTCCCTTCTCCCCTCGAGGGAGAAGGTGAGCGCCGGAGGCGCTCGGATGAGGGGGCTGTATCCGCAGGCGGGACGACAGACGTTGAGGACGCAGCAAGCGTCCCCCTCATCCGTCTCGCT
>DGIZ01000097.1:0-12461 GCA_002386585.1 Brevundimonas sp. UBA4609 | reverse complement strand
CTCCGCGAGCCACCTTCTCCCCCGATGGGGAGAAGGCAGGAGTTTTTGCGATGAACCCCCGCCCCTTCGACGCGGCCCAGGATCTGGCCGACGCGCCGCGTGTAGGCGGAGCCCAGCGCCCCAAGGACGCCGCCACCCTGATCCTGACCCGCGGCGAAAAACGTCCCGAGGTGCTGATGGGCCGCCGCGCGCCCGGCCATGTCTTCATGGCCTCGAAATGGGTGTTCCCCGGCGGCCGTATCGAACGCAGCGACTTCACCGCCGCCTCGAACGGCGCCCTGTCGCCTGACGTCGCGCGGCGGCTGGAGGCGGAGATGCCGGCTCGCCGCGCCCGCGCCCTGGCCCTGGCCGCCGTGCGCGAGACCTTTGAGGAGACCGGGCTGATCCTGGGCCGCGTCGCGCCAACCGCCTCGGTCGCCGGACCGTGGCGGGAATATCGTCAGGCGGGCGCCCTGCCCAACCTGTCGGTCCTGTCCTATGTGGCGCGCGCCATCACGCCCCCGGGCCGCACGCGCCGTTTCGACGCCCGCTTCTTCATGGCTCCGGTCGAGGCCCTGCGCGATCCCGACCGAATCGAAGGCTCAGGCGAACTGGACGAGATCGCCTGGATTCCGCTGGAAGAGGCGCAAGGGCTGGATCTGCCCGCCATCACCCGCTTCGTGCTGGGCGAGGTCGCCGAGCGGCTGGAGACGCCGCAGCGCCCCCTGCCCTTCGTGCACATGGTGCGCGGCCGCCACGTCATCGACCATCAGGACTGACGCGGCGGCCTCGTCGTCTTATTCGGCGACCGGCTTGGTCAGATCGAAATCGACCTGGAAATGGCGGTTCGGCCGACGCAGCTCATAGCTGAAGGTCTTTTGGGGATGGATCTCCATGGCCCAGACGTTGGTCGTCGAGACCGAGGCGTCGTTGGCGTTGAACAGGTCGATGGATTCCTGATCGACCGGGAATTCCTGACGCTCGGCCGTGCCTTCGTTCGCCGTATCGCCGCCGTACCAGTGCAGCGGGTCCGTCTTGCCATCCGGCTGGCGGTGATCATGCTTCAGGCGCAGGCCCGACTCGGTGCGGGTCACGACCCAGGTGCGCGAACGGTCCTCGCCGACCCAGAAGGGAATGCGAATCTCGTCCGCCGAGCAGTCGCGGACATGCATCAGCAGGCGCTTGCCGGCGAAATCCGAGTCGGCGGCCTCGGTCGTGACGACCTTGCCCTCGAATCGCTGGCCGCACAGCTCGGTCAGATTGGCGAAGAAGGCGTCCTGGGCCGTGGCAGGAGCTTCGACCGGCGCCGCAGCTGGCGCGGCGGGCTCGGAGGAGCAGGCGGAAAGCGCCAGTCCGGCGGCGATGACAGCGGCGGACAGGGCGTGGGCGGGCTTGAAGTGGGGCGTTTTCATGGCGAAATACTACCGCTCTCGCGGCCTCGCTCAACGCGACATCGAAACCGTTGACTTTGAGCCTGTCCTGAGTATGTTCCGCGCCTCTTATTTCAAGCGGCTTTCGCCGTCGCAGAGGTAATTCCGATGGCCAAACCGGCTTCCATCAAGATCCGCCTGAACTCCACCGCTGACACCGGCTTCTTCTACGTGACCAAGAAGAACGCCCGTACGATGACCGAAAAGATGGTCGTCAAGAAGTACGACCCGGTCGTCCGCAAGCACGTCGAGTTCAAGGAAGGCAAGATCAAGTAAGGGCTCAGCCCCCCCGCTTGAATCTGCAAGACTCGAAACGCCCGGTCGCAGGACCGGGCGTTTTTCGTTGTCCGCCATATAAGGCCGAGGCCGTCAGGCCGCGCGCGCCACCACCCGATTGCGACCGGCCTTCTTGGCCTCATAGACGCCCTCGTCGGCGCGCTTCAGCAGGGAGGCCGGCGTGTCGTCCGCGCCCCTGCTCGCCGCCACGCCGACCGAAACGGTGATGCTCAGCGGTTCGCCGCCCAGGATGCGGAAGGGCGAGGCGCCGACGTCGCGACGGATTCGCTCGGCGATGCGATGGGCGTCTTCCAGCGTCGTGCCGGGCATGACCACGACGAACTCCTCGCCGCCGAACCGGCACGGCAGGTCCACAGCCCGCACATTGGTCGCCAGCCGCACCGAAAATTCGCGCAGCACCTCGTCGCCCGCGTCGTGGCCCAGGCTGTCGTTGACCGCCTTGAAGTGATCGATGTCCAGCACCAGCACCGCCACCGGATCGCCGCCGCGATTGGCGCGCGCCACCAGGGCGTCCAGTTGCCCGTTCATGTAGCGTCGGTTGTGCAGGCCCGTCAGCGGGTCGGTGACCGCCATCTCCAGGCTGTGGTCCAGCTTCTGGCGCAGGAAGTCGCCATAGCGTTTGCGCCGCACCTGGGTGCGCACTCTCGCGGCCAATTCCTCGGGATCGACGGGGCGGGTCAGGATGTCATGCGCGCCCAGTTCAAGCGCCTTGAGCAGACGCGCCCGGTCCTGGGTGTCCACCAAGGCCAGGATGGGCAGTCGACGCGTCGGCTCCTTGGACCGAAGCTGCGCGATCAGCCGCAGGCCGTCGAACCGTTCGGACGTCACATTGACGATCACCAGGTCGACCGGACCGCGCGCTGTCTCCAGCGCCGCCTCGAGCGACGGCTCGATCATGGGGCGATGCTCCAGCGACAGCTCCTGCGCCATCACCTGAGCCTGAAGCGTGTTGTCGTCGACGATCAGAACGCGCCCGCCCGACCCCTTGAGCCGCGCCACGCCGCCGGTGTCGACGCCGACCCGGCGACCGCTTTCCTCGCGCTCGCGCAGCTCGTCCATGACCATCTTCAGGCGGGTCAGGCTGCGGACCCGCGCCATCAGGATCACATCGTCCAGCGGCTTGGACAGGAAGTCGTCGGCGCCGGCGTCCAGCCCCTTGATGCGATCATGCCGGCCGTCCAGCGCCGTCACCAGCACCACCGGAATGTGGCGCGTCTCCGCCTCGGCCTTGATCCGACGACAGGCCTCGAAGCCGTCCATGCCCGGCATCATCACGTCCAGCAGGATCAGGTCCGGCTGTTCGGCGCCCGCCAGGGTGATGGCCGTCGCGCCGTCATGGCAGGTCAGGACGTCGTAGTATTCGAGAGTCAGCTTGGCTTCGAGCAGCCGGACGTTTGCCTCGACGTCGTCAACCACCAGAATCCGCGCACTCATGCCGCCCCCTGACCAAGGTGCCTGCGCACCGTCTCCAGGAAGGAGATGACCGAGATCGGCTTGGAGATGTAGGCTTCGCAGCCCCCCTGGCGAATCCGCTCCTCATCACCCTTCATGGCGAAGGCTGTAACGGCGATGACGGGGATATGGTTCAGCTCTTCGTCGTCCTTGAGCCATTTGGTGACTTCAAGGCCCGAGATCTCCGGCAACTGGATGTCCATCAGGATCAGGTCGGGGCGGTGTTCGCGCGCAATCGCCAGCGCCTGCAGTCCTTCGCGGGTCTGCAGCACTTCATACCCCTGGGAATCGAGCAGATCATGAAAAAGCTTCATGTTCAGCTCGTTATCCTCGACTATGAGGACCTTCTTGGACATCCGCCACCCGGCCGTTGCGCCTCTTGTTCATCCGCTTTCGCGTCGGGCTGTTACGCCTTCTTGGGTGCACTGTGGCCGCGTCAGTCTTAAGTTGACGTGAAGCTGAGGAAACGGAGTTCCTGCGTGGCCCTTACGGCCCTCTGTCGCGACTGCCTGTGGACCGGCGACCGCAAGGTCGCGCGGTGCCCGTCGTGCGCCTCGCGCCGGGTGATCGTCCGTGACGAACTGAGCGACCTGCACATCGCCCACCTGGACTGCGACGCCTTCTATGCCTCGGTCGAGAAGCGCGATCGACCCGAACTGCGCGACAAGCCCGTGATCGTCGGCGGCGGCAAGCGCGGCGTCGTCTCCACCGCCTGCTATGTGGCGCGGCTGTACGGCGTCGGCTCGGCCATGCCGATGTTCAAGGCGCTGAAAGCCTGCCCCGACGCGGTCGTCATCAAGCCGGACTTCAGCAAGTACAGAGCCGAGAGCCATCGTATCTTCGGCGCGTTGGAACAGCTGACGCCGCTGGTTCAGACCCTGTCGCTGGACGAGGCCTGGATCGACCTGAAGGGCACCGAGCGGCTGAACGGCGGACCGCCGGCCTTCCAACTGGCGCGTCTGCAGAAATGGATCGAGGACGAGACCGGGCTGACCGTCTCCATCGGCCTGGCGCCCAATCGCTTTCTGGCCAAGATCGCGTCGGAGCTGGACAAGCCGCGCGGCTTTTCGATCATCGGCGCGGCAGAGGCGCAAGGCCTGCTGGCGCCGCGCCCCGTGACCGCCCTGCCCGGCGTCGGGCCGGTGTTCGGCCGCACCCTGCGCTCGGACGGCTTCGCAACGATCGGCGACCTGGCCGCCGCCGAGGTGAAGGATCTGATCCGGCGCTATGGCGAGACGGGCCTGCGCCTGCATGACCTCAGCCACGCGCGCGACAGCCGCCCGGTGAACCCGGATCACGACCGACGCGGCATGAGCGCCGAGACCACCTTCAACGACGATCTGACCACGGCCGACGCGCTGGAGGCCGAGCTGTGGCCCCTGTGCGAAAAGCTGGCGTCCAAGGCGCGACGCGACGGTGTCGCCAGCCGCGTCGTGGTGCTGAAGCTGCGCAAGACCGACTTCAAGATCGTCACCCGCCGCGTCACCCTGGCCGAGCCGGTGCAGACGGCGCGCGCCCTGTTCGCCGCCGGTCGCGAACTGCTGAAACCCGAAATCGGCGTACCCTACAGGCTGATCGGCATCGGCATGGCCGACATCGCCGACGCCCAGGACGCCCCGGCCGGCCTGTTCGCTACGAGCGAAACCCGCGCCCTGAAGACCGAGACGGCCATCGACGCCCTGCGCGACAAGTTCGGGGCCGCCGCCGTCGTCGCCGGGCGCGCGCTGAAGCGCCCCGGTGAACGCCCCGGATGACGCGGCCGCCGCGCCGCGCTAAACCCCCTCCACACTTTCATACGGAGTCGCCCCATGAGCATTCACGCCCGCATCGCTGAACTCGGCATCACCCTGCCCGAGCCCGCCAAGCCGGTCGCCAGCTATGTCTCCTACGTCCGCTCGGGCGAGCAGATCTTCATCTCGGGCCAGCTGTCGAACGACGCCAGCGGCGGCGTCAAGGGCACCGTCGGCGTGGACGTGACCCCGGAGCAGGCCGCCGAGGCCGCCCGCCTGTGCGGGATCAACCTGCTGGCCCAGATCAACGCCGCCGTCGACGGCGACCTGGATCGCGTGGTCCGCATCGTCAAGCTGGGCGGCTTCGTCCAGGCCGGACCGGACTTCGAGGCCATTCCCGCTGTCATCAACGGCTGCTCGGACCTGATGGTCCAGGTCTTCGGCGACGCGGGCAAGCACTCGCGCTCGGCCGTCGGCGTCTACAAGTTGCCGCTCGGCTTCGCCGTCGAGATCGACGCTGTCATCGAGGTGAAGTGACACCCATGCGTCACACCCTTCTCCCCTTGGGGAAGAAGGTGGCTCGCGGAGCGAGACGGATGAGGGGGCGGTTTGTTGCGCCCTCATCCTTGCCTCTTTCGCGCGCGGACACAGCCCCCTCATCCGAGCGCTTTCAGCGCCCACCTTCTCCCCCGAGGGGAGAAGGGTAAAAGTGTCGGGTTTCACGCTTCAGGTGCACGACAGCATCGCCGCTATCGGCCGGGCCGCATGGGACGCCTGTGCAGTCCCAAGCGGCGATCCTTTCGTCTCCTACGACTTCCTCGACGCCTGCGAGGGGTCCGGCAGCGCCGTCCCGTCCGAGGGCTGGGCGGCGCGCCATCTGTCCCTGCACGATGAAGACGGCGTCGTGATCGGCGTCATGCCCCTCTATCTGAAGGGCCACAGCCAGGGCGAATACGTCTTCGACCACAGCTGGGCCGACGCTTATCAGCGCGCGGGCGGGCGCTATTACCCCAAGCTGCTGGGGGCTGTGCCCTTCACCCCCGCGACGGGCCCGCGCTTCCTCAACGCGCCGGGAACGGACGCCGCCACAGTGCGCGAGGCCCTGCTGCAAGGCGCGTTGACCCTGACCGAGCGGCTGGGCGTATCGTCCCTGCACGTCAACTTCCCGCTTGAGGCGGAGTGGCGCGCCATGACTGAGACAGGCCTGCTGCCGCGTCGGGACATCCAGTTCATCTGGCGCAACGACGGCTATCAGAGCTTCGACGAATTCCTAGGCGCCCTGTCTTCCAATCGGCGCAAGACCATCCGGCGCGAGCGACGCGAGGCGCAGGCCGGCCTCGACATTCGCGTCCTCACCGGCGCCGAGATCACGCAGGCGCATTGGGACGCCTTCTTCGCCTTCTACATGGACACCGGGGACCGCAAGTGGGGGCGGCCCTATCTGACGCGCGACTTCTTCGCCCGCGTCGGCGCCAGCATGGCCGACCGCATCGCCCTGGTCATAGCGTTCGAGGATGATACGCCGGTGGCGGGAGCGCTCAACTTCATCGGCCGCGAAACGCTGTATGGCCGCCAGTGGGGAACGCTGGTCGACCGGCCCTTCCTGCATTTCGAGCTGTGCTACTACCAGGCCATCGACTTCGCCATCGCGCGCGGCCTGTCGCGGGTCGAGGCGGGCGCGCAGGGGGATCACAAGATCGCGCGCGGCTACCTGCCCTCCCCCGTCTATTCGGCCCATTTCATCGCCGATCCCGCCCTGCGCGATCCGGTCGCGCGCTATCTGGAGCAGGAGCGCCCAGCGGTGGAGGCCGAGATGCACGCCATGACGGCGGAGCTGTCGCCCTACCGCAAGGGCTGATCTTCAGGGCTGACAATTCGTCGCGAGGCGCACCGAGCCAGGAACCGTCGGCGGCCGGATGCGCTTGGGGTGGAAGTCTCCTCCTCAACACAGGGATCATCATGACTGACCAACGTATCGAAGGCGTCGCGACTGAGCTGAAGGGCAAGGCCCAGAACGGCCTGGGCCGGTTGACCGGCGACAGCAAGCTTCAGGTCGACGGCAAGCTGAACGAAGTGAAAGGCAAGGCGCTGGACGCCTATGGCCGCGTCATCGACGGCCTGGACAGCATGGTGGACAAGGCCCCGGCCGACCTGCGCGATCCGGCTCGAAAGGGGCTGGATTTCGCTCGGCGCAAGCCGCTTCTGACCACCGGCATCATCGCCGGCGCGGCGGTGCTGCTCGGTGCCCTGGGCCGCAAGCGCTGACAAAGCCCTTATCCCCTCGAGGGAGAAAAAAGGCCCGGACGGCGACGTCCGGGCCTTTCTCTTTGAACCTGATGAATGATCAGGCCGTCTCTTCTTCCTCTTCCTTCACCGCCGCGCCCTTGGCCGGGGTGATGTCGAAGGCGATCTTGCCGTCCTTCAGTTCGACCTTGACATGGCCGCCGCGGGTCAGGCGGCCGAACAGGATGTCGTCGGCCAGCGGCTTCTTGATGTGTTCCTGAATGACGCGGGCCAGGGGACGGGCGCCATACAGTTCGTCGAAGCCGTTCTTGGCCAGCCAGTCGGTCGCCTCGTCGGTCAGTTCGATGGTGATGTTGCGGTCCGCCAGCTGGGCTTCCAGCTGCAGCACGAACTTGGTCACCACCGAGCGGATCGTCTCGGCGCCCAGCGGCTTGAAGGCCACGATGGCGTCCAGACGGTTGCGGAACTCGGGCGCGAACAGGCGCTGGATGGCCTTTTCGTCCTCGCCCTCGACCTTGCCCCGGCCGAAGCCGATGGCCGCGCGCGCATTGTCGGCGGCGCCCGCGTTGGTGGTCATGATCAGGATGACGTTCCTGAAGTCGACCTTCTTGCCCACGGCGTCGGTCAGCGTCCCGTTGTCCATCACCTGCAGCAGGATATTGTAGACGTCGGGGTGCGCCTTCTCGATCTCGTCCAACAGCACGACGGAGTGCGGGTGCTGGTCCACGGCGTCGGTCAGCAGCCCCCCCTGATCATGGCCGACATAGCCCGGAGGCGCGCCGATCAGGCGGCTGACCGTGTGGCGCTCCATGTATTCGGACATGTCGAAGCGCTGCATCTCGATGCCGAGGGTGGCGGCGAGTTGCTTGGCCACCTCGGTCTTGCCGACGCCGGTCGGACCGCTGAACAGGAAGGCGCCGATCGGCTTGTTCGGGTCGCGCAGACCCGCCCGCGCCAGCTTCATCGCCGCCGACACCTGGTCGATGGCCTGTTCCTGACCGAAGACGACGCGCTTGAGATCGGTCTCCAACTCTCGCAGGGATTCCGTATCCGACTTCGACACCGACTTGGGCGGGATGCGGGCCATCTTGGCGATGACGGCTTCGACCTCCTTCTGGCCGATGACCTTCTTGCGCTTCGATTCCGGCAGCAGCATCTGCGACGCCCCCGCCTCGTCGATCACGTCGATGGCCTTGTCCGGCAGCTTCCGGTCGGTGATGTAGCGCGCCGACAGATCGACCGCCGTGCGGATGGCCGCATCGGTGAAACGCAGCTTGTGGTGCGTCTCATAGGTCGTCTTCAGACCCTTGAGGATCTTCACCGTGTCCTCGATCGTCGGCTCATTGACGTCGATCTTCTGGAAGCGGCGGACCAAGGCGCGGTCCTTCTCGAAGTGCTGACGGTATTCCTTGTAGGTGGTCGAGCCCATGCAGCGCAGGCTGCCGGACGCCAGCGCCGGCTTCAGCAGGTTGGAGGCGTCCATCGCCCCGCCCGAGGTCGCGCCCGCGCCGATCACCGTGTGGATCTCGTCGATGAACAGGACCGCGTTGTCGTGGCTCTCCAGCTCCTTGACGACCTGTTTCAGCCGCTCCTCGAAGTCGCCGCGATAGCGGGTGCCCGCCAGAAGCGCGCCCATGTCGAGGCTGTAGATGGTCGCGTCCTTCAGGACTTCCGGCACCTCGCCGTTGACGATCTTGCGCGCCAGACCTTCCGCGATGGCGGTCTTGCCGACGCCGGGGTCGCCGACCAGCAGCGGGTTGTTCTTGGTTCGGCGGCACAGGATCTGGATCGAGCGCTCGACCTCGGCCTGACGCCCGATCAGGGGGTCGATCTTGCCGTTGCGGGCCTTCTCGTTCAGGTCGATGCAATAGGCTTCCAGCGCCTCGCCGCCCTGCTTGACGACCGAGCCGTCCTCGGCCTCTTCGGGGCTGGTGCCGCGCACCGAGCGGGCTTCGTTGGCCCCGGCCTTCTTGGCGATGCCGTGGGCGATGAAGTTGACCGCGTCATAGCGCGTCATGTCCTGCTCCTGCAGGAAATAGGCGGCGTGGCTTTCGCGCTCGGAGAAGATGGCGACCAGGACGTTGGCGCCGGTCACTTCCTCGCGGCCGGACGACTGGACGTGGATGACCGCACGCTGGATCACGCGCTGGAAACCTGCGGTGGGCTTGGCGTCGTCGCCGTCGGCCGTGGCCAGGGCGGCCAGGTCCGTGTCGACATAGGAGCCGAGCGCCGCCTTCAGCGCGCCCAGATCGACGTTGCAGGCCGTCATCACGGCCGAGGCGTCCGGATCGTCGATCAGGGCCAGCAGCAGGTGTTCGAGCGTGGCGTATTCATGCCGGCGCTCGTTGGCGTAGTGGACCGCGCGGTGCAGGGTCTCTTCGAGAGGACGGGAAAACGAAGGCATGGCAGGTTCCTCTCAGTCCTTTTCCATCGTGCATTGCAGGGGGTGCTGGTGGCGTCGCGCCGTCTCGACCACCTGGGCGACCTTGGTTTCGGCCACTTCGTAGGTGAAGACGCCGCAGACCCCGACGCCATGCTGGTGCACGTGCAGCATGATGCGGGTCGCGTCCTCGCGGCTCTTCTGGAAGAACCGCTCCAGCACGTAGATGACGAACTCCATGGGGGTGTAGTCGTCATTCAGGATCAGCACCCGATAGAGCGAGGGCCGCTGAAGTTTCGGCTTTGTCTCGGTGACGACGGCGGCGCCTGCGCCTCCGCCCTGTTCACCTGGCCGTCTATTAGGCATTCGTGGTCCGTAGTCGGGGAGTGTCAAAAGATCAGATAGGGAATGATGGCCTGATTTGTAGATGCGTCCAGTCACAGCCTGCGTGACCCCCGTCGCCTGACCAAAGATTCACGGGACATCTCGGTTCAGGAACCGCACCAATGCGCTTCCGTTCCCTGCCCCGGATCGCCGCCATGCCCCTGATCGCCGGACTGTTCGCCGCCCTGATGCTGGCCCAGACGCCCGCCGCCCCTCACGGTGACGCCGCCCTCGCCCCCATAATCGCCGAACGGGACGCGGCCCTGTTTTCGGTCATGTTCGACCGGTGCGATCCCGAGGCCCTGGCCGATCTGGTGACGGACGACCTAGAATTCTATCACGACCGGGACGGACTGACGGCGACGCGGACGCGCTTCATCGACGATTATCGCCAGGGCTGCACGGCGCGGGCCGCCCCCGACGCCTGGCGCTCACGGCGCGAACTCGTGCCTGGCACGATGCGGGTCTACGCCATCCCCGGCGTCGGCGCCGTCGAGGAAGGCAGCCACCTGTTCTACGAACGGCAGGGCGACGGGCCGGAAACCCTGGTCGGGCGCGCCCGCTTCTCCGTCCTGTGGCGGTTGGAGCCGGACGGGCGCTGGCGGCTGGCGCGCGCCTTCAGCATCGACCACGCTCCCATGAGCGCCGAACCGACACCATGAAAAAGGCCCCGGCGTTTCCGCCAGGGCCCCATTCACATTGAGCGTGCAGTCGCGCCTTAGCGGGCGGCCTGGAACTGCTCGACAGCGGCCGAAACGCGCTCATTGATCGGCTTGAAGCTGTCCTTGACCGAGGCGGTCATGGTCTCGGTCGCCTTGCCGAACTCGGCCAGATAGGCCTCGGCGGCCGACTTGGCCCAGTTGGTCTGCAGTTCGAACAGTTCCTGCACCGAACGAGCCTGCGAGAAGGACTGGGCGGCGGCGACGCCGTCTTCCCAGGACTTCTTGCTGTAGGCCACGGCCTGTTGCGACAGGGCCTCGGCGCCCTTCTGGGCGGCGGCGGCGGATTCGACCACGGCTTCCAGGTTCTTCTTGCCGTGGGCGTTCAGTTCGCTCAGCGAGGCGACGGACTTGTCGACGCCTTCGCGGAACGCCTTGGCGCCGGCGGCCTGGATGGATTCAGCCTGGGCCTTGGCCTTGGCGGTGGTCTGTTCGACGGTCTTCTTCACGGTCTCAGCGGCGTCAGCCATGGGGAGTCTCCTGAAGCGAAAGGGTTCTTGCGACGGGCGAACCCATCGCGACAACGGCGATATGGTGCACCTGCGAAGAGACTTCAAGTGAAATTTGTGCGACGCACAATATGATCAATGATAACCACGCGACGGTTTTGGGCGATCACAAGTCCGTTGACGGCCCGTTAACCCTCTCGAAACCGGCAGGGCCGATGTTAGCCTTTGTAACGTGCGTGATCGCAGCCGTCTTCGCGCCACAGTGACGAGGCTAGTAGCTTGCCCATGAACGCCCTGTTTCGCCGTCGTTTCCTGGCCGCCCTGGTCCTGGGAGGCATCGTCCTGACGCCGACGATCGGCGTCGCGCCGCCGGAAGCCCAGTCGTCAGACAACGCTCGCTACGCCGCCATCGTGGTCGACGCCGCCTCGGGCGAGGTGCTGTTCTCGCGCTTCGCCGACGCCCGGCGCTATCCGGCCTCCATCACCAAGGTCATGACCCTGTACCTGACGTTCGAGGCGCTGGAGTCCGGCAAGGTCAAGCTGGACGACAACCTGACCGTCTCCCCGCGCGCTGCGTCGCAGCCGCCGTCCAAGCTGGGTCTGGCGGCCGGTCAGACGATCAGCCTGGACGACGCCATGCGCGCCACGGCCGTCCGCAGCGCCAACGACATGGCCGTGGTCATCGCCGAACACATCGGCGGCTCCGAAGGCCGCTTCACCCAGATGATGACGGAAAAGGCGCGCGAGCTGGGGATGGAGCATACCCGCTTCACCACCGCCAACGGCCTGCCCGACACGCGACAGGCGACCACGGCGCGCGACCTGTCGATCCTGAGCCGCGCGGTCATGCGCGACTATCCGCAATACTATCGCTACCTCGGCCTGCACGACTGGTTCTACAAGGGCCGCGACTACCGCAACACCAACGGCCTGCTGGCCACCGGGCGCGGCTATGACGGCATCAAGACCGGCTTCACCAACGCCTCGGGCTACAACCTCGCGGCCTCCTCGGTGCGCGACGGCAAGCGGATCATCACCATCGTCATGGGCGGCCGCTCGACCAAGAGCCGCAACGACCACGTCGCCGAACTGATGGACACCGGCTTCGAGGTCCAGCGACGCCGCGGCCAGGGCGAGCGGATCCAGGTGGCCCAGGCCTTCTTCGAGCAGCGCGGCTACGGGATCAGCGCCGATCCTTCGCCGCCCGTCGCCTACGCCTCCCTGTCCGACGAGGACGGCGAAGGCCTCGGCTCCTCGACCGAGGTGGCCTATGTGGCCGGTCCGCCGCCGCGCAACCTGCCGACCGAGGTGACGCCGCCGCCGTCGGCCCGCCGCGCAGAGAACCGTCCGCCCGAAAACCTGACCGCCGCCCTGAACGGCGGTTCGGCCGCCGCGCC
>DGIZ01000256.1:4210-4579 GCA_002386585.1 Brevundimonas sp. UBA4609 | reverse complement strand
CGCCAGTCGGCGACGGCGGCGTCAAAGGCGGCGCCTTGCGGCGCATGGGGGCGGCCGCGCAGCCAGGCGAAGGTCGTCTCGTCCGGCGCGATCAGGCCGGCGCGCGCGCCCGCCTCGATCGACATGTTGCAGACGGTCATCCGCCCGGCCATGTCCAGATCGCGGATGGCCTGGCCGGCGTATTCGATGATGTAGCCGGTCGCCCCGTTGGCGCCGATCCGGCCGATGATGGCCAGGATCAGATCCTTGGGCGTGACCCCGAAGCCGAGCGCGCCCTCCACCTCGATCAGCATCGACCTGGCGCGCTTCTGCACCAGGGTCTGGGTCGCCAGCACATGCTCGACCTCGGAGGTGCCGATGCCGAAGGCC
>DGIZ01000256.1:0-4083 GCA_002386585.1 Brevundimonas sp. UBA4609 | reverse complement strand
GTGTGGCTGTCGCCGCAGACGATGGTCATGCCCGGCAGGGTCAGCCCCTGCTCCGGTCCGACGACGTGGACGATGCCCTGATCAACGCTGTCCAGCGGAATCCAAGGCAGGCCGAACTCGGCGGCGTTCGTCTGCAACTGCTCGATCTGCGCCCGGCTTTCGCGGTCGAGGATTCCGGCCGCCCGGTTCAGGGTCGGCACATTGTGGTCGGCCACGGTCAGGGTTCGCCCCGGCGCATGAACGCCGATGCCGCGCTGACGCAGGCCCTCGAAGGCCTGGGGGCTGGTGACTTCGTGGACCAGATGGAAGTCGACATACATCAGCATGTCGCCGCCGCCGAGGTCGGCGACCTGGTGCCGGTCGTAGATCTTGTCCAGCAGGGTTCGGGGCGCGGTCATCGCCATCTCCATCAGCGGCCCGAGAACTGGGCTGGGCGGCGGGCGATGAAGGCGGCGGCGCCTTCGTGGAAATCGGCGGTGCGGCCGGCCTGTTTCTGCGCCTCGCGTTCAGCCGCCAGAGCCCCAGTGAAATCGAGATCCAGCGCCGCACGGGCGGTGCGACGCACGGCGGCGTAGGCCAGGGTCGGGCCGCTCGCCAGTTGCTCCAGCAGGCTTTCAGCGTCACCCGCCAGGGCCTCGGCCTCCACGGCCTTCCAGGCCAGGCCCCAGTCGACCGCCTGTTCGGCGCTGATGCGCGCGCCGGTCATCATCAGTCCCATGGCCCGATGCCAGCCCAGGGTGCGCGGCAGCAGCCAGCTCGCCCCTCCGTCCGGCGCCAGACCAACCTGGGCGAAGGCGTAGGCGAGAAAGGCCGAACGCGACATGAGGATCATGTCGGCGGCCAGGGCGATGGACGCCCCCGCCCCGATCGCCGGACCGTTCACCGCCGCGATCACGGGAATCGGCAGGTCCGCCAGCTGGAGCAGCAGCGGGTTGATGTGGCTTTCGAGAATGGCCCCGGCGTCATCGGGCAGCGGCTCGGACAGCGTGCCGCCGGCGCAGAAGGCCCGGCCCGCTCCGGTGATCATCAGCGCCCGGGTTCCCGAAACGACGGCGGCGTCGACGGCGGCCGCCAGCGCCTCGACCATGGGTTCGGTCAGGGCGTTCATCCGCTGCGGCTGGTCCAGGCGGATAATGACCCCTTCGCCCCTTCGCTCAAAACCGATCATCACACACCTCGCCGCGCCGCCCGGCCGTGCAAGTCGCGGCGAGATCGGCGGAAAAACGCCTGAACATGAGTTGACAGATATGGTTCGGGGCGGGATTAGATGTCAATAGATTTGACAATATTTTCCGCCTTCAGAGGCGGCAGGAGCACCCCTTTCGATGCGAGTCACCCAGGGCCTCGTTCGCGCCGTCGTCACGGCTGCGACGCGCACCGCCACCATCGACGGCGAGCGTCGCCGCACCTGGCGCGAGGTCGGCGACCGCGTCGCCCGTCTGGCGGGAGGTCTGCGCGATCAAGCGAGTCTGAAGGTCGGCGACCGGGTCGCCATCCTGGCGCACAACTGCGATTCCTACTTCGAGACCTATTTCGCCGTGCTCTGGGCCGGGGGCGTGCTGACGCCGTTGAACACCCGACTGGCCACGCCTGAACTGGCTTTCCAGCTGAGAGACGCGGGCGTCGAGATTCTGTGCTTCGGCGAGGAGTTTTCCGTCGTCGCCGAACAGCTTCTGGCCGAGGGCGCGGTCGGGCGCCTGATCGCCATGGACGGCGCGGCGGGCGACGCACGCCTGACGCACGAAGGGCTGATCCGGGCGTCCGAACCCGCTGAGGAGCATCTGGCCGCCAACGAGGATCTGGCGGGCGTTTTCTACACCGGCGGCACCACCGGCCTGCCCAAGGGAGTGATGCTCAGCCACGGCAACCTGCACGCCATCGCCTCGAACCTGCTGATGACGATTCCCTTCGACGAGACGGGGCTGAATTTCCACGCCGCGCCGATGTTCCACCTGGCGGACATCGGCATCCTGTTCGCCACCATGACGGGCGCGACCCACGTCTTCCGCCGCAGCTACAACGCCGAGAGCATGTTGGAGGCGATCGCCGAGCATGGGGTGACCCATTGCTTCACCGTGCCCGCCGTCATCGACCGCATGGCCAAGTATGACCGGCTGGATCAACTGGATCTGTCGCAGCTGAAGATGTTGGGCTACGGCGGCTCCTCCCTGCCCGCCGCCACCCTGGCGCTGGCGCGCGAAAAATTTCCGCACGTCAGCTTCATACAGGGCTTCGGTCAGACGGAGATGGCCTCCGTCACGGTGCTGACGCCCCAGGACCACCAGTGCGCCGACGACCACCCCCGCCTGCGCTCATGCGGCAAGGTCGCGCCGGGCTTTGAAATCCGCATCGTCGACGAGGCCGGAAACGAGGTCCCGCGCGGACAGATCGGCGAGATCGTCGGCCGCGGCGACAATGTCATGATGGGATACTGGAACCGCCCCGAGGAAACCGCCGAGGTCATGCGCGACGGCTGGCTGCACACCCGCGACGCGGGGTGGATGGACGAGGACGGCTACATCTACATCACCGACCGGCTGAAGGACATGATCGTGTCCGGGGCCGAGAACATCTATTCGATCGAGGTCGAGAACGCCCTGTCCTGGCATCCGGCGGTCGAGGAAAGCGCCGTCATCGGCGTCCCCGATCCGGTCTGGGGCGAGCGAGTCCACGCCGTGGTGGTATGCAAGGTCGGCGCCCCCCAGCCCAGCTTCGAGGAGTTGTCCGCCTTCTGCCGCCAGCGCATCGCAGGCTACAAGACGCCCAAGAGCGTCAGCTTCAGCGAAACCCGCCTTCCCCGCAGCGCGGCCGGCAAGATCCAGAAAAACCCGGTGCGCGAAGCGGTGCTGAAGGATCTGAACCTGGCCTGAGAAAACCCTCTCCTGATGGGAGAGGGCTTGAGCCTCCAAGAGCCGAAGGCGATTGGCTAAGGCGAAAGGGTGAGGGTTGGCGGGTGAAGTCGGCGTAAGCCGCCGCGCCACGGCTCACGCCGACGGACAGGACAATCCCCTCACCCTTTCGCGCCAGAACGACGGCTGCGCCGCCGTGCGCTCAAGCCCTCTCCCGCCGGGAGAGGGAAGAAAAAGGGCGGGACGCCAGCCAGCGTCCCGCCCTTTCCTGTTCAGCCTGTGGACCTGGTCAGGCCGCCAGCGGCTTGGGCGCCGGATAGAAGCGCTCGCCCTTCCCGGCCATGGTCTTCAGCAGGGCCGGCGGCGCGAACCGCTCGCCGTATTGCGCCGCCAGAGCCTCGCAGGCGGCGGTGAACTCGGCCACGCCCGTGCTGTCGATCAGGCTGATCGGGCCGCCGGTCCAGGGCGCGAAGCCCCAGCCCAGGATGGCGCCGACGTCGGCGTCGCGGGCGGCGGTGACGACGTTCTCGTCCATGCAGCGCGCGGCCTCGACCGCCTGGCGATACAGCAGGCGCTGCTTCAGATGCTCGACCAGTTCCGGCGAGGATTCGCTGATCTTGACCGGATACATGTCCGCCAGACCGGCCCACAGCCGCTTGGGCTCGCCTTGCAGATAGTCATAGACGCCCTTGCCGTTCTTGCGGCCCCAACGCTCCTGGGCGACCATGTCGATCAGGAATTTGTCGGTGTCGCCCGCCACCGGCGCCGGCAGGTTCAGGTCGATGCGGCGCTGACCCGCCACCCGGTCCACCAGATCGATGGCCACGTCGTCCAGCAGCTCCAGCGGGCCGCGCGGCATGCCGGTCATGCGGCCGACATTGTCGATGATGGCCGGGGCGATCCCCTCGATCAGCATCTCCAGCCCCTCGCGGATATAGGTGTCGAACACCCGGCTGGTGAAGAAGCCTCTGGAATCGTTGACGACGATCGGCACCTTCTTCAGCTGCTTGCAGTAGTCCAGCGCCTTGGCCAGCGTCTCCTGCGAGGTGGTCTTGCCGACGATGATCTCCACCAGCTCCATCCGGTCGACCGGCGAGAAGAAGTGGATGCCGATGAAGTTGGCCGGGCGCTCGGCGGCTTCCGACAGGCCGGTGATCGGCAGGGTCGAGGTGTTCGAGGCGAACACGGCGTCCGGCCCGATCTGAGCCTCGGCGCGCTTGGTGACGTCGGCCTT
>DGIZ01000155.1 GCA_002386585.1 Brevundimonas sp. UBA4609 | reverse complement strand
CGCGGAGGCGGGGACCCAGTGTTTTGGCCACAGGCGCAGCGGTTGGGTTCGTGAGCGCCTCTCAAGCTGACCTTGGCGCATGAGGCTCTTACTGGGTCCCCGCCTCCGCGGGGATGAGCGGAATGTGGGGGAAGGGTGGCTCAGTCCTTGATCAGCGCCGCGCGCTCGTCCGCCGTCAGCATCCGCCATTTGCCTTCCGGCAGGTCGCCCAGCTTCACGGGACCGATGCGGATGCGATAGAGGTCGACCACCTCCAGTCCGACCAGTTCGCACATGCGGCGGATCTGGCGGTTGCGGCCCTCGCGCAGGATGAAGCGCAGGCGTTGCGGCTCCATCTGGGTGACGCGGGCGGGCTTCAACTGGCGGCCGTCCAACTCCAATCCGTGACGAAGTTTCGTCAGTTTGGCCTCGATCACGGCGCCGGCGACGCGGACCAGGTACTCCTTGTCCAAGTCCGACTGGGGGCCGATCACGGCCTTGGCCACCACGCCGTCCGACGACAGCAGCAGCAGGCCCCGTGAATCCTCGTCCAGTCGCCCGACTGGAGGCAGGGAGGCGTCACGCGCCGGGGCTTCGCCGTCGCCCACCCGGTTGGCGGCGGTCAGCAGGCGCACGGCCGGGACCTTGCCCGGCTCGGGCTGGCCCGAGACATAGCCGACTGGCTTGTGCAGCAGGATGGCGACCCCCGCCGCCAGCGCCGCCTCGCCCTTGTCGTTCAGGGACAGCGTCTGGCCGGGTTCGATCTTGCGGCCCGCGTCGCGCACGACCTCCCCGTCGATGCTGACCAGGCCCTCGGCGATCAGCCCCTCGGCTTCGCGGCGCGAGCAGACGCCGGTCTGGCCCAGCCACTTGTTGATGCGGACGGGCTCTGCGCCCTCATAGGTGCGGGTGAAGGCCATGGCCTGACTGACTCTCCGATGCGAGGGGCTGTGTAG
This sequence comes from Brevundimonas sp. UBA4609, assembly GCA_002386585.1. Classification (GTDB taxonomy): domain Bacteria; phylum Pseudomonadota; class Alphaproteobacteria; order Caulobacterales; family Caulobacteraceae; genus Brevundimonas; species Brevundimonas olei. The sequence goes on along the minus strand of DGIZ01000155.1, from coordinate 4,392 downwards.
GGCGGCGTTGCGGGCGGAGGCAAGGTTGCGGTCGTGGCGATGCGATTCAGATTTTCCGCCTCAGCGATGAGTTCACGTTTTCGTCGCCAAGTTGACCTTGAGCATCATAAGCCTATATCAGCAGTCACCCTGATGACTTTGCCGCGTTCGCTTCCGCCCGTTTCGGATTGCGACGTTTGCCGTGTTTGATCCGGTTGCGGCGTACGGGGCGCGACGTTTTCTCAAAATCGTCCGCGAATATTGATCGATAACCTTCGAAGGAGACATTTTGTACGCTCAACGCAAGACCGCGACCGCCCCTCGTTCCCGCCAATACGGCAACCGCCCCGCGCCCGCTCGCCTGCGCTTCGGCCTGATCATGCGCAAGGGCATGGATTTCGGCGAACTCGGCGACATCGAGACCGCCCTTCGCTTTGAAGGCGTGTCTCTGGCTCCGATCTCGACCGGCGAGGGCAGTCTGGTTTCGGGCGGACTGACGGTTCTGGCCACGGCGACGGCTGACGACATCAGCGGCGGTCGGGTTCAGGGCGTGGTGATTCCCGGCGGCATGGCGGACGAGGCCGGTCTGGCCCAGGTCAAGGCGCTGGTGAACCTCGCCAAGACGCAAGGCTTGCCGGTTCTCGCTTTCGCCGACGGGGTGGCCCTGGCGGCCGACGCCTTCGGTCAGGCCGCCGACGCGCCGGGCGCCGTGTTCCGCGACGGCAAGGTCGCCCTGCTGAACGACCGCGCCGAACTGACGGCGGTGGTCGCCGCCATCTAAACGCGGCGGAAGATCAGGCTCAGGTTGTTGGCGGGCATGGCCCGCCGCAGCGTCAGGGCCAGACCATGCGACCGGGCGAGCGTCTCGACCTCGCCCCGGTCGCGCAGGCCCCAGGCCGGATCACGCGACTTCAGACTGTCGTCGAAGGCGGCGTTGGATGGGGCCAGCGGGACCTCGGCCTCGCGATAGGGGCCGTACAGATACAAAACGCCGCCGGGGCGCGTCAGCGACCATTCCGCCAGCCGCATCAGGCCCTCGGTCGCGGCCCACGGGCTGATGTGGATCATGTTGATGCAGACGATGGCGTCCAAGGGGGCGTCCAACGCCTCGCCCGACCAACTCGCCTCATCCAGCATGTCGATCGTCTGTGCGGGCCGCAGGTTCCCTGAGTTTGCCGTCGACCGCCAGGCTTCGATGCTGGCGCGGGCCTCCGGACTGGGGTCGCTGGGCGTCCACTGCAGGCCGGGCAGGGCGGCGGCGAAGGCGGCTGCGTGCTGTCCCGATCCGGCGGCGATCTCCAGCACCCGCCCCTGCCCCGGCAGATGGGCGCGCAGCACTTCCAGTATGGCCGCGCTGTTGCGCTCGGCCGCGGGCGAGGTCAGGGCGCTGGAAGAACCGCCCGGCGTCGACTTTACAGAATCCATGGTCTTCACGCCGAAGGAGATAACTGTCTGCGACCCTTCTGGCGATTTAAATGTGCTCGTCGGCGGCCTTCCCCGGATAACGGGAGAATGAAACGTGCAGCGGTTGACCTTACGTCCCGTCGGGTTCATTGCCCCCGTAACACAGCGTGATCAGCTTATTGCGTGACGGCGACGACAGATCGCCGCGCGCAGGTTCAGGAGAGCAAGACGTGACTCAATCGATTCCCGGACTCCATCCGGCGCCGACCGAACACAAGGGCCTTGTCGCCTGGGTGGAGCAGATCGCCGCCCTGACCAAGCCGGACCGTGTTCACTGGTGCGACGGATCGGACGCCGAGAAGTCGGCCATCGTCGCCGATCTGATCGCCAAGGGCACGCTGAAGGAACTGGATCAGACCAAGCGCCCCGGCTGCTACTACGCCGCCTCGGACCCCAAGGATGTGGCCCGCGTCGAGAGCCGCACCTTCATCTGCTCGCAGGACGCCGCCGACGCCGGTCCGACCAACAACTGGTCCGATCCGGTCGAGATGCGCGCCCGCCTGAACGGCCTGTTCGACGGCTGCATGAAGGGCCGCACCATGTATGTGGTGCCGTTCTGCATGGGGCCGCTCGGCTCCAAGATCTCCGCCCTGGGCGTCGAGATCACCGACAGCGGCTATGTCGCCGTGTCGATGGGCGTCATGACCCGCATGGGCAAGGCGGCGCTGGACCTGATGGGCGCTGACGGCGAGTTCGTCCCGGCGGTCCACACCGTGGGCGCCCCGCTGGCGGAAGGCCAGGCCGACGTTCCGTGGCCCTGCAAAGACGACAAGTGGATCGTCCAGTTCCCGGAAACGCGCGAAATCTGGTCCTATGGCTCGGGCTATGGCGGCAACGCCCTGCTGGGCAAGAAGTGCTACGCCCTGCGCATCGCCTCGGTCATGGCCCGCGACGAAGGATGGCTGGCCGAGCACATGCTGATCCTCAAGCTGACCAGCCCTGAAGGCGTGGTGAAATATGTCGCCGCCGCCTTCCCGAGCGCCTGCGGCAAGACCAACCTGGCCATGCTGCAACCGGCGCTGGACGGCTGGAAGGCCGAGACGGTCGGCGACGACATCGCCTGGATGCGTTTCGGCGAAGACGGCCGCCTGTACGCCGTGAACCCGGAAGCCGGCTTCTTCGGCGTGGCTCCGGGCACCAGCCGCAACACCAACAAGAACGCGCTCGAGACCCTGACGCGCGACACCATCTTCACCAACGTCGCCCTGACCGCCGACGGCGACGTCTGGTGGGAAGGCCTGACCAAGGACGCGCCGGAAGGCCTGACCAACTGGAAGGGTCAGCCGCACGATCCGGCTTCGGGCGAGCCTGCGGCGCACCCGAACTCGCGCTTCGCTGTGTGGGCCGGTCAGTGCCCGTCCATCGCGCCTGAGTGGGAAGACCCGGCGGGCGTGCCGATCGACGCCATCCTGTTCGGCGGCCGCCGCGCCTCGGCCGTGCCGCTAGTGACGGAAGCCTTCGACTGGGAGCACGGCGTCTTCATGGGCTCGACCGTGGCCTCCGAAGGCACCGCCGCCGCCGAGAACAAGGTCGGCGAGCTGCGCCGCGATCCCTTCGCCATGCTGCCGTTCTGCGGCTACAACATGGGCGACTATTTCGGTCACTGGCTCAAGATCGGCGAGAAGGCCGACGCGGCCAAGCTGCCGCGCCTGTTCTTCGTCAACTGGTTCCGCAAGAACGACGAAGGCAAGTTCGTCTGGCCGGGCTTCGGCGACAACGCCCGCGTGCTGAAGTGGATCGTCGAGCGTCTGGAAGGCCAGGCCGAGGCTGTGGACACCCCGGTCGGCCGCGTGCCGTCCAAGGCGGCGCTGGACCTGTCCGGTCTGACGCTGACCGACGCCGATCTGCAGATCCTGCTGGACGTCGACGCCGACGTCTGGACCGAGGAAGCCGCCCTGATCCCCGCCTTCTACGAGAAGTTCGGCGATCGCCTGCCCAAGGCCCTGTGGGGCCAGCACGCCGCCCTGACCAAGCGTCTGGAAGAGGCGCGCGCGGCCAAGCTGGCGGCTGAGTAAAAGACCGTCCTGAACGGTTGAAATCGGGGCGCGGGAGGTCGAAGGACATCCCGTGCCCCATTTCAATTCTCCCGAAACTTCCTTCGACGCCCTGATCATCGGCGCGGGCGCTCTGGGCCTGTGCGCGGCGGCCGAGCTGAGACGACGCGGACGCCGCGTGGCGGTGATCGATCCGGGCGGCGTCAACGCCTCGGCCGTGGCGGCGGGCATGATCGCGCCCGCCATGGAATGCGCCATCGACGATCTGTCGCCCGAGGCGGCTGGGATGCTGCGTCGTGCGCGCGATCTGTGGCCAACCTTCGCCGAAGCGACGGGCGTGCGCCTGTATGGCGATGTGGCTGAATGGCGCGGCGGAAACGTCGCCGAACTGGCGGCGCGGATGACGGCGCTGGGCTTTCAGCATCAGTACGACGCCGCCTCGGCCCGTCTGACGACGCACGAGGACGCCAAGGTCGATCCGCCTCAGGCGCTGGCGGTGCTGGCTCTGGGACTGACGGTGATGGAGGCGCGGGCGCTGCGCATGGCTCCGGACGGGCCGGGTTGGCGGGTCGAGACGATGGCGGGCGCCGTGCGCGCGGAGCATCTGATTCTGGCCACCGGCGCTGATCCGGCGCTGGACGGCCTGCCGCCCGAAGCGCAAGCGGCTGTCGCCTGCATCACTCCCATTCGCGGTCAGATCGGTCTGGTGAAGGAGAAACTGGTCGATCATGTCGTGCGCGGGCCGGGCGCCTATGTCGCGCCGATGGGCGAGGGCGCCGTGATCGGGGCGACGATGGAGCCAGGCGAACGCTCCGTGATCCCCGATGCCGCGCGTTGCGAGGCTATGCTCGCCGCCGCCTGGGCCGTGCTGGATGAAGCGCCGCGCCCGCTGGGTATCGACTGGCGGGCGGGGGTGCGGGGGACGACGCCTGACGGCTTGCCGATGGCGGGGCAG
>DGIZ01000214.1 GCA_002386585.1 Brevundimonas sp. UBA4609 | reverse complement strand
CGCGCCGCCGAAACGGCTGCGTCTCAGGCCCGCGAGAGCCGGGCGGGCCTGTCCGCCCGCGCCGAGGCCGCCGCCGAAAAGCTGGCCGAGAGCGCCGCCAACATCCGCGAGACGGCGCAGATGTCGCCCGAGGAGTTGGGCAAGAAGCTGACCGACGACGCCATCGCCCGCCCGCCCGACGCGGCGGGCGCCGAGAGCCTGCTCTATGGCCTTGAGCGCGAGCGCGAGGCGCTGGGCGCCGTCAACCTGCGCGCCGAGGAAGAGGCGGCGGAATACGGCGACCGGCTCAGCGCCATGAAGACCGAGCGCATCGACCTGACGCAGGCGATCGCCAAGCTGCGCGACGGCATCGACGAACTGAACGCCGAGGGGCGCGAACGACTGATCGCCGCCTTCGACGTCATCAACACCAATTTCAAGACCCTGTTCGAGGCCCTGTTCGGCGGCGGCCAGGCCGAGCTGAAGCTGGTCGAGAGCGACGACCCGCTGGAGGCGGGGCTGGAGATCTACGCCTGTCCGCCGGGCAAGCGACTGTCGGTGATGAGCCTGATGAGCGGGGGCGAGCAGGCCCTGACGGCGGCGGCGTTGATCTTCGGCGTCTTCCTGGCCAATCCGGCGCCGGTCTGCGTTCTGGACGAGGTCGACGCCCCGCTGGACGACGCCAACGTCGACCGCTTCTGCCGGATGCTGCACGAGATGCGCTCGCGCACCGACACCCGCTTCATCGTCATCACTCACAACCCGGTGACCATGAGCCGGATGGACCGCCTCTACGGCGTCACCATGCCCGAGCGCGGCATGAGCCAACTGGTCAGCGTCGACCTGCAACAGGCCGAAGAGATCGTCACGGCGTGATCTGAGGCGCGTGGTCGACGTGGACGGAAAAAACAGAGTCCAATTCGTCTGAATCGTCTGAAATCGGCGCGGTCGTCTCCTTGTCGGCCCGCGCCGTCCTCGGCGCTGTGAGGAGTATGCGGGCTGGCTAGCGGATGGCCGGTCGATCCGGTCCAGCCAAGAAAAGGCCTCGAGAATTCAACGCCTGAATCAGCGTCATTGCGATGGCTGACAAGGGACGCGGTTCAGCGTTTCCTGCGCCGCATGGCCGCGCGCACGTCGCCCAGCGCCGGTCCGATCAGGAACCAGGGCTCGATGCAGTAGCGCGCAAACAGCCGTTTCGGATCGGCGAACAGGCGGAACAGCCATTCGACGCCCAGCCGTCCCATCCAGCGCGGCGCGGCCTTCTGAACCCCGGCCTCATAGTCGAAGGCGGCGCCCACCGGCAGGATCGGAACCGTCGGCAGAGACTCCAGATTGTCCGCGATCCACAGCTCCTGGCGCGGCATCCCCATGCCGACTAACAGCACGTGCGGGGCGAAATCCCTGACCGCCGCCAAAACCGCCGTATTGCCCAAGGACCCGGGCGTCGCGTCGAAATAGCCGCTGAGCCCCTTCACCATCGCGCCCGAATAGCGGGTCGCCAGTCGCCGCGCCGCCTCTTCCGCCACGCCGTCGGCGCCGCCGACATAGAGGACGCGCCAGCCCTTGCGGTCGGCCAGGCTCCAGAAATGATCGCGCCAGTCCAGATAGGTGCAGCGGTGCTGCGGCCGCGCGGGATGGCCCAGCAGACGCGCGAAATGGATCAGCGGCGTCGAGTCCAGCTCGATCAGATCGGCCGCCTCGTACAGGCGCCGCATCCCCGGCGTGCGCCGGATCAGGTAGAGGCTGTGCAGATTGTGGTTGGCGACGATGCTCTGCACGCCCGCGTCCACGCTGCGCTCCAGATGCAGCAGCACCTCTTCGGGCCGAACCAGATCGATCGGCTCGCCCAGCAGGGTGATCCGCTCGTCGGGACGGCGCGTCTGGCGAAACGGCGCACGGATGCGTCGCCGCCGATCGGGCGGAGGGCCGGAAGGATCGAAACCTGAAGGCGCGTGGTACATGCCGTCTGTCTAGCGCGGCCGTTTCAACGGCAGGTGTGCGGACAGGGTTAACCGCCGTCGCTCCTCAGGTCACCCCTGTCCCAGGCTGTGCGTCTGACAGCAAAACGCCCGCCCTTCGATCGAAGAGCGGGCGTTGCATCTCTCGGATGCGTAAGCGGATTACTTACGCGTGGCGCGGGCCGGCTTACGGCCGCCCTGGCCCAGACCCATCTGCTTGGCCAGTTCCGAACGCGCCTTGGCGTAGTTCGGGGCGACCATGGGATAGTCTTTCGGCAGACCCCACTTGGCGCGGTATTCTTCGGGGCTCATGTTGTATTTGGTTCGCAGGTGACGCTTCAGCGACTTGAACTTGCGACCGTCCTCCAGGCAGATCAGGAAGTCCGGCGTGATCGACTTGCGAACCGGGACCGCCGGTTCCTGGGGCTCGGGCTCGGGCTCGGCCGGAGCGACCGAAACGCCCGAAAGAGCCGCGTGGACCTGTGCGATCAGACCCGGCACGGCGTCAGCCGAAACGGAATTGTTGCTGACATAGGCCGACACGATGTCAGCGGTCATCTCGAGCAGTTCGGGTTTTTCTTCCATCTGCATCAGCCTCTTGCATGCCCCATTTTCAATCGACTGATCTGAATCGACCTGCCGTCGAGCGGTTTCATACTTATGTTTTGTATTGAAAGCAATGCGGAGGCGATTTCTCGCTCAAGAAGCGAAGTGTGAGCTCGAATTCAGCATAGATCAGGAACGGCCATTTCAACGACCAAAGTTATCCGCCAAGGCGAGCGCCGCCGCGCGCTCGGGCGCCGAGTATTCGTCGATCATCTGGTCTTCACCATCGCGAATGGCGCGCAGCAGGGTCGGCGTCAGAGCGGATGACAGGGACCAGTTCCAGTAACGCAGCACTGTCTGGGCGCGATCGACGGCCAGCATTTCATAGGTCAGCTGCACCCGGCTCCAGTCCGGATGCACGGCGCCGTCCCCGGTCGTCTCGGGTCGACGCATGGATCGCCACAGGGTCTGAAGACTAGAACGCGTCAGCCCCGCCGCCTTGCAGAGTATAGCCACAGGCTCTCCGCCGGGATCGCCCATGATCTTGGCCGCCGTCAGCGGCTTCACCCCGGAAAGATGGCCGATCTCGCCGACCAGGTCGCGCGACAGGCCGTGGGCGGCCGCCGCAGCGACGGCGGCCTCAAGGTCAGCATAGGGGCTCTTCTCTATCGCCGCGCGATTTCGCTGACGTCTTTCAATGAACTGAAGCGCCTTGCGCGCCACCGGGTCGGCCCAGCCCTCCTCGGCCGCCAGGGCGAAGACGTCCTCGACGCTGGTCTGCATGACGTCGCGCGAGACGGCGAAACGCTGCAGGATGACGCGTCGGTCGTCCGGCCCGCACCACCAGAACATCACATAGGCCCCCGAGGGGCGCAGTTCCGGCCGCTTCAGCAGAGCCGTGCAGAGCGCACGCGACGAACGGCTGAGAGCGATCACGCCCTCGAGGCTGGTCTGGGTCAGGCGGGCGGAGGGGTTGGCCAGGACGGCGGCGATGACCGGCTCCTCGCCCCAGCTCAACAGGGTGTCGGTCACAGCCTCCGACAGGTCGCGCCGGGCGGCCATCATCAGCCGGTGCCGGATCGTGGCGTCCCGCGCGCAGCCGATCAGATCGGCGTCCGACAGGGCGGCGCAGTCTTCCAGCAACGGCGCCGCCACCAGCGGTTCGTCGCGCAACAGCAGGCGTTTCAGGGCGTCCGGCAGTTCGCCGAGAGGGGCCAGCCGCAAGGCCACGCGCCGCCGCTCCTCCAGCGTCGCCGGACGCAGCACGTCGACCAGAAGATCGCCGACCACCGCCCGCTCGAAGGCGTTGATCCGGCTGGCGGGCAGGCTGACGACATCGGCCAGCCGACGCAGCAGCACCTGCCGCGCCGTGCGCCCGCGCGGCGTGCTCGTCTCGTTCAAACTGGCCTGGGTGTCGCCCATGACGACACCCTAGGCGTCAGCGGTTAACCAGCAGTGCAGTCGCGCTCCAAGCGGCTTCACAGTCCCTCGAACAGGGCCGTCGACAGATAGCGCTCGGCGAAGCTGGGGATGATGGTCACGATGGTCTGACCGGCATATTCATCCTGCGCCGCCAGGCGGAAGGCCGCCGCCAGGGCCGCGCCCGAGCTGATGCCGACAGGTACGCCGTCCTCGCGCGCGACGCGGCGGGCCATGTCGAAAGCCTCCTCATTGGTGACCTGCTCCACGCCGTCGATGACCGCGCGGTCGACCACGGCGGGGATGAAGCCCGCGCCGATGCCCTGAATCTTGTGCGGGCCGGGCGCGCCGCCCGACAGGACGGGCGAGGCGGTCGGCTCGACCGCGATCATCTTCACCGAGGGCTTCTTCGCCTTCAACGCATGGCCGACGCCGGTGATGGTGCCGCCGGTGCCGACGCCGGACACGACCACGTCGACGGCCCCGGCCGTGTCGTTCCAGATCTCCTCGGCCGTGGTGGCCTCGTGGATGGCGGGGTTGGCCAGGTTCTCGAACTGGGCCGGGCTGACCGAGCCGGGTATTTCCGTCAGCAGTTCCTCGGCGCGGGCGATGGCGCCCTTCATGCCCTTTTCGGCGGGCGTCAGCTCCAGCCGCGCGCCCAGCAGGGCCAGCATCTTGCGCCGCTCGATCGACATGCTCTCGGGCATGACCAGGATCAGCTTGTAGCCCTTGGACGCCGCCACGAAGGCCAGGGCGATGCCGGTGTTGCCGCTGGTCGGCTCGATCAGGGTCGCGCCCGGCTTGATCTTGCCCAGCTGCTCCAGCGCCTCGACCATGGCCACGCCGATACGGTCCTTGACCGAGGCGATCGGGTTGAAGAACTCCAGCTTGGCCAGCACCGTGGCCTTGGGCTGAAGCGCCGCCGTCAGATTGGGCAGCCGCACCAGGGGGGTGTCGCCGATGGTGTCGACGATGCTGTCATAGACCCGGCCCCGCCCCGCCTTCTTGTGGCGGCTGGCGTCATAGGCGGCGTTGGAAGCGTCGGACATGGGAGGTCTCCGTGCGGGTGTCGGCTCAACAGATAAGTCTTATACGCCGCGAACAAAGCAGACCCGCGCAGGAATTCTGACGCAGGCTTTAGCAGAGCTCATCGCGCCAGGGCGCGGCGGGCGGGATCGAAGGGCAGGACCTCGCGGATCGAGATCAGGGTCTTGAAGGCCCGCACGCGCGCGTCGTCGTTCAGCATCTCGCGGGTGAAGACCTCATAGGCCTCCATCGTCGGCACCACGACATAGAGGATCAGGTCGGTGTCGCCCGTCACATACCAGGCGGCCTGAACCTCGGGCCGGGCGGTCAGCTTGTCGATCAGGGCGTCCAGAACGGCGGTGCCCTCGCGCTCCATCTCGACCAGGACGTGCATGGTCAGGGCCCGCGCCAGGCGCGCCGGGTCGACCACGGCGACGTCGGCGATGATGACGCCCTCGTCGCGCAGCCGCCGCAACCGCCGCGACACCGCCGATTCCGACAGGCCGACCTTTTCCGCCAACAGACGCGCGGGTTGGAGATTGTCGCGCCGGACCAGGGCCAGCAGGCGACGGTCGAAGGAATCGAGGTCGGCGTTTTCTTGCATTATCAGGCATCATACGCCTGTTTCTTGCGTCATGGCAGGTGAAATCAGCGAGAAACGCAGGCGGGTTTTGGCTAGGTTCCGCGCCATGTCCTCCCTGACGCTCGCCCTTCGCACGCCGCGCCTCGCGGCCATCCTGCCCTATCTCGCCCTGGTCGGCGGGATGGTGTCCCTTTCGGCCGGCACCTCCTTCGCCAAGACGCTGTATCCGATGGTCGGACCGGCCGGGACAGCGGCGCTGCGCGTCGGCCTGTCGGCCCTGGTGCTGCTGGCGATCTTCCGGCCGTGGCGCACCGCCTTCACCCGCAACGACCTGCGGGCGCTGGCGGTCTACGGCGGGGTCATGGGGTTGATGAACCTCAGCTTCTACATGGCGCTGAACACCATTCCGCTGGGCGTGGCCCTGGCCATCGAGTTCATGGGGCCGCTGTCGGTCGCCCTGTTCAACTCGCGCCGCCTGATCCACTTCGTCTGGGTCGGCTTTGCGGTGCTGGGCCTGAGCCTGCTGCTGCCGCTCGACGGCGCCGTGGCGACGCTGGACCCCGTCGGGTGCGCCTATGCGGCGGCGGCGGGCCTGTTCTGGGCGGGCTACATCGTCTTCGGCAAGCGGGTCAGCCACCTGCCCAGCGGCGCGACCGTCGCCGTGGGCATGTCGATGGCGGCCGTGACGGTCGTGCCGTTCGGCATAGCGGGCGCAGGGCTGGCCCTGTTCGATCCGAAGATCCTGGCGCTCGGCCTGGTCGTGGCCCTGGTGTCCAGCGCCCTGCCCTATACGCTGGACATGGTCGCCCTGCGCCACATTCCCAAGCGCACCTTCGGCGTGGCCGTCAGCGGCGATCCGGCCATCGGCGCCCTGGCCGGGCTGTTCGTGCTGGGCGAGCATCTCAGCCCCCTGCAATGGCTGGCCATCGCCGCCATCATCACCGCCTCGGTCGGCGCGGTGCTGACCTCGCCCTCGGACGAGGCTCAGCCGCTGCAGGACCCCGCCGCCCCCGCCTGACCACAGACGCGTTTCGATGAAGTTCCTGCTGTCCCGGCTGCAACGGCCGATTCCCAACCTGATCGCCTGCCTGGTCTTCGGCGCAGTGCTGGCCCTGCTGATGCGAGCGGCGGTGAAGCTGCTGTTCTAGGGCCTAGAACTCGGTCCATTCCTCCACCGCCGGACCGTTGGCCACGGCGCGCAGGCGCGCGCGCTGGGCCTCCAGCGCC
>DGIZ01000084.1 GCA_002386585.1 Brevundimonas sp. UBA4609 | reverse complement strand
GCCTCGGTCGGGACGAGGGCGCGGGCGCGCCGCCGCTCGCGACGACGACGGTCGCCCTCGCGGCGGTCGTCCACGACGGGATCGTTCAGCGGCCCCGCCGCGCCGATGGGACGGATCTCGTCCGTCACGGGCGGCCTCAGCCCTTGGACTGGGCGAGGCGGTCGATCTGGGCCCGCATCTCGTCCATCTGGCGGCGCATCTCGTCCAGGGCCGCCCCGTCCTTCGCCGGTTCGGCCTTGGTGGCCTCGGCGGCCGCGGGCGTCTGGGCCGCTTCGCCTTCGGGGCGGCCGTAGGCGAAGCCGGGGAACATCCGCATGGCGCGCTCGAACATGGCCATGTTCTGGCGCACGGCCTCTTCCATCAGATTGCCGCCGGGCGCCGAGGCGAAGGCGCGCGTGAACTGGCCGCGCAACTGCTCCTGCTGGCGGGTGAAGCTGTCCAGCGACATCTCCAGATACGAGGGCAGCACGCCCTGCATGGAGTTGCCGTAGAAGCCGATCAACTGACGCAGGAACTGCACCGGCAGCAGGGCCTCGCCCCGGCTTTCTTCCTCGAAGATGATCTGGGTCAGGATCTGACGCGTCAGATCGTCATTGGTCTTGGCGTCGTAGACGGTGAACTCCACGCCCTCGCGCACCATACGGGCCAGATCATCCAGCGTCACATAGGCGCTGGTGGCGGTGTTGTAGAGCCGCCGGTTCGCATACTTCTTGATGACGACCATGCCGTCACGGGTTTTTCCGCCCTCGGATTTCTTGTCGGTCACGCTTGTTCTCGCGATGTTGCAACGCCCAAGCATCCCGCATTGCGCGCGCGAAGGCGAGTCCTCCTTAACATGCCAACTAAGGCGTTGCGCCTGATGACGCCGATGGATAGGCACATAAGGTCTTAGAGATCTGCCGTTCGGCTCCGAGGAATTGTTGACTATGAAGCGTGGCGCAGTGCTCGTGGCTGGCGGGGCGGGTTACATCGGGTCCCACGTCTGCAAGGCCTTGGCTAATGAAGGCTATCTGCCGATCACGGTGGATGACCTTTCCAGCGGCCATGCCGCAGCGGTTAAATGGGGGCCGCTAGTCCAGGCGGACATCTCGCATGCGGAGGCAATGAGCCAGACTATTCGCGAACATCGGCCGATTGGCGCACTACACTTCGCCGCCAAAAGCCTTGTTGGCGAGTCGGTTCAAAAACCTCTGAAATATTTTCGAGAGAACGTAGGAAAGGGCGTGGCCTTCCTGGAAACGCTTCAGGATGGCGGCGTCGCTAATGTTCTGTTTTCGTCCACGGCGGCGGTCTATGGGGAGCCATCGGAAGCACGCGCCATTCGTGAAGATGACGCAACCCGTCCAATCAATCCTTATGGGGCCAGTAAACTCGCCTTCGAGGAAGCCTTGCGGGGAGCGGCGCGTGCTACGGGCAATCGTTGCGCCATATTGCGGTATTTCAATGCAGCGGGCGCTGATTCGGATGGCGAACTCGGCGAGGACCATGATCCTGAGACCCATCTTATTCCCCTAATCATACGTGCGACGCGTGGGGAGACTCCGCCTCTGACCGTGTTTGGCGATGATTACGACACGCGCGATGGAACTCCCATTCGCGACTACGTTCACGTCGAGGATCTGGCGCGCGCTCATATCTTGGTTCTGGAGCGCATGTTCCAAGGAGAAAGCGATTTGGTCTTGAATGCCGGGGGAGGGGAGGGGCGAACGGTGAAGGAGGTGTTGCTCACGGCGGACGAATGCCTGGGAAGAGCTACGCCTGCGGTCGTAGGCCCTCGCCGCGTCGGCGATCCGCCTGTTCTCGTGGCGGACACGAGTCGTTTGAACGCCTTGGGCTGGACGCCGCGTAAATCCTTGCGGGACATGATCGCCAGCGCCGCTGCCTGGCGAGCCAAGACGTCCTCGGTCTAGGCGTTCACCAGCACCACGCCGATCAGTACGGCGGCCCAGTGCACCCCGGCGCCCGTGACGACGAAACCGTGCCAGATGGCCCGGCGGAACCTGACCTTCTGGCGGATGAAGACGAAGACGCCGGCCGTATAGATCAGCCCGCCCGCCACCAGCAGGCCCAGCGCCAGCGGATGCACCGTCTCGATCATCGGCTTCAGCGCGAACACCGCCACCCAGCCGAACAGGACGTAGATCACGCTCCAGAAGGCGTCCGACAGGCGCGGGGCCAGCATCTTCACCCCCGCCCCGACGACGGCCATGGTCCACACCGCCAGGGTGAAGCCCACGGACCATGCCCCCTCGAAGCGCACGGTCGTAAAGGGCGTGTAGCTGCCCGCGATCATCAGGAAGATGGCCGCCTCGTCCAACCGCCGCAGCACCGGCCGCGCCGCACACGGATGGGTCAGGTTGTAGATGGTCGAGGCCGTCAGCATGGCCACCAGACACAGGGCGTAGATGGCCGTCGAGACCGCCGCGCCCACCCCCGCATAGACGCCGGCCAGCACCGCCAGCACCACGCCTCCCGCCGCCGCCAGGGCCAGACCCACGGCGTGCACCCACAGATCGGCCAGCCGCTCGGCCCGCGTCTGATAGTGTTCGATCATGTCCAGATCGTCGGGGGTGCAGATGCGGCGGGCCAGACGTTTCAGCATGTGGGGGCTTTCGGCAAGGTCGCGTCTCCTTCTCCTTCTGAAAGCGCGGCTGCGGGCATCGTTCCCGGCGGATGCTGCGGCGCGGCGATGACGTTTTGCTGATTGCTGCATCGCAACAGGTGACGAGCGCCTGCGAATGCGGCACAACCTCGCGCAAAGAATTTCTCCAGGGAGTGAATAAAAATGACCGACGTCGTCATCGTCTCCGCCGCCCGCACGCCGGTCGGCTCCTTCCTCGGCGGCCTGTCGACCCTGCCGGCCTCCAAGCTGGGCGAGGTCGCCATCAAGGCGGCGCTGGAACGCGCGGGCGTGGCCGCCGCTGATGTGGACGAGGTGATCCTGGGCCAGGTGCTGCAGGCGGGCGCAGGCCAGGGCCCGGCGCGTCAGGCCGCCATCGGGGCGGGCCTGGCCAATGAAACCCCGGCCTGGAGCCTGAACCAGCTGTGCGGTTCGGGCCTGCGCGCCGTGGCCCTGGCCTATCAGCAGATCGTTCAGGGCGATGCGAAGATCGTCGTCGCCGGCGGTCAGGAAAGCATGAGCCAGTCGCCGCACACGGCCCAGCTGCGCAACGGCCAGAAGATGGGCGAGCTGGCCTTCAAGGACAGCATGCTGCAGGACGGCCTGATCGACGCCTTCCACGGCTATCACATGGGCCAGACGGCCGAGAACATCGCCGCCAAATGGTCGATCGACCGCGCCTCGCAGGACGCCTTCGCCGTCGCCTCGCAGAATAAGGCCGAAGCCGCACAGAAGGCGGGCAAGTTCGCCGATGAAATCGTCCCCGTCACCATTTCGACCCGCAAGGGCGACGTGGTCGTGGATCAGGACGAATACATCCGCCACGGCGCGACCATCGAGGCGATGGAGAAGCTGAAGCCCGCCTTCGTCAAGGACGGCACGGTGACGGCGGCCAACGCCTCGGGCATCAACGACGGCGCCGCCGCCCTGGTGCTGATGTCGGCCGATGAAGCCAAGGCGCGCGGGCTTGAGCCGCTGGCCCGCATCGCCTCGTGGGCCACCGCGGGCGTCGACCCGGCCATCATGGGCACCGGCCCGATCCCGGCCTCGAAGAAGGCGCTGGAGAAGGCGGGCTGGACCGTCGCCGATCTGGACCTGATCGAGTCCAACGAAGCCTTCGCCGCCCAGTCGCTGTGCGTGGTCAAGGAGTTGGGCCTCGACCCGGCCAAGGTCAACGTCAACGGCGGCGCCATCGCCATCGGCCACCCGGTCGGCGCCTCGGGCGCGCGCATCCTGACCACCCTGCTGCACGAGATGAAGCGTTCGGGCGCCAAGAAGGGCCTGGCGACCCTGTGCATCGGCGGCGGCATGGGC
>DGIZ01000086.1 GCA_002386585.1 Brevundimonas sp. UBA4609 | reverse complement strand
CACCGCTTCGGCCTGGAGCTGCGGCCCGAGCGGCCCGAGCCCCTGCCGCCGCGCGATCCCACGCCCGAGGATTATGACGCCGACGAGCCCGGCCGGGGCCGCCTGGCGCGCCGCCCGCTGGAGATACCGCACAAGGGCTGGGTCGACATCCTGTGGCGCACGGTCATGGGCTATTTCGGCGACCGCGTCGGCTTCGTCGCCGGGGGCGTGACCTTCTTCATGCTGCTGGCCCTGTTCCCGACGCTGGGCGCCTTCGTCACCATCTACGGCCTGTTCGCCGATCCCGCCGACGCCTGGGGGCAGTTGAGCTTCCTCTATGAGGTGCTGCCCGCCAATGTGGCCCAGTTCCTGGGGACGGAGATGACGCGGCTGGCGGGCAATTCGACCGGCCAGCTGACCTTCACCCTAGTCTGGACCCTGCTGCTGACGCTGTGGGCGGCCAACGGGGGTGTCAAGACCCTCTTCTACGGACTGAATCTCGCCTATCACGAGGTCGAGCGGCGCAACATCGTCGTCTACAACCTGATGTGCATGGGCTTCACCGTCTCGGCCATGGCGGCGGTGCTGCTGAGCTCGGCCCTGGTGGTGGGCGTGCCGGTGGTGCTGGCGGTGTTCGGCCTGCAGGACGAGTGGGCCTATCTGGCGCCGCTGCGCTGGCCGCTGCTGTTCTTCGGCTATGTCGGGGCGCTGGCCCTGATCTATCGGCTGGGGCCGAGCCGGTCGCGGGCGCGCTGGCGCTGGCTGACGCCGGGAGCCCTGTTCGCGGCCAGCCTGAGCCTGCTGGTGTCCTTCCTGTTCAGCTGGTTCCTGACCACCTTCGTGCGCACCGATTCCTACGGCCCGCTGGCGGCGGCCATGGGCTTCCTGCTGTGGACGTGGTTCTCGGTGCAGGTGATCCTGATGGGCGCGCGGCTGAACGCCGAGATCGAGCACCAGACCGCGCTGGACACCACCACGGGCGCGCCCCTGCCGATCGGCGAGCGCGGGGCGGTGATGGCCGATTCGATCGGCCCCCGGCGCGGCAATCCCGCCGCCCTGGCCTTCACCCTGAAATACGCCGAGGCGCTGGGCGACCGGGTGATGCGGCGGCGCTCCCGACGACCACCGAACAGGCGGCCTTAGAACCGTCGCACATCACCACGCCGCCCAATCACGTTGAAGGTTCCATTTGACGTCACCCTCGGGCTTGTCCCGAGGGCCCAGGGTGAATTCAGACGAAATCCTGAGGCGCTTTCACGCCTTCGCTTGCGTCGTCTCACGTCAAGCCTGGCGCAACCATGGGCCCTCGGGACAAGCCCGAGGGTGACGGATATGCGGTTCCAGTTCCTAAGCCGGGCGGCGCGCCCGCAGGGCCTGGATGATGGTGCCGTCGTCCAGCCAGTCCAGCTCGCCGCCGACGGGGACGCCGCGCGCCAGCGAGGTGACTTGCACACCCGCCGCCGACAGGCGCTCGGCCAGGTAGTGGGCCGTGGTCTGGCCGTCGACGGTGGCGGGCAGGGCCAGGACCACTTCCTTCGCCTCTCCGCCTTTCGCCCGGCCGATCAGTTCGGCGATGCGAAGTTGTTCGGGGCCGACGCCGTCCAGCGCCGACAGCAGGCCGCCCAGGACGTGATACTTGCCGCGAAAGGCGCCCGAGCGCTCCATGGCCCACAGGGCGCCGGCCTCCTCGACTACGCAGATCAGGGCGTTGTCGCGGGTCTGATCCGAACAGACCGAGCAGGGGTCGCGCGTATCGGGCGAACCGCAGACCGAGCAGTTGACCACCTTGTCCGCCGTCTCGGCCAGGGCGGCCGCCAGCGGGACCAGCAGCTGCTCGCGCCGCTTCAGCAGGGCGAGCGCCGCGCGCCGGGCCGAGCGCGGGCCCATGCCCGGCAGCTTGGCCAACAGGCTGATGAGCCGTTCGATTTCCGGCCCGGCGGAGGCGGCCATCAGAAGAGTTTCGGCATTCCGGGGATGTTCATCCCGGCCATCGGCCCGGCGGCGTCGCGCATCAGGGCGTTGTTGACCTCGTCCAGCTTGCGCTTGGCGTCGGCGTGGGCGGCGACGATCAGGTCGGCCAGGATCTCGCCCTCGCCGGGGGCCATCAGGCTGTCGTCGATCTTCACCGAAGTGATCTCGCCGGGGCCTTTCAGGGAGATGGTCACAAGGCCGCCGCCCGAGGTGCCCTCGGCGGTGGATTCGGCCATTTTCGCCTGGGCGTCCTGCAGCTTCTGCTGCATCGCCTGGGCCTGTTGCATCAGGGCGTTGAGGTCTTTCATGAGCCCTAGATAGGGCCAAGCGCGGCGCGGCTCCAGACCCTGGTGAAGAAAGCCTGTCGCGCTCGCCTCCCTGCACATTCGTCACAAAATCGGTTGCCGATCCCTTGACGGCGACGACTCGCAAAACTAATTAGCCACCATTGAAGTTACCAATCAGTTTTCTGGAGAAGCCCTGATGGCCTTTGACGCCCTTTCCGCCCGCGACCTTCCGATTTCCGACGCCGTTCTGGCCCAGCTGTTCACCGAGGCGCGCACGCGCAACGGCTGGAGCGACCGGCCGGTGTCCGAAGACCTGATCCGCAAGCTCTACGACCTGACCAAGTTCGGCCCGACGGCGGTCAACATGACCCCGGCCCGCTTCGTCTTCATCACCTCGCCCGAGGCCAAGGCCCGGCTGTCGACGCACATGGCCGAAGGCAACCGCACCAAGACCCTGGCCGCGCCGGTCAATCTGATCATCGCCCAGGACATCGACTTCCACGAGACCCTGCCCAAGCTGTTCCCGCACGCGCCGGGCGCCCGCGACTGGTTCGCGGACGAGGCCGGCCGCCGCGAGGCCGCCTTCCGCAACGCCTCGCTGCAGGGCGGCTATCTGACCATCGCCGCGCGCGCCCTGGGGCTGGACGTGGGTCCGATGTCGGGCTTCGACGCCGCGGGGGTGAAGGCCGAGTTCTTCCCCGACAGCAATGTCGAGCCGAACTTCATCATGAACCTAGGCTACGGCACGGACGAAAACCTGTTCCCCCGCTCGCCCCGCCTCGACTTCGAGGAAGCGGCCCAGATTCTGTAAGCGCTTTCCTCCCCATGCAATGGGGAGGGGGACCACGAAGTGGTGGAGGGGCTTAGGGCGGCGGAACCAAGCAGCCCCTCCGTCACGTCGCCTGCGGCTCCGCGCCACCTCCCCATGAAATGGGGAGGAAAAAAGATCAGCCCTCGCCTTTCGCCCACGTCTCCAGCAGCCGCCGCGCGATGGCGTAGTGCGGCGGGGCGTGGATGGTCGGGTGGGTCTCGTCCAGAACGGCCCGCGCCTCGCCGCGGGTCAGCCAGGCGACGGCCTCCAGTTCGGTCTGGTCGGGGGCGGCCGCGTCGGTCGTGACCTCGGCGATCAGGCCGATCATCAACTGGCCGGGAAAGGGCCAGGGCTGGCTGGAGTGGTAGGCGACGGCCGACACCGTCAGCCCCGCCTCCTCCATCACCTCGCGGGCGCAGGCCTCCTCGATCGATTCGCCCGGCTCCATGAAGCCGGCCAGGGCCGACATCCGACCGGCGGGCCAGGCGGCCTGACGGCCCAGCAGGCAAACGGGTTCGGCGCCGCCCTTATAGACCGGCAGCATGATGACGACGGGGTCGACGCGCGGGAAATGCTCGGTCCCGCAGGCCGGGCAGACGCGCTTCCAGCCGCCCGAGGCCTGGTCCGACGCCTTGCCGCAGGCGGCGCAGAAGCCGTGACGGCGGCGCCAGTCGAACAGGCTCTTGGCCGTGGCGGCGATGGCGGCGTCCGCCTCGGGCAGAACCACCGCCGCCTCGCGCATCTCGACGAAACGGCCCAGCCCCCCGGCCGGCCCGGTGGTCGGGTCGATAGAGCCCTCGAATTCGGCGGCGAAGACCGGCGCGCCCTTCCACAGCCCCAGGAAGACGTCGCGGTCGCGCGCCAGGTCGCGCGCGTGGGCCAGCGACAGCCAGACCAGCCGCTCGGCCCCTTCATGGGTTTCGACCAGGGGACGGCCCTCCCACAGGATCATGGCCAGGGCTTCGGGGTTGGCCTCCTGCTCGGCCAGCCAGGCGGCGTCGTTGCGAAGGTCGCCGGAGCGGTCGAGCGGATTGCCGGAAAAGGCGTTGCGATAGGGCATGGCGCTTCATAGCCCCGACAGCGCGCGCAGGGGAGGGCTTGATTCCCGCGCCGTCCGCCGTCATATCCCCTCTCGGAGATCGCGGGCGAAGGCTTCGCCAACCTGGTCAGGGCCGGAAGGCAGCAGCCACAACGAATTCCCCTTCGGGTCGCGGTCTCCACCTTCCTTGAATTTTAAGTGCGCTATCGTCGATCACGCGGTGATCGACTGCTTGAGCGCGTTTTTAGTGCGCTATCGCTCGGCTCGCGGAGCCTCGCTGTTTGAGCGCGCTATCGTTTGCATCTACCCCGTCTTCCAAGCTTCACGGAACCGGGCCGCGCCTCATTCGCTGAAAGGGCTTCGATCCCCTCATCAGGAGCAGGCGAATGAGCATTCTCGGCAAGATTCTCGGCGGCGTCTTCAGGAAGAAGGAGGACCCGG
>DGIZ01000123.1:23473-23746 GCA_002386585.1 Brevundimonas sp. UBA4609 | reverse complement strand
TGGAACAGGCCTTCGCTCTCATAGACGTCCAGCGTGGCCAGCCCCGCCGCCGCCGCCAGCGGGTGGCCGGAATAGGTGTAGCCGTGGAAGAATTCGATGCCAGGCCCGGCCGCGCCCTCGACCACCGCCTGATAGACGGCACTGCTGACGCCGACGGCGCCCATCGGCACGGCGCCGTTGGTCAACCCCTTGGCGCAGGTCATCAGGTCGGGCGTGACGCCCAGCGCCTCGGCCGCCGTCAGGGCGCCCAGACGGCCGAAGCCGGTGATGACC
>DGIZ01000123.1:473-23268 GCA_002386585.1 Brevundimonas sp. UBA4609 | reverse complement strand
GCCGAAGCCGGTGATGACCTCGTCGAAGATCAGCAGGATGCCATGCTGCGCCGTGATCTCGCGCAGGCGCTCCAGATAGCCGAGCGGCGGCACGATCACCCCGGCCGAGCCGGACATGGGCTCGACGATGACGGCGGCGATGGTCTCGGCGCCATGGGTCTCGATCAGGGTCTCCAGCTCATCGGCCAGATGCAGGCCCCAGCTCGGCTGGCCGCGCGTGAAGGCGGCCTCGTCCAGGTTCAGCGTGTGCGACAGGTGGTCGACGCCGGGCAGGGTGGGGAAGCCGCGCCGGTTGTTCTCCAGTCCGCCGACGGAAATGCCGCCGAAGCCGACCCCGTGATAGCCCTTCTGGCGGCCGATCAGACGGGTGCGGTTCTCGAAACCCCTGGCGCTCTGACAGGCGAGTGCGATCTTCAGGGCGGTGTCGACCGCCTCTGACCCCGAACCGGCGAAGAAGACGTGGTTCAGGTCGCCGGGCAGCAGCATCCCCAGACGCGACGCCAGCTCGAACGCCAGCGGATGCCCCAGCTGAAAGGTCGGTGCGTAGTCCAGGATCTCCGCTTGGCGCTGGATCGCCTCGACGATCGGCTGGCGGGCGTGCCCAGCGTTGACGCACCACAGGCCGGCGGTGCCGTCCAGCACCGCCCGACCGTCCGGCGTGAAGTAGTGCATGTCCTTGGCCGAGGCGAACAGGCGCGGCTGCGCCTTGAAGGCGCGGTTCGCCGTGAACGGCATCCAGAAGGGATCAAGGTCGTTTGCGGCCTTGCCTACGCTTGCAGCGGTCATGCGGTCATCCTCTGTCTTTCGCCAGTAGCGGCCGAACCGCAACGAAAGGGAAGACTGTTACTTCCGTGATTTAATGTGCGGATAAATATAGACAATTTACCCGCGTGCTCGATTTTTTGAGCAGGCCGAACGCTCAGTAGCGAAGCGTCAGCCGCGCGCCGATCGTGCGGGGACGGCCCGGCTGGGCGATGTCTGCGCTGGTGAAGAAGTTGCGCGTCAGATCGTAATCCTGATCGAACAGGTTGCGAGCCCAGAAGGCGATGGACCAGTCGGCGTCTTCCGGCCCCACGGTGATGCTGGCGTTGGCCAGCCAATAGGCCTCGACATCGTATTTGGCGCCTAGCCAGGACGGGTATTCGTCGCGGTAGCTGTAGTTGGCCTCGGCCGTGACGGCGAAGCCGCCGACGGCCCAGTCGTAGCTGACCGACCCGCCGTAGGACCACGCGGGGAAGGGGATGTTCTGGCCCGACTTGTCGATATAGGCGGTGACGGGCGGCGTCTGCTGGCAGGCGCCGATGTTCAGGTCGACGAAGTCGGTGTACTCGCCCTTCTTGTAGCTGAGGTTCTGGCTGATCCGCAGGCCGGCTGTGGGGCGGAAAACGCCCTCGAGCTCCGCGCCGTAAATCTTGGAATCGGCGTTGGTGAAGCGGCCGACCGGCCCGTTGGCGCCGCAGACGGCCGACAGCACCTGCTGGCCGTTGTAGTCGTAATAATAGGCCGCGCCGTTGATCTGGACCGCACGCGACGGGTCGGCCTTGAAGCCGAGCTCATAGGCCCACAGGATTTCCGGATCGAAGGGTTCGATGCCGCTGCTGTCGCCGGTGTTGTAGGTGGTGAAGCCGCCCGATTTGGCGCCCCGGCTGGCCGAGCCGTAGATCAGGACGTTGTCGGCGGGTTTGAACTCCAGCGCCGCCTTGCCGGTCAGCGGGGTCATCCTGGTGTCGACGCTGGTCGGGGGCAGGGCGGTGGCGCCGCCGAAGGCCGAGCCGAAGCCTTGAAGCTCGCGGGTTTCCTCTTCGTAGCGCAGGCCCAGAATGGCCTTCCACCGCTCGGAGAAGGCGTATTCGGCCTGACCGAACAGGCTCCAGGACTCGACCTTCTGGTCGTAGGTGACCTGGGCGTAGGTGCCGTAGATGTCGATGAAGTCCGAGAAGTAGCGTTCGTTAAGGTCCTGTTTCGAATAGTAGAAACCGGCCACCCAGGTCAGGGGGCTGTCGTTGTCCGAGGCCAGACGCAGTTCCTGCGACAGGACATTCACATCGCTGCCGAAGAAGGTGTCGGCCTCGACCGAGGCGCTGGAATCCCAGTCGCCGTATTCGCTGCGGTCCAGAGTCTCATAGCTGGTGATGCTGGACAGGTTCATGCCCTTGAGCGCCAGATTGGCGTTCAGCGAGGCGCCCCAGGATGAGTTATCGCGACCGGGCTTGACGTTCACGTCGCGGCCGATGGCGTCGGCAAAACGCTGCGACAGGCCCCATCCGGTCTTGGAGCGGTCCTTATCGGCGGGGATCAGATAGCTGGGGCGGTTGATCGCGCCGGTGTGCAGGTCGCTGATCAGATACAGGCCCTGGTTCTCGGACTTGTCGACGCCGCCGTGGACGTCGAGCAGGGCCGTGAAGGTCTCATTGGGCGTCCATTCCAGCAGGGCGCGGGCGCCGGTGCGGTCGGCGTCGCCCAGGCTTTCGCCCGTGTCGCGGTTTCGCTGCCAGGCGCCGCCCTGTTCGGTCGAGACGGCCAGACGGCCGCGCACAGTGTCGGCCAGCGGGCCGGAGACATAGCCCTCGCCCCGGAGCAGGTTGTGGCTGCCCCATTCCGTCATCAGCCCGGCGGACAGGTCTTCGGTCGGGCGTTTGGTGATGAAGCTGATGGCGCCGCCGGTGGTGTTGCGGCCGTACAGGGTGCCCTGCGGGCCGCGCAGCACCTCGACCCGGTCGATGTCGAAGATCAGCCCCTGGGTCATGACCGGGACCGGATAGGCGACCTCGTTCACATAGACGCCGACTGTGGGCGAGTTGTTGGAGGCGTAGTCCTGAAAGCCGACGCCGCGCATCCGGAACTGGGCCGCGCCGCCGCCGAAGGCCGGTTCGACCTCAAGATTGGGCGTGGCGTTCTGAAGCTGATTGACGTTGGTGACGCCCTGCTGCGTCAGGCTTTCGCCGCTGAGGACGCTGAGGGCGATGCCGACATCCTGAGCCGCCTGTTCGCGCCGCTGGGCGGTGACGATAACCTCGTCGACCGTCGTGGCGGTCGGTTCGTCGGGCGCGCGCTGCGCGGCGACGGAGGTGGCGGACAGGGCGAACAAGGCCCCGGCGGAAACGCTGACCATCAGACGATTCATCGTCTTCCTCCCCATGAGGCCGCCGCAGTCTTTAAAGCCGCGTTCAGCCGTCGCGACCGGGACAGCCCGATCGCCGAACTATCTCCGTAGTCGATGCTTTGTGCAATGCAGCACGTGTGTGCGGTTGCGATGATCGACGACGGAAAACCCTCTTCCCTCAGGCACCAGTAGTCGCTTGGTGGCGAATTCGGGCAAGGCTGTTTCTTCATTAGCCTATGCCTCTGTCTGATATAGGAAAAATATTCCAATGATCGGAATACTGATCATTCGCAACGGCGCCGTCAGAAGGTCGGCGGGGTGCAGGCGCTGATGACCACGCAGGGGATGTCGCCGATGTTGCGGAAGCGGTGCGGCAGGACGCTGGGGAACAGGTAGCCTTCGCCCGCCTTCAGTACCCGCGACTGGCCGTCGACGGTGACTTCCAGACGGCCCGAGATGATCATGCCGCCCTCTTCGCCCTCGTGGGACAGCATAACCCGGCCGCTGTCCGAGCCGGGCTGATAGGTTTCATGCAGGATCTGCAGGCTGGAATCCTGGCTGGAGCCCAGCTGACGGTAGGAGACGTCCCCGCGCGAGATGTCGGTCAGTTCGTCGTGGCGATAGAAGTATTTGGTCGGGGTCTCGAACTCCGAGCTGAAGAAGTCGCCCAGCGATATGCCGGCCGCGTCCAGCAGTCGTTTCAGCGATCCGACTGAGGGGCTGGTGCGGCCGCTCTCGACCAGGCTGACGGTGCTGGACGGCACCCCGGCCTTGCGGGCGAGCGCCCGTTGCGACAGGCCGAGGCGGTCCCGAAGGGCGCGCAGGCGCGGGCCTATGATGTTCTCTTCTTCCGTATCGCCGCGCGCCATTTCGTCAGCTCCGCTTGCGGGTCAGCAGATCATAGGCCGCCCTTGCCATGACCTTGGCCGAGTTGCTCATGTCGTCGATGCCCACCCATTCGTCCGGCTGGTGCGCCAGATCCAGCACGCCGGGACCATAGGCGATGCAGTCCTTCAGCTTGCCGATGCGGTCGATGTGCTTCTGGTCATAGGTGCCGGGCGAGCAGACGAACTGGGCCTTTTTGCCCAGCACCGTCTCAATGGCGGCGGCGGTCGTGCTGGCGACGGGGCCGTCGCGGTCGGCCATGCTGGGCGCCACCTGAAACAGGTCGCGCATCTCATAGCGGAAGCCATGACGCTGGGCCGCCAGTCCGTCGAGGATGGCCTTCACCTCGCCCTTCACCTCCTCCAGCGTCTCTTCGATCAGGAAGCGACGGTCGATGATCATGCGGCTGGAATCCGCGACGCAGGGCGCGGGCAGGCCGTCGAATCCCTCGGCCTGACCGCCGTGGATGGAGTTGATGTTCATGGTCGACTGCCGCGCGCCCTCGGGCACGACGGGCATGTCGGAATGGCGGGCGGCCATGGCGGGGTAGAGTTTGGACTCGAACTCCTCCATCACCGCGCCCATGTGGCGGATGGCCGAGTCGCCGAGGAAGGGCATGGAGCCGTGGGCGATGCGGCCCTTGGTCTCGATCTCGGCCCACCAGACGCCGCGGTGGCCGATGCAGACCCGGTCCACGTTCAGCGGCTCGGGGATGATGACGTGGTTGACCTTTGGTTCGGAGAACCAGCCGCGCTCGGCCAGATAGGCGACGCCGCCGTAGCCGCCCGACTCCTCATCTACCGTGCCGGAGATTTCCAGCGCCCCGGGCAGGGGCAGGCCGGAATCGATCAGGGCCTCGACCGCGATGATGGAGGCGGCTAGCCCGCCCTTCATGTCGCAGGCGCCCCGGCCATAGACACGGCCGTCCTTCACTTCGCCGCCGAAGGGATCGACGGTCCAGCCGGACCCGACCTCGACCACGTCGATGTGGCTGTTGAAGTGGACGCAAGGGCCGGGTTCAGAGCCGGTCCAGCGGGCGATGACGTTGGTGCGCGGGTATTGATCGCTGTCGCCCGGCGAGCCCTCGCCGCGCACGTATTCGACGGTGAAGCCGCGCTTCTTCAGCCGCTCGCCGATGTATTCGGCGCAGGGGCGATAGGCCTCGCCTGGCGGGTTGATGGTGGGGAAGCGGATCAGATCCTGCGTCAGGGCGACCAGTTCGTCGGTGCGGCCGTCGATCAGGTCCATGACGGTCTGCAAGTTGGGGGCGCTCATCGGTCGATCCTCACGCGAACTGGGCGGCCAGCGCGGCCAGAACCGCGTCGGTCATTTCAATGGTGGAGACGGGGGCGACCCCAGCCTCCGCAATGTCGGGCGTGCGGACGCCGCTGGAAACGACCTGTCGCACGGCGCGCTCCAGCGCATCGGCCAGATCGGCGCGGTCGAACGACCAGCGCAGGCATAGGGCGAAGGACAGGATGGTCGCGATCGGATTGGCGACGCCCTGGCCCGAGATGTCGGGCGCCGAGCCGTGGATCGGTTCATACAGGCCCCGGCTGTCGCCGCCCTGATCCAGGCCGGACAGGGAGGCGGAGGGCAGCAGGCCCAGCGAGCCGGTCAGGGCCGCCGCCACGTCGGACAGGATGTCGCCGAACAGGTTGTCGGTGACGATGACGTCGAACTGGTCCGGGCGGCGGACCAACTGCATGGCGCAGTTGTCGGCGTACATGTGCGACAGCTCCACGTCGGGATAGTCGGCGGCGACCTCGGTGGCGACCGCGCGCCACAGGGCGCCCGTCTCCATGACGTTGGCCTTGTCGACCGAGCAGACGCGGCGCTGGCGGGTGCGAGCCAGCTCGAACGCCGTGCGGCAGACGCGGGCTATTTCCGCCTCGGTATAGGCTTGAGTGTCATAGGCGCGGCGCTGGCCGTCGGGACCGACCTCATTGGCGCGGGGCAGGCTGAAATAGACGCCCGCCGTCGCCTCGCGCACGATCAGGATGTCGAGACCCCGGATCAGGTCGGGCTTCAGCGCCGAGGCGTCCAGCAGTTCGTCGAAACAGACGGCGGGGCGCAGGTTGGCGTAGAGGTCCAGCGCCTGACGCAGGCGCAGTATGCCCATCTCGGGCCGTTGGGCGCGGGGCAGGTGGTCCCACTTCGGCCCGCCGACGGCGCCGAACAGCACGGCGTCCGACGCCAGCGCCTGCTGCACCACATCCTCGGCGATGGGCGCGCCCACGGCGTCGATGCTGGCGCCGCCCGCCAGCGCCTCGCTCAGTTCAATCCGCAGCCCGGCGTTCCGGGCCCAGTCGACGACGCGCAGGGTCTCGCGGATGATCTCCGGCCCGATGCCGTCGCCGGGCAGGACCAGAAGCTTGAAGACGCGGTCAGATGCAGCGGCCACCGTCGACCTCCAGCGCCACGCCCGTGATCATCGAGGCGTCGTCAGAACAGAGGAAGGCGGCGGCGGCGCCCATATCCTCGGGCGTCGAGAAGCGGCCGATGGGGATGGAGGCCAGGAACTTGGCCCGCACCTCGGGCGTGTCCTCGCCCATGAAGGTCTTCAGCAGGGGGGTGTCGCCCGCCACCGGGTTCAACGCGTTCACCCGCACCTGGAAGGGCGCCAGCTCGACCGCCATGGCCCGCGTCGCCGTGATGACCCAGCCCTTGGAGGCGTTGTACCAGGTCAGGTTCGGACGGGGGCTGACTCCGCCGGTCGAGGCGATGTTCAGGACGGCGCCGGACCCCTGGGCCTTCATCGCAGGAACGAAGGCCTTCGACATCAGATAGATGGCGCGCATGTTGACGGCGGCGATGCGGTCGAAGGCCTCGTCCGACAGTTCGTCCAGCGGCTGGGGCGTGTGGCCGACGCCTGCGTTGTTCACCACGATGTCGACGCCGCCCATCAAGCGGTTGGCGGCCTCGGCCAGGGCGGCCACGTCGGCGGCGCTGGACACGTCGACCTTCACGCCCAGACCGGCGTCGCCCAGTTCAGCGGCCAGCGCGCGGGCGGCATCAAAGTTCAGGTCGGCGACGATGACGCGGGCGCCTTCCTCGGCGAAGCGGCGCGCGATCCCGGCGCCGAAGCCGGAGGCTCCGCCCGTGACGATCGCTCGCTTGCCCTCCAGCCGCTTCGATCTGTTCTCCCCCAAGACGCTACTCCCTTGCGCTATCCGTGATGGGCCGCGACGGTCTTCAGGGTGGTGAAGGCGTAGAGCGCCTCGAACCCTTTCTCGCGACCGTGGCCCGACTTTCCGACGCCGCCAAAGGGCAGCTCGACCCCGCCTGCCGCGCCGTAGTTGTTGATGAAGACCTGTCCGGCCCGCAGCCGTTTCGCCAGGCGCATCTGCCGCCCGCCATCGGCGGTCCAGACACCTGCGACGAGGCCGTAGTCGGTATCGTTGGCGATGGCGACAGCCTCGTCTTCCGTCTCGAACGGAATGACGACGACGGCGGGGCCGAAGATTTCCTGCTGCGCCAGCGGATGATCGGGCGCGACGTTGGCGAACAGGGTTGGCGCGACATAGGCGCCGCCCTCCGGCAGGTCGCCTAAGGTCGCCTGCGCCACGATCAGGCCGTCGGCGCGGCCTTTCTCGATGAAGCCTTCGACCATGGCCTTCTGCTTCTTCGACACCAGCGGGCCGACGTCCAGATCGTCCATGGCCGGGCCGACGGTCAGGGCGCGGAAACGTTCGCCCATGCGGCGCACGACCTCGTCATAGACGCCGCGCTGGACCAGCACGCGTGATCCGGCCGAGCAGGTCTGGCCTGCGTTCTGGACGCCCGCGTTGACCAGGAAGGGCAGGGCCTTGTCCAGATCGGCGTCGTCGAACACCAGTTGGGGCGACTTGCCGCCTAGTTCCAGCGTCACCGGCACGGCGTTGACCGCCGCCGCCTGCTGTATGGCCACGCCCACCCCGGTCGAGCCGGTGAAGGACAGGTGGTTGATCCCCGGATGCGCCGCCAGCGACGCGCCCGCCTCGGCGCCCGTGCCGGTCACGATGTTCAGCGCGCCTGCGGGCAGGCCGCAGTCGAAGGCGATGTGGGCGAAGGCCAGCGCGGTCAGCGACGCCTGCTCGGCGGGCTTCAGCACCACGGCGTTGCCGACGCACAGGGCCGCCACGACCGAGCGGCCGATGATCTGCATCGGATAGTTCCAGGGGATGATGTGCCCCGTCACCCCGTGCGGCTCGCGCAGGGTGTAGACGGTGTAGCCGTCCTGGAAAGGGATGGTCTCGCCATGCAGCTTGTCCGCCGCGCCCGCGTAGAATTCGAGATAGCGGGCCAGGGCGATCACGTCGTTGCGGGCCTGCTTCAGCGGCTTTCCGACGTCCAGCGCCTCAAGTTCGGCCAGCAGGTCGATGCGGGCTTCGACCTCGCGTCCCATGCGCGAAAGGATGCGGCCGCGCTCGACCGCCGTCATGCGGCCCCAGTCTCCGTCGAAGGCAGAGCGCGCGGCGCGGACGGCGGCGTCCACGTCGGCGCCGGTTCCGGCGGCCATAGCGCCCATGACCTCGCCCGTCGACGGGTTCTCGATCGGCAGGGTCGCGTCGCCGCCTGCGGGGCGCCAGACGCCGCCGATGAAGACCTTATCCGTGGGGAAGGGCGCGACCATGTCGTTAGGCTCACTGTGAAAGCGATCCCTCTCTGGTTCGCCGTCCAGGATAGTGGGCACGATAACGGATCAGGCAACAAGCCCTTTATGGTTTTGGTTTAAGTCACTGATTTTGTGTTCTGGGCGCTCAATAAAATGAGCATTTGACGCTGGGGCAAGCAGGCGGTGCGGCTTTTCACGCGGCGGTTACAGGCTCCAGCAGCAGGGCCATGATCTCGGCGCCCAGCATCATGTCCGAGACGGGGCCGAAACGGCGCATCCGCATCCGGCCCAGCCGGTCGACCAGCACCAGACTGGGCGTGCCTTGAAGATTGAAGGCGGTCATGGTGCGAGGCGCGGTGGTGTCGGCCGAAGGCGCGTCGACGGCGACGGGGAATCGGCAACCGTGCTCGGCCAGCCATTGGGTCAGGCCCGCGCGGTCCGACTGCTGGTCGTGATGTTCGAACACGCTGTGGACGCCCAGGACGGCGACCTCGCCGGAGGTGAAGGTCTCGGCCACGCGCCGGGCCTGGGGCAGGGCGTAGTGGGAGCAGCCGGGGCAGAGGCGTTGCAGGAAGGCGATGCAGACGACCTTGCCGCGCAGGTCTTCCAGACGCACCGGGTCGGGCGTGTTCAACCACTCCACGGCGTCGATCGAGGGGGCGAGACGGTGCATGGCGCGGCTCCTGAACGGCAGGGCGCCCCGATGGAGGCCGGACCTGGGATCGAACCAGGCTGGACGGATATGCACTCCGCCGCGTAACCGCTCCGCTATCCGGCCATCGGGGCGAGGCGTCTGGATAGCAGGCGGCGCCGGGGACCGCCTGGGCCGGTTGAGGATTAGCGGGGGCGCCGGTCGCAGCGCCCCCTGTAGGATCAGTCGTCGGCGGCCTGTTCGGCTTCCTTGGCCTCACGACGGGCGACGCTGAAGCGACGGCCGTAGAGCAGATAGGCGCCGACGCCGATCACGTTCCAGATCAGGAACCACGCTTGCGTTTTCTGCGGCAGGCTGGCCAGCAGATAGAGGCAGCCGGCGATGGCGATCGGACCGATGATCCAGGCCAGCGGCGTGCGGAAGCCGCGCGGCAGGTCCGGCGAGCGACGACGCAGGATCAGCATGCACAGCGCCACCGAGCTGAAGGCCACCAGCGTCCCGGCGTTGGCCAGGGCGACGATCTCGTCCAGCGGAAAGAACAGGGAGATGGTCCCCACCACGGCGGCGGTGAACAGGGTGATCCGCAGGGGCGCGCCCTTGGCCGACAGCTGCGACAGGCCGCGCGGCAGCAGGCCGTCGCGCGCCATGACGAAGAAGATGCGGCTCTGGCCATAGAAGAAGGCCAGGATGACGGTCGGCAGGGTCAGCACCGCCGTCACGGCCAGGAAGTGGGCGGCGCCCGGCTGGCCGATTTCGCGCAGGATCAGGGCCAGCGGCTCGGGGCTGTTGGCGAACAGGGTGAAGGAGGTCGCGCCCAGGGCCGCCGTGGCGATGACGGTGTAGATGGCCGCGCAGGCCAGCATGGAGCCGACGATGCCGATGGCCAGATCGCGCTTGGGATTGCGGGTTTCCTCAGCCGCCGTGGCGATGGCGTCGAAGCCGTAGAAGGCCGAGAAGATGATGGCGGCGGCGGCCATGATGCCGCGCTCGACCCCGTCCTCGCCCATGGTGCGGCCGAAGCCGAAGGGGCTGAACGGCTCCAGATTGGCGGCGTTGAAATGGGGCAGGGCGAACCAGACAAACAGCACCAGGGCCGACAGCTTTACGACCACAAGGGCCAGGTTCAGCGTGGCGCTCTTGCGGGTGCCGATGATCAGCATTCCGGCGATGACCAGGATGATGAACAGGGCGGGCACGTTGGCGACGCCGCCCGCGTGCGGCCCCTGCATAATGGCCATGGGCAGGCCCAGCCAGTCGTGCAGCAGGGGCGCCGCATAGCCGGACCAGCTGACGGCCACGGCGCTGACCACCAGACTGTATTCGAGGATGAGGCTCCAGCCGATGACCCAGGCGACGACCTCGCCGATGACGACATAGTTGTAGGTATAGGCGCTGCCCGAGGCGGGGATGGTCGAGGCCATCTCGGCATAGGCCAGGGCGGCGCAGGCGCAGACGAAGCCCGCGATCAGGAAGGACAGCAGGACGGCCGGCCCGGCCTTGTCGGCGCCGATGCCGATCAGGGTCAGGATGCCGGTGCCGACGATGGCGCCCACGCCCATGGCCACAAGATGAGGCCAGCTGAGGCTGCGGGCCAGGCTGCGTTCCTGCGCGTTGACAGTGATGCGCTTGCGCACGTTCCAGCCGCCCATTCGGGATCTCGTCTTCTTTGCGTGTCGGGGGCCGGCGAGCAGACCGGCGCGTCCTGTTGCGTCAGACGCGTCCGCGACACAAGGGGGCGTGCGCTTCAAGGCGCCGTCCGATGACCGGCGGATGAAGACCGTCAATCTCCGTTATCGGACAATTCGTCACTCAAACGGCGAGAAAACGGCAAGAAACCTAAGCTGATCCGTCACCGAAGCGCGCAAGCTTCGGAAACAGCAGCCGCTATCCATGCCGCCGAGGCAGGAGGGAAGCAGGGTCATCCGCGGCGGATGAGCCGCCCACTGTCGCATCCTTTGACCAGACCGGTGGAATGACGATGAACAGCAGCTTCAAGACCCTGCTCGCCGTGGCGGCCAGCGCGCTCGCCCTGGCGGCCTGCGGCGGTTCGGCCGAGGTGGCCTCGCCGGGCGAAGGCGATTTCGGCAACGGCGGCGGCAACAATGGCGGCGGCAACAACGGCGGCGGCAACGGCCAGGCCGCCGCTGACTGCCCGACCGGCTTCGCCAACGTCGGCACCATGGCCAACGGCACGCTGCGCAACTGCCAGCTGCCGCAACAGATCAACGGCTCGCTGACGGTGCCGCTGCGCGCCGGCACCATCTATTCGATCTCGGGCCGCACGGCCGTCGGCACGGACGGCGGCGTCGACGCCTCGGCCAACACGGGCACGCAGGGCATCCTGACGGTCGAGGCGGGGGTGACCATCTTCGCCTCGGGCGGCGGCGACTACCTGCTGGTGAACCGCGGCTCGCAGATCTACGCCGAGGGCACGGCCTCGCAACCGATCATCTTCACCAGCCGCCAGAACGTCGAAGGCACGACGAACGAGAATTCGCACGGTCAGTGGGGCGGGATCGTCCTGGCCGGTCGCGCGCCTCAGGCCAACTGTCAACTGACCGCGCCGGTCACCTGCACCGGCCAGGTCGAGGGCACCAACGCCTTCTACGGCGGCGGCAACGCCAACGACAACTCGGGCCGTCTGCGTTACGTCCAGATCCGTTACTCTGGCTTTGAGATCTCGACGGGCAACGAACTGCAGGCCCTGACCCTGGCCGGCGTCGGCGCCGGCACCACCATCGAATACGTCCAGTCCTACAACTCGTCGGACGACGGCATCGAAATCTTCGGCGGCAACGTCAATCTGAAGCACATCGTCATCAACGGCGCCGACGATGACGCCTTCGACACCGACACCGGCTGGCGCGGCGGCGCCCAGTTCGGCATCGCGACCCAGCGCGCCCCGAACGCGACCAGCCGCTCGGCCGGTTTCGAGTTCTCGGCCGCCCCGGCCTCGACGCCGCTGGCCCAGCGCTACAACTCCCAGCCCAAGATCGCCAACTGGACCCTGGTGGGCCGCAACTCGCCGACCGACGCCCATACCGTCGCCCACTTCGACACGGGCACGAAGCCGACCGTGATCAACTCGGTCTTCACCAGTGTTTCCGGTTCTCTGGCCGGCTGCCTGGACATCGCCGACCCCGACACGGCCAGCGTGAACCCGGTGTTCAACTCGGTCTTCATGTCCTGCGGCATCTCTTATCGTGCGTCGAACGCGGCCCTGTCTGAACCGATCTTCACGGCCGGGACGAACAACACGGCCAAGGGGACCTCGACCCTGACCGCCCCGACTTCGGGCGTGACGATCACCAACCAGGTCCTGACCTTCATCAACGGCGCCAATGAAACCGCCGTGACCCCGGTCAAGGCTTCCAGCGTCCACGCCGCCTTCACCGACACCGACTACATCGGCGCCGTGAAGAACGCTTCGGACACCTGGTGGCAGGGTTGGACCTGCGGCCTGACCGCCAACGCGAAGTGCTGATGAACCCTCTGGCGAGGCGGCGGTCCGAAAGGGCCGCCGCCGACCCTTTGAGCGTCCAGCCTCTCTCGACCTACGCAAGGCAGCCGAACATGAAGAACAAGACCCTGACCCGTAACGGGCTGCTGCTGGCCAGCAGCGCCCTGGTCGCCGCTTTCGGCGCGCCCAGCCTCGCGCTCGCCCAGGCGTCCGCCCCCGTCGCCGCCGTGGCTCTGAGCAATGAACTGCCCGCCGATCCGGAAAGCCCGGATCAGGTGTCGCAGACCCCGGCCACCCAACTGGGCGACATCGTCGTCCTGGGCCGCAATATCCCGCAGCCGAACCGTCAGAGCGCCGAGGTGGCCGCTTTCCTGACGTCGGAAGACCTGCAACGCACCGGCGACTCCACCGCCGCCGCGGCCCTGACCCGCGTGACCGGCCTGTCGATCGTCGAGGGCCGCTTCGTCTATGTGCGCGGCCTGGGCGAGCGATATTCTTCGGCCCTGCTGAACGGTTCGCCGCTGCCCAGCCCCGAGCCGCTGCAGCGCGTGGTGCCGCTGGACCTGTTCCCCTCCAGCATCCTGGCGGGCGTGACGGTTCAGAAGTCCTATTCCCCCAACTATCCGGGCGAGTTCGGCGGCGGGGTCATCGACCTGCGCACCGTGGACGCCCCGGCCGAACCCTTCCTGACCTTCAAGGCGGGCATCGGCGGCAACACCGAGACGACGGGCCGCGACAACTTGGTCTATTACGGCTCGGACACCGACTGGACCGGCTTCGACGACGAGACGCGCAAGGTTCCGAGCCAGATCGCTCAGGCCTTCCGTCTCGGCAAGCAGATCAATCTGGCCAACTTCTCGGCGTCTGAAGTGCAGGCCATGGGGCGGTCGCTGGTCAATGCGCCGCTGCGCCTGATGCAGCGCCAGCAGACGCCGGTCGACGGCAGCCTGGAACTGGCGGGCGGTTTCCGCACCCCGACCGAGATCGGCGACCTGGGCGTCATCGCCGTCGCCGGTTACGACAACTCCTGGCGCACGCGCCAGGCGATCCAGGAAGAGGGCCAGTTCCAGGGCGACGACCTGGTGCCGGTTTCGACCTTCGACGTCGAGTCCAACCAGAACGACGTGCGCCTGAACTTCCTGGGCGGCCTGTCGCTGACGACCGACGATCACGAGGTGAAGTGGACCAACCTCTACGTCCGCACCACGACCAAGCGCGCGCGCACCTCGGCCGGGCCGGACTTCGACGCCGGCGGCAGCGTCATCCGCAACGACTACACCGAGTGGTTCGTGCGTCAGCTGTTCACCAGCCAACTGGCGGGCGAGCACTACTTCGGCGCTGACGGCGAGTGGAAGCTGGACTGGCGCGCGGCCTACGCCAAGACCTCGCGCGACGCTCCCTATGAATCGCGCTTCCAGTATGGCGTCGACGCCCAGGACCGCTTCATCCACAACGTTCAGGGCAACCAGATCTCGTTCAGCGAGTTGGACGACGAAATCTGGTCCGGCGGCGTGGACCTGGCCTACAAGCTGCCGATGGCGGCGGGCCGCGAGGCGACCATCAGCGTCGGCGCCTCGACCCTGGACAACACCCGCTCGGCCGAGCGTCACGACCTGCAGTTCGAGGCCGTCAACGGCCTGACCGACAGTCAGCGCCGCGCGCGGATCGACTACCTGTTCTCGGACTACAACATCAATCCGTGGACCCTGCAGCTGCGCGAGATCGCCGGCTCGAACGGCGCCAACGCCTATGACGCCGACATGAAGGTCAACGCGATCTACGCCATGGTCGACGCCGAGTTCGTGCCGACCATCCGGACCACCTTCGGCGTCCGCTTCGAGGACGGCCAGCAGAGCGTGACCCCGCGCGACCTGTTCGGCGGCGCCTCGTCCTATGAGGCGACCGAGATCGAGGAGCAGTACTGGCTGCCGTCGTTCACCGCGACGTGGAACTTCACCGAGGATCAGCAACTGCGCTTCGGCGCGTCCAAGACCATCGGTCGTCCGCAGTTCCGCGAACTGGCGCCCCAGGCCTATACCGACCCGGAAAGCGACCGCGTCTTTATCGGCAACCCCTATCTGACGGACACCGAGATCCTGAACCTGGACGCGCGCTGGGAATGGTATTTCGGCCGCCAGCAGTTCGTCACGGCGGGCGTCTTCTATAAGAAGCTGGACAAGCCGGTCGAAGCGGTGATCGTCGATGTCGGCAACCAGCGACAGCAGACCTTCCTCAACGCGCCGGAAGCGACCGTCATGGGCGTCGAGGCCGAGGTGAAGAAGTATTTCGAGTTCGCCGATCAGGCGGCCTTCATCTCCAACAAGCGCTGGCTGGTGCAGGCCAACTACACCTGGTCGGACTCTGACGTCTCGGTCGGCGAGGGCGACACCGTCATCACCCTGGGCGGCGGCGGGCGTCCCGAACAGGCGTCGTTCTTCATCCAGGACGGCAGCCGTCTGCAAGGCCAGTCGGAGCACGTCGCCAACCTGCAACTGGGTTGGGAGGACGACACGGCGCGCTCGCAGGCGACCTTCATCCTGAACTACGTCTCGGAGCGGATCACCGCGCGCGGCGCGGGCGTCGGCACGGCGCGCGAGCCGGATTACCTGCAGGAGCCGGGCGCCGTTCTCGACTTCGTCTATCGCAAGGACTTCACCGTGAAGGGCCGCGACCTGGGCTTCGCCCTGGAGCTGCGCAACCTGCTGGGGACGGACTTCGAGGAGTATCAGGAAAAGGGCAACAAGATCCGCATCAACCAGTACGATCTGGGTCAGAGCGCCTCGGTCAGCCTGACGGCGCGCTTCTAAACGGCGGCAGCGTCGGACAATCGAGCCGGGAGGCCCCAGCGGTCTCCCGGCTTTTTTGCGTCCCCTTTCCTGTTGGGAAGGGTGAATGTTTCGCGTCATTCCGTCCGAACCCGCTGCATCTGTCGTGACAACTTCTCGACGCTGTCATGGTTCGGAGCGAGCCGGGTACGGAGCATCCGCCTAGGGAGGCGGTGCGGCCGCGAGAGGCCGTGGGGGATGTCTTCCTTGCTCGCTGGCCTTCGCAAACTGGGCGCCGTTTCGTGGGGCAAGGGGAGCCTGTCCCTTCGCCGTCCATCGCTGCGGCGCGTGGTCGAGGCGGCGTTGATCCTGCTTCTTCTGGTGCAGGCCGGGCGGCTGGTCTGGCTGTTCGCGGCGCCGACGCCGCAGGCCGTGGAGTCGCGGCCTCTTTCTGAGATCGACCTGGGCGTGCTGTCGCGCTTCGACGCCTTCTTCCGCAACGGCGGAGGCGGGGCCGAGGCGGCGCCGTCGGACGGCGGCGGCCTGACCCTGTTCGGCGTGCGCGCGGACGGCGCGGGCGGCGGTTCGGCCATCATCGGTCTGGCGGATGGACGCCAGGTCTCGGTCGGCGCGGGCGAGGAGGTGGAGCCGGGGTTGACCCTGAGCGCCGTCGCCCCCGACCATGTCATGTTGTCGCGCGGCGGCGCGCCTTTCCGTCTCGATTTTCCCGACATGGCGTCCGGCGCAGCCTCTGCGGCGCCGGCAACGGCGGCGCAACCCGCAGCGACTGCGCCCGAACCCGCTTCGGCCGAAGGCGTGGTGGTCGATCCCCAGCGCCTGATCGCCCAGGCGGGGCTGCGGCCGCGCATCCAGGGCTTGGGGATCAAGGGGCTGACCGTTTCCGCCTCGGGCGACGGGGGCGAGCTGCGCAATGCAGGCCTGCGCTCAGGCGACGTCATCCTGTCGGTCAACGGCGCGGCCCTGAACAGCCCGCAGGCGCTCGCCGCCCTGCGCGGCCAACTGGCCGACGCCCCCTCGGCCCAGATCCAGTTCGAGCGCGACGGTCAGGTCCGCTCCACCACCATAAGGACGCGCCCATGAAGGCCCGCAGCCGCTCTCTGCTCACCGGCGTTCTGGCCGCTGTTCTGGCGGTCCAGCCGCTGGCCGCCGCGCCGGTGATGGCCCAGGAGGCGCGTCAGACGCTGAACGTCCAGAACGCCGACATCCGCGCCTTCGTGCAGGATGTGGCGCGCACCACCGGGCGCACCTTCATCGTTGATCCGGCGGTGACGGGCACGGTGACGGTGTCCAGCCCGCGCCCGTTGACCCGAGCCCAGCTGTTCGAGGTCTTCCTGTCGACGCTGCGGGCCAATGGTCTGGTGGTGACGCCGACGTCGTCCGGCGCCTACCGCATCAGTCCGGCGCAGGGCGCGGCGCAGGGCCCGGCCACGGTCGGCGCCGAGCGGTTCTCGACCGAGGTCTTCACCCTTCGCCACATCGACGCCGCCTCGGCCGCCGAGACGATCCGGCCGCTGGTCGGGGCGCAGGGGCAGGTGCTGGCCAATCCCGGCGCCAACAGCGTGGTGGTGGCCGACTTCGCCGACAATCTGGCGCGTATCCGGGCGCTGGTCGGCCGCATCGACGTAGACCGTTCGGCCTATGAGGTGGTGGCGCTGGAGAACGCCTCGGCGCGCGAGATTGCGGGCGTGCTGCAACAGGTGACGGGCGGCCCCGGCGGGCCTGGCCTGGTGACGATCACCCCGGTCGAAAGCTCCAATGCGCTGGTGCTGCGCGGGGACGGTCAGGCGCTGGCGCGGGTACGCGGCCTGATCGCCGATCTGGACGGCCGGGCGCGGGCCAGTCAGGACGTCAACGTCGTGTTCCTGGAGCACGCCGACGCCGAGCA
Source organism: Brevundimonas sp. UBA4609 (assembly GCA_002386585.1). GTDB lineage: Bacteria > Pseudomonadota > Alphaproteobacteria > Caulobacterales > Caulobacteraceae > Brevundimonas > Brevundimonas olei. The sequence goes on along the minus strand of DGIZ01000123.1, from coordinate 5,900 downwards.
GCTTCTGCCGGTCCTGCAACAGATCGTGGGGCAGCCTGCGGATGCGGCGGCGACCTCGTCCCCGCGCCTGCGCACCGCCCGCGCCGGGGCGAACCAGACGACCAGCGGCATGGGGTCGGGCGGTCTGACCACGACGGGCGAGACCGACAGCGGGCCGATCGGCTCGACCACCGTGACCGCCACCGGCCAGCGCGCCACCATCGCCCGCTTCCCCGGCGCCAACGCCCTGGTCATCTCTGGCCCGGCGGACCTGCAACGCACTTTGACCGAGGTGATCCGCCAGCTGGACGTGCGCCGTCAGCAGGTGCTGATCGAGGCCATCGTCGTCGAACTGAGCGACAAGGCCGTGCGCGATCTGGGCGTGCAATGGCTGATGGCGGGCGAACAGGGCGTCGGCCTGACCAACTACTCCGACCGCGCCGCGCCGCTGGTTCCCATCGCGGGCGGGGCGGCGGCGGGTCAGCTCGACAAGGACGACCCCTTGCGCGAGCGGCTGCAGAACCTCGCCCTGAACAGCCTGCTGGGCGCCAACGGCTTCGTCGGCGGGGCGGGGGGCAAATGGGGCGACGGCCTGTTCGGCTTCATCATCAACGCCGCCAAGACGGACGCGGGCTCGAACCTGTTGCAGACCCCGTCGATCATGACGCTGGACAACGAAGAGGCGACCTTCCTGGTCGGGCAGGAGGTGCCGATCACCACCGGCCAGACCATTCTGGACGGCAACTCCAACCCCTTCACCACGACCGAGCGCAAGGACATCGGCGTGCGCCTGACCGTGCGTCCCCAGATCAATGCGGGGGGCTCGATCACCCTGACGCTGCGGCAGGAGGTGTCGAGCATCAACGGCCTTCTGACCAGCGGCGCCGGCGACCTGATCCTGGACAAGCGCGAGCTGGAGACGACGCTGGTGGTCGATGACGGCGACATCGCCGTGGCGGGCGGCCTGCTGGATCAGAACGACCGGCTGGAGACGAGCAAGGTGCCGGGGCTGGGCGACATTCCGGGCGTCGGCGTCCTGTTCCGCTCGACCAGCCGCGAGCGGGGGCGGACCAATCTGATGGTTTTCCTGCGCCCGACCATATTGCGCACCACGGCGGACGCGCAGGGGCTGGCGGCGGATCGCTGGGGCTATATGCGCGGCGAGCAGCAGCGCGTTCACCCCGATCGCGAGCCCAGCCTCGACGCCCTGCTGCGCGACTATATGCAGGCCCAGCCGCCCGCGGCTCCGGCAGCAGGCGAGCCGCTGGTCATCGCCCCCGCAGCGCCGGTGGCGGCCCAGCCGTTGCCGCCGGTATCGGGAGCCGCCCGGTGATCACCGTCGTCGATCCGCGTCTGCCCTACGGCTTCGCCAAGACCCACGGCGTCCTGCTGCTGGCGGCGGGCGAGGTGATGGCGGTGGGAGTACGCGAGGGCGCCGACCCTCTGGCGCTGGTCGAGGCGCGCCGCGCGCTGGGCCGCCCGCTGGAGGCGACGCCTCTCAGCGCCGCCGCCTTTGATCGCAAGCTGTCGGAGGTCTATGCGGGCGAGCAACTGACGGCCGCCGACGGCGACGACCTGTCCCTGCCGGTCGGGTTGGACAGTCTGGTGGACGACATTCCGGCGGCGGCCGACCTGCTGGACGCCACGGACGACGCGCCGGTCATCCGCCTGATCAACGGCGTCATCGCCGAGGCCGCCCGCATCGGCGCCTCGGACGTGCATCTGGAAAGCTATGAGACGCGCCTGCTGGTGCGGATGCGGGTGGACGGGGTGCTGCGCGAGGCGCTGAGCCTGAACCCGCGCGTGGCGCCGCTGCTGGTGTCGCGCATCAAGGTCATGGCGCGGCTCGACATCGCCGAGAAGCGTAAACCCCAGGATGGGCGCATCCCCCTGACGCTGGGCGGCAAGTCGCTGGACGTGCGCGTCTCGACCCTGCCGTCGCGGGCGGGCGAGCGGGTGGTGCTGCGGATTCTGGACAAGGATCAGGCCGGGCTGACGCTGGACCGTCTGGGCATGGACCCGGCGGCGCTGGAGGTCTTCCGCCATGCGCTGGCCGAGCCGAACGGCATCATCCTCGTCACCGGGCCGACCGGCTCGGGCAAGACGACCAGCCTCTACGCCGGGCTGTCGCTGCTGAACGACGGTTCGCGCAACATACTGACGGTCGAAGACCCGGTCGAATACGCCATGGAAGGCGTCGGCCAGACGCAGGTGAACCCCAAGGTCGGCATGACCTTCGCCGCCGGTCTGCGCGCCATCCTGCGTCAGGACCCGGACGTGGTCATGGTCGGCGAAATCCGTGACACGGAGACGGCGGCCATCGCCGTTCAGGCCTCCCTGACCGGCCATCTGGTGCTGTCGACGGTCCACACCAACGACGCGGCGGGGGCGGTGACGCGCCTGCGCGACATGGGGGTCGAGCCCTTCCTGCTGGCCTCGACCCTGCGGCTGGTGGTGGCGCAGCGGCTGGTGCGCCGCCTGTGCCCGCACTGCCGGATCGAGGAGACGGCGGACAAGGCGACCGCGCGCCTGATCGGGGCCGAAGAGGGTGCGCGCGTCTGGCGGCCGCACGGCTGCGCCGACTGCGGCTCGACCGGCTATGTCGGCCGCATCGGCCTCTATGAGACGTTGGCGGTGGACGAGAAGGTGCGCCGCCTGATCGCCTCGGGCGCTGATGAGGACGCGGTGTTCGACGCGGCCTTCGCGCGCGGCGGGACGCTGGCCGACCGGGCGCGGGCGCTGGTGCTAGAGGGCGTCACCTCGGTCGAGGAGGCCCTGCGCGTCGCGCGTCAGGAAACCGCCGCCGCAGAGGTCGCGGCCTGATGGCGGCCTTCGACTATGTGGCCGCCGACGCGGCCGGGCGGACGGTCAGCGGCTCTGTGACCGCGACCGACGAAGCCGCTGCGCGCAAGGCGCTGGCGAAGCGTCAGCTGGCGCCTTTGCAGCTGTCGCCCGGTCGTGCGGGCGCGATCGCTGCGACGACATCCGGCAAGGCCGGGCGACTGTCGCCCAAGGCGCTGGCGCTGACCACGCGGCAGCTGGCGACGCTGATCTCCGTCTCACCGCTGGAGGAGGCGCTGCGGAACCTGATGCTTCAGGCAGACCGGCCCAACGTCCGCCGCGTGCTGGAAGGCGTGCACGCCGGGGTGATCGAGGGGCGGCGCCTGTCCGACGCCATGGGCCAGCAGGGCGCGGCCTTTCCGCCGCTGTATCGCGCCATGACGGCGGCGGGCGAACAGTCGGGCGCGCTTCAGCCCATCCTCGAACGGCTGGCCGACGGGCTGGAGCGGGACGAGGTCGTGCGCGGCAAGGTGCTGACGGCGCTGGTCTATCCGTGCGTGTTGGCGGTGGTGGCGCTGGGCGTCATCGTCGCCATGATGACCTATATCGTGCCCAAGGTGGTCGATCAGTTCGACAGCATGGGCCAGACCCTGCCGTTGTTGACGCGGCTGGTCATCGGCCTGTCGGACCTGATGCGCGACTGGGGCTGGCTGATGGCGTTGATCCTCGCCGCCGTGGTCGCCGCGGGGCTGATCGCACGGCGGCGCGAGGCGGTGCGGCTGAGGCTGGACGCCTGGGTGCTCCGGCTGCCGCTGGTCGGACGGCTGACACGCGATCTGCACGGGGCGCGCATGGCCCGCACCTTGTCGACTATGATCGCGGCGGGCCTGCCGGTGCTGGAGGGGCTGACCATCACCGCCCGCACCGTCTCCAACCGCGCCCTGCGCCGCGCCACCGAACAGATGGCCGAGGCGGTGCGTGAAGGCGGGGGCCTGTCGGTCGCCATGCGCCGCGCCGAGGTGTTCCCGCCCATCCTCGTCTACATGACCGCTTCCGGCGAAAGCAGCGGTCGGCTGGAGCCCATGCTGGAGCGCGCGGCCGACTATCTGGAACGCGAATTCTCCAACTTCACCGCCGTGATGCTCAGCCTGCTGGAGCCGGCGATCATCGTGGTCATGGGCGGGATCGTCGCCGTGATCGTGCTGTCGATCCTGCTGCCCATCCTTCAGATCAACACCCTGGCTCTGGGGTGAGGAGACCTTCCATGCGCAACGAAGATATTCAGGACAAGCGCCAGAAACGTCAGGGCTTCACCCTGGTCGAACTGATGGTCGTCATCGTCATCATCGGCCTGTTGGCGACGGTGGTGGCCATCAATGTCCTGCCCAGTCAGGACAAGGCCATGGTCGGCAAGGCGCGGGCCGACATCTCGGTGCTGGAACAGGCGGTGGAGACCTATCGCCTCGACATCCTGACCTTCCCGACGGACCAGCAGGGTCTGAAGGCTCTGACGGCGCCGCCCGCCGATCTGGCGCGGCCGGAACGCTATCGCCAGGGCGGCTATGTCCGCCGCCTGCCGGAAGATCCGTGGGGCAATCCCTACCAGTACCGCCGCCGCAGCGCCCATGGCGGCCAGTTCGATATCTGGTCCTTCGGCGCCGACGGCCAGGAAGGGGGCGAGGGGAATGACGCCGACATCGGCAACTGGCAGGGCTGAGGCGCATTCTCGTTCGGCCCGCTCGACAGCCGTGGACACGCCCAAACGCGCTGAAGCAGTGAGCCGCCGCGCGGCGAGCGGTAGCGCACGACAACTCGCTCAAGCAGCGTGCGCCCGAGGCGCGCGCGGTAGCGAACAAAGAATGGGCTTCACCCTAGTAGAACTGATGGTCATCATCGCCATCATCGGCGTGGCGGCGGGGGCGGTGGTGCTGTCCATGCCGGACCCGCGCCCGACGCTGGCGGTCGAGGCCGAGCGGTTCGCTGCGCGTCTGACGCTGGCGCGCGAAGAGGCGGTGATGACCAACCGTCCGGTGGCCCTGCGCGCCGATGCGGCGGGCTATGGTTTCGAGAGTTTCGACGGCGCCGTCTGGACGCCTTTGACCGGTGTGCTGGCGCCGAAGGCATGGGGCGAGGGCGCCGCCGTCGCCGGAGCCGCCCGCGCCGTGTTCGACCCCACCGGCGGCGCCGACGCCGCCAGCGTGCGGCTGGAGCGTGAGGCCCGCTCCGTCACCGTCGCCATCGACGGGGCAGGCGAGGTGACGATCCATGAGTGAGGGAGCGCCCCGCGCGGGCTTCACCCTGATCGAGTGTCTGGTGGCGCTGGCCGTGTTCGGTCTGGCGGCGATGGCGCTGATGAACCTGTCGGGCGAGAGCACGCGCTCGGCGGCGCGGGTCGAGACGCGGACGTTGGGCGGCGTCGTCGCCGACAATGTCGCTGCCGAAGCGATGATCGCGCGCGACCTGCCCAGCGGCAGCACGGGCGGTCAGGCGTCGCTGGGCGGGCGCGAGTGGCGGTGGGTGCGGGTGGTCAGCGCGACGGACATGCCGGGCGTCGGACGCATCGACGTGCGGGTCTTCGCCGATGAGGAACAGGCCGCCGAGCGCGTGCTGTTCCGGGCGGCGGGCGCATGAGGAAAGATCGCCTCTCCGCTCAAGCAGCGAGCCGCC
>DGIZ01000123.1:0-234 GCA_002386585.1 Brevundimonas sp. UBA4609 | reverse complement strand
CCGCGCGGCGAGCGATAGCGGAAGAAAGAGAGCCGGGTTTACACTGGTCGAGGTCATGATCGCCTTGCTCATCTTCGCCCTGTTGGCGGGGGCGGGGGCGCTGGTGCTGGGCCAGTCGATCGAGACGCGGTTCGCGGTGAAGGCGAACACGGACCGGGTGGCGGCGCTGCAACGCACGCGGGCGCTGCTGCGCGCTGATCTGGCGCAGGCGACGGCGCGGCGGGGGCGCGGGCC